>JBIIMF010000001.1:0-81101 GCA_044338135.1 Ilumatobacteraceae bacterium | reverse complement strand
CAAAAGCTGTGACCAAGGGCTTCGCCATTGGTTCAGCCGTGATTGCTGCTGTGGCCTTGTTCGCCTCATACATCGAAACCGCTGGTGCAAACCTGAAGAACAGTGTTGGCGAGCCGCTTGTTGACACCGTCACCAACCTTGCTGATGGCGTCTTCAAGTTGCCAGAACTGGCGATCAACGTAGCTGAGCCCAAGGTCTTCATTGGCCTGCTCATCGGTGGCGCTGTTCCGTTCTTGTTCTCGGCACTCGCAATTCGTGCCGTTGGCCGCACCGCTGGTGTTGTCGTTCAAGAAGTTCGTAACCAGTTTGCTGACGGCGGCATCATGGCCGGCACGAAGCAGCCTGACTACGGCCCCGTGATTGACATCTGCACCAAGGCATCACTTCGCGAACTCACCACACCTGCATTGCTGGCGGCGTTGACTCCTGTTGTCATTGGTTTTGGTATCGACTGGAAGGCTCTTGGCGCATTCTTGGCTGCGGTCATCTTGGTCGGTCAATTGTTGGCCAACTACCTCAGCAACGCTGGTGGTGCTTGGGACAACGCCAAGAAGTACATCGAAGATGGCAACCATGGTGGCAAGGGCAGCGAGTCTCACAAGGCTGCAGTCATTGGCGACACTGTTGGTGACCCGTTCAAGGACACTGCGGGCCCAGCATTGAACCCACTCATCAAGGTGATGAACTTGGTGTCATTGTTGATCCTTCCCGCGATCATCACCCAGGCCGACAACAACATTCGCTACGTCATTGCTGGCGTTGCACTGCTTGTTCTCATCGGCGCAGTGAACTTCTCTGGTCGTCAAAGTGGCGGAATCGCTACCTTGAACAAAGAAAAGGCTGCTGCTCACTGAGTAGTTCATCAAAGAAGTCAGTCGCAAGACTGAAAAGAGGCGCCCGCAAGGGAGCCTCTTTTGTTTGTCGAGATACAGAGGACGGTCATACCGGTACAACGGTCAACAAGGTTGTCCGAGTTCGTTTGATCGGCACCACCACTCTTGGATACTTCCTGAGTGAAGTCTTGTGGATTGAGGGCAATATTGAAGTCACCCGCTTACTCATCGGACTCATTACCGTTTTGCCGATGCTGATTGAAATACTTCGTCACCGTCGGGCACAGCACAGCTGAAGAATTTCTCTGGCAGACTAATCACCATGAGTAACCAGACTGTTCGCTACTTGAGCCTTGAGTGGATCGATGCACTCACTCAGGCCGTGGCGACAAATGAAGCCATCGCCGCAATTGCCAGTAATCACACGGTCGGCATTACACAGACCGTTACCGGCGGTCCCGAAGGCGACGTGACGTACCATTTGCAAGTATCTGAAGGTCGTGCGAGTTTTGGTGCGGGTGCCGCGTATCCAGAAGACGTGCGCTTTGAACAAGACTGGGAAACTGCAACTGCAGTTGCAACTGACAAACTCAACGCACAACAAGCATTCATTACTGGTCGAATTCGCCTGTACGGCGATCAAGAAAAACTTGTCGCAAGTACACCCGTCTTTGCTGCACTCGATGGCGTTTTCAGCACAGTGCGCACTTTCACTGAATACCGCTAAATATCGCTATTTCTTTGACGAGATAACGACTAACGCAACGCCACATAGTGCACCGCCGACTAGATACGGCGAACCAATCGCGACGTGGTCGTACAACACGCCAGCGAGAGCTGGACCAGCAACGCGACCGAATGCATTGACACCTTGTTGAAAGCCAAGTGCTTCACCGCGACGATGATCGGGGACGCGGCCCGACACCAGCGATGACAAGTTGGGCGTGACTAAACCTTGACCCACTGTCAAGAACGCCAAAGCAACAATGAGCAACGGCCACGTCTCTGCAAATGCCAACACGACCAATCCAACACTATTCAAAACAAGACCTACTTGCAGCGAACGTTGAGTTCCGATCTTGGCGTTAATGGGTCGAATCAATCCACCTTGAACCGCTACCAGCACAACACCAATGCCCACGAAAATCGCCGCGATACCAGCTTCGGTTAAACGAAAACGATCGCCAGCGAGAAGTGAAAAAGTTGCCTCAAATCCGCTGAAAGCAACGATGGCGGTAAACCCAGCGACAGCGAGGCCCCACAAGCGGACTTTGGCACCAGTGTCATTTTGGGCTGCTTCACGGGCGACTCGACGTACATCTGCTGGACGAGTTTCGGGTAAACGGCGCCATGCCACAGCAGCATTCACTAAGGCAACTGTTCCAGCAACGTAGAACGGAATATGTTCACCACCTAAAGAAGCAAGACCACCAAGGGCCGGCCCGACCACAAATCCGACACCGAATGCTGCACCGAGTAAGCCCAACAAACGGGGGCGTTCTGACGGTGGAGCCAAGTCGGTCACTGCGCCTTGGGCTACCGCGACACTGGCACCCGATGCCCCATCAAGAATGCGCCCGACAAACAAGACCCACAATGCTCCGGCCGCACCAGTCACGAACGAACCAATTGCAGTACCGAGCAACGAAATCATGATGACGGGCTTACGTCCGATTCGATCAGAGAGACGTCCAAGCAATGGGGCACAGATCAGTTGCGCCAAAGAAAATGACGCAAACAACAGACCGACTTCAAGACCACTTGCGCCATACCTCTCGGCATAGCGACCCAAGATGGGGACAACAATGCCAAAGCCCACAAGATCAAGGGCGACGGTTATCCAAATAGTGGTAAAGCCTTGCGGCAATGGGACTCGGGCAGCCTTGTCGCGACGGCTTGCAGACTTCTTCAACACGATGAATCACCATACGTCAACGACGGACGGTGGTGCCTGCTTTATTCGTTTCAACGATCCAACCGGCCGCAGTTAACTCAGTCCGTAACGCGTCGGCAACCGCAAAATCTTTAGCCGCACGCGCCGCATCAAGAGCTGCAGCCTTATCGGCAATATCTGATGGGATTTCGGATGCTTGCTTGAGTTCTAAACCAAACGCGAGACAAATCTCGTTGACTGCGGCAGATAAAGAGGCAGCAGCAGTGTCACTTGCATCAAGTGCTGCGTTGGCCCGACGAGCTGTTTCAAAAAGCAATGCAACAGCCGAAGAGGTATCAAGGTCATTGTCCATGAATTCACGGAATTTGGCGATGACTTCTTCATCAGGTGTGGCGCCCTGAGAAACAGCAGCCGTGCGCGCGGCAAATGAATCGAGACCCATCAATGCATTCACCGATGCATCAATGTTGTCTTGTCCAATACGAACTGGACCGCGATAGTGCGTTTGTAAAAGAACCAAGCGATACGCACGTGGGTCGTACAGCTCAACAAGATCAAGAAGATTGGCCACATTGCCCAAGCTCTTTGACATCTTCTCACCTTCGGTGTCGACCACAAAACCGTTATGCATCCAGTGATTAGCGAATGATTTACCAAGAGCAATCGCTTGTGCACGTTCGTTCTCGTGGTGCGGGAACTTGAGATCCATACCACCACAGTGCAGATCAAAACCTTCACCCAAAATGTCGAGGCTCATGACGACGCACTCGCTATGCCAACCAGGCCGACCGTCGCCCCAAGGTGAAGGCCATGCTGGCTCGCCCGGCTTGCTGAACTTCCATAACGCGAAGTCGGCGGGGTTCTTCTTGTTGCCAGCGCCAAACACTTCACGATCGCCACCACCCGACAACATGTCGTCAAGACTTTGGTGAGCAAGTAGCCCGTAATCGGGCACGTTCAACACATTCAGATACACGCCGTCTTCGGTGACATAGGCATTGTCGCGGCTGATGAGTTCGCCGATCATATTGACCATTGAGTCGACGTATTCAGTCGCGTGCGGAACGTCGGTCGGGCGCAGAACATTGAGCTTGCCCATGGCTTTGAACCACACGTCTTCACATTTGTGGGTGATTTCTTGCCACGGGCGACCTTCTTTATTCGCACGATCAATGATCTTGTCGTCAATATCGGTGATGTTCGAGACCAGGCGCACGTCAAGACCCGACCATTCGAGGTAGCGACGCAAAATGTCGTACACCAAAGTGGCACGACCATGACCAAGGTGAGGCGGCCCGTACACCGTCGGACCGCACAAGTAGATACCGACTTTTCCGGGCGTGCGCAAAGCAAGTTCGCGGACCTCTGAAGTTGCGGTGTCGTACAGCCTGAACATGACACACGAGCCTACGCCCCCACGGCCTAGACACCTATAACCTGCAACCCATGGCAGTGACCGATTCAGCCTTTGATCCGACGCAGATTCCAGAAAAGCCCACCCTTGACGGCATTGAAGCCGAATGGGCTCAACGCTGGCAAGACGAGGGTGTCTACGCGTTCAATCGCTCAGCATCCCGTGAGCATGTGTACTCAATCGACACGCCACCCCCGACGGTCAGCGGCTCGTTGCACATGGGTCATGTCTTCTCGTATACACACACCGACACCATCGCTCGTTACCAACGCATGACGGGCAAAGCGGTTTTTTATCCGATGGGTTGGGATGACAACGGTCTGCCTACTGAACGTCGCGTACAAAACTTTTTTGGAGTGCGCTGCGATCCGAACGTTGCCTATCAACCAGGTTTCACGCCCCCATTTCGCGGTGATCCACCTAAGGATCATCAACCAATTGCGATCTCTCGGCCCAACTTCATTGAACTGTGTGAACAACTCACACACGAAGACGAAAAGATCTTTGAAGACCTCTTCCGTCGACTCGGATTATCGGTTGATTGGGATTACCTCTACACGACGATCGAAGACCGCAGTCGTCGGGCAAGCCAGCGCGCGTTCTTGCGCAACTTGGCTCGTGGCGAGGCATACACGCAAGAAGCGCCCACGCTTTGGGATGTTGATTTCAAAACTGCGGTTGCTCAAGCCGAACTTGAAGATCGCGAACGTCCAGGGGCGTATCACAACTTGGCTTTCGCGCGCAGTGACGGCGAAGGTGATGTCGTCATTGACACCACTCGCCCAGCTTTGTTAGCCGCATGTGTTGCGCTCGTTGCTCACCCTGATGACGATCGATATAAACCACTTTTCGGCAAGACAGTTCGCACCCCGCTGTACGAAGTAGAAATTCCAGTCCTCGCTCACCCACTCGCCCAAATCGACAAGGGCACTGGCATCGCGATGATTTGTACATTCGGCGATCTGACCGACGTCGTTTGGTGGCGCGAACTCAACTTGCCAACGCGTGCCATTATCGGCCGCGATGGTCGCATCATCACGACTCCGCCAACTGGTCTTGATTCGGCAACTGGAGTTGCCGCATACGAACAGATCGCTGGACTGTTTATCAATCAGGCACAGACCAAGGTTGTCGAGATGTTGCGTGAATGTGGCGCAATGCTTGGCGAACCGCGCGCCATCATGCATCCCGTCAAGTTTTTTGAAAAGGGCGATCGCCCACTCGAAATTGTGACAAGTCGTCAGTGGTACATTCGCAACGGTGGCCGTGATACCGATCTACGTGGTGCACTCTTAAACCGTGGCGAGAATTTGGTGTGGCACCCCGACCACATGCGTCATCGTTATTCAAACTGGGTCGAAGGACTTAATGGCGACTGGCTGATTAGTCGTCAGCGTTACTTCGGAGTACCGGTTCCTGTGTGGTACCCCGTCGATGCCGAGGGTGAAACGGTTCATGATTCACCCATCGTTCCATCAGAAACCCAGTTGCCTATTGACCCATCAACTGATGTGCCAGTCGGATACACCGCTGATCAACGCAATCAACCCAACGGATTCATCGGTGACCCCGACGTCATGGACACATGGGCCACGTCTTCGTTGTCACCACAGATCGCCGGCAAATGGGAAGACGACGCCGACCTGTTCGGACGAATCTTCCCAATGGATTTGCGTCCACAAGCTCACGACATCATTCGCACATGGTTGTTCAGCACAGTTGTGCGTTCAAACTTCGAACACGATTCGTTGCCATGGACGAACGCTGCGTTGTCGGGATGGATTCTCGATCCCGACCGAAAGAAGATGTCGAAGTCAAAGGGCAACGTCGTGACCCCAGTTGACTTGTTTGAAAAGTTTGGTTCAGACGCGGTTCGCTATTGGGCGGCCTCGGCTCGCCCCGGTATTGATACAGCCTTTAGCGAAGACCAGATGAAGGTTGGCAAGAAGTTGGCGACCAAGTTGCTCAACGCAACCAAGTTCGTTTTGACTTTCCCGCAACCAAGTGCTGATGCGAAGCCCACACACCCTGTCGACTTGGCGATGTTGGCACGCGTTGGCGAAACGGTCCGTGAAGCGACTGTCGCATTCGATCAATACGACTACGCGCGAGCCCTTGAACGAACCGAAGCAATGTTTTGGTGGTTCTGCGACGACTACGTCGAGCTTGTCAAAGGACGCGTCTACAACAGCCAAGGGCCCGACGCATCAGGTTCGGCAATCAGTGCGTTGCGACTTGCCTTATCGGCACTGCAACGCCTCTTGGCACCCTTTATGCCGTTTACAACCGAGACGGTGTGGCGTTGGTGGCAGCCTGGCTCGGTGCACACCACTTCTTGGCCAACCGAAGGCGAACTTGGTCCTATCGGTGATAGCGCCATCCTCGACCCTATTGGTGAGATCTTGAGCCAGGTTCGCCGCGCGAAAACCGACGCCAAAACCTCGCAAAAGACCGCCGTGACCGAGGCAACCATTTCAGCAAGCGAAAGCGTTCTGGCCGCTTTTGAATTGGGTCGTGGCGACCTGAGCGATGCCGGCAGCGTGCGCTCCTGGGTCACCGAACCGAGTGCTGGCGAGACAACAGTCTCAGCGGTTCTCGCACCACCCGAGCCCGCTTCCTGAAAGACATGTCCCTGAACGACACAGCCCTGAAAGACAAGACATAGCCAAGACGGGTAGTTTGTTCTTTCTGTGACGGACTCTGTAGAACCTGGCGAACAGTCACCAGGCACCGAAACCCATCAAGAGGATGACACCCTGACGGGCCTTCCTCGATTGACCCTTGGACCGTTAGAAAAGCGCCGTCGCACCTGGCCTCAACGTCTCGTTCTCACTTTCAACACATTGTTGGCTGTTACTTGTTTCGGAACGGCGATCGCCGTCTATTACGGCAACGAAAAAGCCAACGATCGCAAAGTTGTATCTATCCTCGGTGCACAAGGTGGACCAAAGCTCACGTTGCCAACCACCACGACACCGATTGATCCAGCGACAGGCCAACCGTCAGTCACCGATCCGGCGATCCCCGTCGATCTCACTGCGAAGAACTTCTTAATCGCCGGTACCGACAACGGTGCGTGTGTCG
The DNA here is from genome assembly GCA_044338135.1 of Ilumatobacteraceae bacterium. Taxonomy (GTDB): domain Bacteria; phylum Actinomycetota; class Acidimicrobiia; order Acidimicrobiales; family Ilumatobacteraceae; genus Casp-actino8. The sequence goes on along the minus strand of JBIIMF010000001.1, from coordinate 73,876 downwards.
ATCCCGATTCTCCCTATGCCGCAACCTTCGGCAATCGAAATGGTTTAGGCGAACGCGCCGACACCCTCATGATTTTGCGACTTGATCCCACGACCAATGCCGCAGCGGTGTTGTCATTTCCGCGCGACCTGTGGGTTCGCATCAATGGCAAGAAGACTCAAGGTCGCATCAACAGTGCTTTCAATCGTGACGACCCAAATCCGCTCATCGTTACCATCTTTGACAACTTCGGGATCTTGATTGATCACTATGTCAATGTTGACTTCTGCGCTTTCAAAGAAATCGTTGATGCTGTCGGCGGCGTACGTGTTCCGTTCGCAACACCTGTTCGTGACAAGAACACCAACTTGCTCATTGAAGCTCCCGGTTGTCATACATTTGACGGCGAAGAGGGCTTGGCTTACGTTCGATCACGGCACTTCCGCTACTACGACGCCAGAACCAAAAAGTGGATTGAGGATCCAGCGGCCGATCGCGGACGAATCTCACGTCAGCAAGACTTTTTGCGGCGAGCTATTCAAAAGGCTCTCGACAAGTCAGCGGGCAATCCAACAGTTGCCAAAGACTTGATTGACGCAGCCCTGAAATACGTCATTCTTGATTCGAATCTCACAACTGGCAAATTGCTTGAACTAGCTAATGCCATGAAGAATCTTGATGCTTCTACCATGAAGACGTACCAAGTTGAAGGTGCCGGAAAAATGGTGGGTGGACTTTCGGTCATCGAACCTCGCATCAAGACCGACAATATGAAAGCGGTCTTGGCTGTGTTCCAAGGACGAGCACGTTTGGTTGACGCACCTGAGCAAATCTTTGAGGTAGCGACTACTACTGTGGCCCCGGCAACGACAATTGCGACAACGGTTGCGCCGACACCGCCGAGCACGCTTGTTGGAGAGACTGTTCCAGCAACAACTAAGGCTCCGCGGACAACTACAACGACAAGTACAACATCAACCACTTTGGTTCCGGTGTACGTCGAGTCGAATAGCGTTGGTATCTTGCCTACGAACGACCCCGCCTGCCGCTAAGCAAACCGCAAATTCAGACAGAGATTATCTCTATGAGGTCGACGACCGCAGAAAAATCTTGAGGGTTGCGCGTGTACAGCGGCATACGATGCGACATAGCTGTTGCTGCGATCATTAGGTCTAGTGCCCTGGATCCACGGGCCTTCGTCCCTTCGTGATAAACGCTCGCATAGAGCCGACCAAATGCGCGTGCCGCCTCGGCATCAAACGGCAATGGGTCCAACGATGCTTCAACTCTCTGGAGTAAATCCTGGCGCCGAGCACGCTCCTGCGAATCCGATGTTGCATGTGGCCCTGCAGCCAGTTCCGCCATCGTGACTGCGCTTACCGCAAATTCGTTCGGTAACAACTCGCGTTGTATTTGAGCGAGATCGATGATGACAGAAGTATCTAGAACTCCTGTCCGGGGTTGCTGATCAGGCAAGAGGCATCAGGTCTTGGTCAAGCACTGAATCAAGATCAGAGCGAAATCTTGCGGAATCAATCACGGGAGCATTTTGCATCGTTGCAAGAAAATGATCGACTGACACAAATCGTTGTCGGCGAAGTGGCGTCAGTTCTCCAACACTTTGACCATTACGAGTGATGATGAAACTTTCGCCCAGATCAAGCCGACGCATGATTTCAGCGGAATCATTCCTGAACTCTCTTTGAGAAATTACTTGTGCCATTTGGCAAGTGTAGCACTTAGTGCTACACACTCAACATCAAGTTTTAGTCCCCGAGAACGGTCTGCAATGCCGATGGAATATCACTTGGTCCGTCAATGCAAGCAATACGTGCGCCAACTTGCGAAGCCAACACTCGAGCCTCGGCGTCATCGCCCAGCGGCGCCAAAATGACTACCTCGTCGAGTGCCCTCGCTGCAGCGTGCACATCGCCTTCTACGGTTGCTCGACAATCACTCAATATCACGGTGATTCGTCGCCCAGCTCGAGTGCGCGACAACTGATCACCGGCAGCGAGTAATGCTCCCGCCAAATCGGTGGTGCCAAAACCACGCAATGCCAACACGTCGTTGACTACTTGTTCGCCCGACTTTGTTGATGTTTGGCCCTTTGCGACAACAACATCTTTTCCGAATGCAATCACGCTGTAGTCCTCGGGGCTGCGCCACGCAACGGCGGCAGCAGCCATCGCTGATGTCGCGAGCGGCTTCCCACCCATTGATCCGCTGCGATCAACTAAGAGCGAAATTGCCGTCCCTGGCTTCACCCAACTTCGAACCTTTAAACCTTCGGGATCTATGGCTCGTCGTGAAGCACGTGCCTCGAGGATTGCATCCATTGAGGCATCAAGGTCAATGTCTCCAGCATCTGGGCGATACGGACGAGTTGCCATCTTGCCAATTCCGCGTGGTGACACTGGGCCACGTTTAGACACATCTAAAAACAAACGTCCAGCCAGTCGCTTCGCAAGATCACGTAACTTCTGATCAGTCGCACCCGTGAGATCGGCCAGTAGCGCGAGCATCGCATCGGGGTCTTCTTCAAGACCTTCTTCAACGGCAGTTTCATCAAGTTCACCAACTTCGGGCGACACTTGTTCAAATTGTGGATTACGTGACAACTCACGTCGCGACAAAGTTTTCTTTGATGCTTCATTCACTGCGTCATCGGCAGCAGCACCCTCTTTGGCTAGTGGGTCGCCCCCACTGGGGCGCTCGCTTTTCCCGATTCGCCTTGCGGAGCGGGGGCAAACACCTCATTCCACAATTCAGTGATGATGTCTTCGGCGGTGCGCATACTTCCTTCACGTACCCGCACACGACCCGACAACGCAACGAGTGCTGCATCAAGTCCGACACCCGCATCAAGAACTGTGAGTGAGCGCACGCTCGCAAGCGACACTGTCACAGCAGCCATGTCAATTGCTCCACGCACTGAAGAACCAACGCGAAGATCACTGTGGGTACGCGTGCGACGCACCAACTCAACAACCTTGTCGAGCCAACCATCAGGAAGGTTCTTCATACCGCGTCCAGCGATGCGCTGTTCAACTTCAGCATTTTGATAGCCAACTGACACACGACATACGCGGTCGTATACCGCACCAGAAATACGCGCAGTGCCGACAGCATCAAACGGATTCATCGCTGCGACTAAACGGAAACCCGACGAAGCCGCCACTCGACCATAGCGTGGCACATTGAGTTCGCCCTCGCTCATGACCGTGATGAGAACGTTCAAAGTTTCTTCGGGAATACGATTGATTTCTTCGACATACAACAACGAGCCATCACGCATTGCGGTCACCAAAGGACCGTCAACAAACACATCAGGGTCATAACCATCAGTGAGTACTCGAGCCGGATCGAAGTGACCAACAAGTCGCGCGGGAGTCAGTTCGGCATTACCTTCAACGAAAACAAAACCGATACCCAATCCTTCGGCGACAGCACGCAACAGCGTGCTCTTGCCAGTTCCGGGTGGTCCTTCAAGCAACACATGCCGATCAGCATCAAGTGCTGCGACTACTAGTTCAACTTCACGACGTCGCCCGATGACAGTGTCATCGAGCGACGCGATCAGAGAACTGCGCGACGACTGAGTCATTGATGTGTCAACAATCAGGCGTTGACAATAACGCCACGAAGGTTCGTGCCGTCACGCATGGCTTCATAGCCCTCGTTGATGTCTTCAAGCTTGTAGGTCTTGGTGATGAGTTCGTCAAGCTTCAGTTGACCAGCGCGGTACATATCGAGCAACGCAGGAATGTCGGCACGAGGATTCAACGAACCAAAGATGGTTCCCTTGATTTCCTTGTTCCACATCGCCAAGTTGAACAAGTTGATGTTTGCTGTTTCGCTCGTCATCGGCGAAATAGCGGTAATCACAACGGTGCTTCCCTTGCCAGCCAAGTTCATGGCCTCACCCATCATTTCGCCGTGCAAAACACCAGGGGTCATGATGACGCGATCGGCCATCTGACCGTATGTCATTTCCATCACCGACATCATGGCGTCAGCCATTGAGGGGAATGTGTGAGTTGCACCGAACTCCATGGCCTTTTCGCGCTTGAACTCGATCGGGTCGATAGCAATGATGCGCTTGGCTCCAGCCATGCGCGCACCTTGCACTGCGTTCATACCAATGCCACCGATACCGACGACAACAACGGTGTCTCCAGGCTGCGTGCCGGCGCGATTTGCGGCCGATCCCCAACCAGTGGCCACACCACATGACACGAGCGCAACACACTCAAGCGGGATGTCCTTTTCAACCTTGATGATTGACTGCTCGCTCACGCATGCGTACTCAGAGAAGGTGCCGACCTTGGCCATCAACGTGACGGGCTGACCATTAACGAAGTGACGGTGAGTGTCATCAGTGATCATGCCGCCAACAAATGTCTTGGCACCGTTGTCACACAAGTTCTGACGACCGGTGCTGCAGTAACGGCAACGTCCACACGACGGAACGAAAGATGCGGACACGTGATCGCCAACTGCGACGCTCGTGACTCCGGGACCAACTTCAACAACAACGCCAGCACCTTCGTGGCCACCGATGATCGGGAAGAAACTTTCAATTCCCATGAGGGGCCAGAACTCTTCGGGCGGAACCATGTCGCCAGTGACCAAGTGCTCATCGCTGTGGCACAAACCTGCAGCGCGCCAGTGAACAATCACTTCACCGGTCTTCGGTGGGTGGATTTCGATTTCCTCGATCTTCCACTGCTGATTCAAGCCCCACAATACGGCGGCCTTTGACTTACGGATTCCAGACATGGCGGTCTCCCCTTCGTGGCACGTCCTTCGCACCTACAAGGAGAACGCTACTCGCCTAGAACCTCACGGCTCTAGGCGAGTCACGTCAGATCTCACTCGTAAACGAGAACTCCACGAATGTTTTCGCCGGCGCGCATGGCTTCGTAGCCGTCGTTGACGCCTTCGAGCGAGTAGGTGCGGGTCACGAGACCGTCGAGATCAAGCTGACCTTCGCGGTACAGACCAGCCAACTTCGGAATGTCGGCACGGGGGTTCCCCGAACCAAACAGCGAACCGACGACTTGCTTTTCCATCAAGGTGACGTCGAGCAGGTTCATCGTGACGCCCATTTCCATGGCGGGGTGGATGTTGGTGACAACCACACGACCCCGTTTTGAGGCCAAAGCCATTGCTTCAGCCATGAGGGCGCCCGAACCGACGCCCATGGTCAAAATGACCTTGTTGGCCATGGTGCCCCAAGTGACCTCTTGAAGGAGTGCCACGGCATCGGTCATTGAGGCCGCGGTGTGGGTTGCCCCAAACTCCATTGCCTTTTCGCGCTTGAACTCAACGGGATCAATAGCAATGATGCGCTTGGCACCTGCCAAACGAGCACCCTGAATCGCATTGGCGCCAATACCGCCGACGCCGACAACTGCAACGGTGTCGCCAGGCTTGACTTCGGCCGCATAAACCGCTGAGCCCCAACCTGTCACAACTCCGCAGCCCAAGAGGCACACCTTGTCGAACGGTAGATCGTTATCGACCTTGATACAACTGGCTTCATTCACCACGGTGTGGTGGGCAAAAGTTCCGAGCAGGCACATCAAGCCCAGTTCTTGACCACGAGCGTGGTGACGTGAACCGCCATCAGTGATCTGACGTCCGCCACCCATCAACGCACCGAGATCACACAAGTTTTGATGACCTGTTGAACAGCTCGGGCAACGTCCGCACGACGGGATGAAACCGAAAACCACGTGGTCGCCCGGGGCTAGCCAGCTGACGCCTTCGCCAACTTTGCGAACGATGCCAGCACCTTCGTGGCCACCGATGATGGGCAGGGCAAAAGGAAGATCACCCGTCATCAGGTGCTCATCGCTATGGCACATTCCTGATGCCTTCATTTCAACAAGTACTTCACCAGCTTTTGGCTCGTCGAGTTCGATCTCTTCAACGCTCCAGGGCTTGTTGGTCTCCCACAAAATTGCGGCCTTAGATTTCATGTGCACCCCCGTGACTAGGTGGTCATCGTGTCGATGACCCGAATTGATATTCATATTAGATCAGGCGAACGGTAGTCGCTCGTGAGTCGGCGCGTTGTACGCTTCAAGACATGGAAAGCCCGATTGTCACCGCAGATACTTCTGTCATCGAAGACTCCCCCGTCGCCCATGTAGATGGGGACGCCCCCGCCATTGAAGCCGAACTGCTCATCGAGGAAATTTCCATCGACGGCATGTGCGGCGTCTACTGAGCCTCGCGTTTACGGCAAACGAGACCGCCATGTCTGTCGTTCTCGAGTCAGTTCTCGAAATCCATCCACAAGTAGCGGTTCGTCCAGAAACTTTCGGTGCGCTGGCGTATCACTACGGCAATCGCCGCCTCATCTTTTTGAAGCACCCCGACGTCGTCACCGTGGTGCAATCACTTAATTCACATCCCGACGTGCAGTCAACATTGACTGCATGCGGAGTAGCCCCAGAGCGTTGGCCGTCATTTGTTGCAGCCTTGTCATCGCTCGAAACATCGGAGGTCGTGCGTGAGCGCCAAATCGCTAGTTGAAGAAATGAAGCGGGGCCTTGATGCCCCTATCTGTCTTACTTGGGAACTTACCTATGCGTGCAACTTGCAATGTGTGCATTGCTTATCATCAAGTGGTCAACGCGACGAACGCGAACTCTCGACCGCCGAAGCAAAAAAGATCCTTGATGATCTTCGTGACCTACAGGTGTTCTACATCAACATTGGTGGCGGCGAACCAATGGTACGTCGCGACTTTTTTGAACTACTCGAGTACTCGGTGGCAAACGGCATCGGAGTGAAGTTCAGTACCAACGGCGCATTCATTGATGAAGAGAAGGCACAACGCCTAGCCGCCATGGACTACCTCGACATTCAAATCAGCCTTGACGGTGTTGACGCCGCGACAAACGATGCTGTGCGTGGCGAAGGTTCGTACGACATGGCGATTCGCGCCATGGAAAATTTGAAAGCTGCCAACTTCGGCCAATTCAAAATTTCAGTGGTCGTAACTCGCCATAACGTTTCGCAACTTGATCAGTTCAAAGCCCTTGCCGATCACTACGGTGCACAGTTGCGTATCACTCGTTTACGCCCAGCCGGACGTGGTGCTGATACGTGGCATGAACTCCACCCGACCAATGCGCAGCAACGCGAGATTTACAACTGGCTGTTGAAGCACGGCGAAAATGTCTTAACAGGCGACTCGTTCTTTCACCTCAATGCACTAGGCGAATCACTACCTGGCCTCAATATGTGCGGTGCTGGTCGAGTGGTGTGTCTGATAGACCCCATTGGCGATGTGTATGCCTGCCCGTTCGTCATTCATGATGAATTCAAAGCGGGCAATGTGCGCGATGAGGGCGGATTCTCACGAGTCTGGAAGCAAAGCGATCTCTTCTTGTCGCTTCGTGAACCGCAATCAGCTGGCGCATGCGCGTCGTGCGGTGCCTTTGACGCGTGTCAAGGTGGCTGCATGGCTGCCAAGTTCTTTACGGGTTTGCCGCTCGACGGCCCCGACCCCGAATGTGTCGGCGGCGATGCCGACGAAGCACTTTCAGTGATTTCGCGAGGTTCTGAACCCAAGCCAAGCATGGATCATTCAAAGCCTGTCACTCTGACGCGCAAGAAGCTTCCTGTTTCGGCGGCTCGTTAGAACTCTCCGAAAATACCTCGGCGAATAGTTTCCGATTTTGCCGAAAATCAGCGAGACTGTAGGCGATGTCACTAGTTCAGCCGCTGTCGCTCGGTTCGCGAACCACTCCTAATCGAGTGATGTTCGGACCTCATGTCACGAACTTAGGCAACGACGAACGTTCATTCTCGCCCGACCATGTCGCCTACTACGAACGTCGCGCCAAAGGTGGCTGCGGCACCATCGTTATCGAAGGTGCAAGTGTTCACGACAGTGACTGGCCTTACGAACGCGCTCCTCTCGCAAGTCGTTGTGCCGATGGATGGGCCGATATTGCCGAGGCGTGCCATCGCCATGGTGCGCTTGTCATTGCTTCGCTCAATCATGCCGGAGGACAAGGTTCGTCGGCTTACTCGCAACAACCGCTGTGGGCTCCGTCGCGCGTACCTGAAGTCAACTCTCGTGAAGTTCCCAAATGGATGGAACACGAAGACATCGTTGCAGTCATCGAAGGTTTTGGCGCTGCCACTCGCATCGCCATCAGCGCTGGGTGCGACGGCGTCGAAATCAACGCTGGACAACACAGTTTGGTTCGGCAGTTTTTATCTGGACTCACTAACCAACGTGGTGACGAATATGCCGATCGTCTGCTTTTCGCGCGACAAGTAGTTCATGCGGTTAAGAGCGCGGCACTTGCAGTACGTGCAGATGCTGTGATTGGTTTGCGATTGTCGTGTGACGAACTTGCACCGTGGGCTGGTATCACACCCGAGATGGCGCCAGAAATCGCTCGCGAATTATGCGGACTCGGAATTGATTATGTCGTTGTGGTTCGTGGGTCAATTTTCTCCGTAGAAAAGACACGTCCAGATTTTCATGAACCAACTGGCTTCAACATTGATGTGTGTCGTTCTATCCGCTCGGCACTGCCTGCTCATGTCGCAGTTTTCTTGCAAGGTTCAATAGTTGAAGTAGGTCAAGCCGAATGGGCAATGAGCGACGGCGTGTGCGACGCAGTTGAAATGACTCGCGCACAAATCGCCGACCCTGAACTCGTACACAAAATCAAAAATGATCAGCAAGCACAGATTCGTCCGTGTATCCGCTGTAATCAAACCTGCCAAGTGCGCGATGCTCGCAACCCAATCGTGACTTGTGTCAGCGAACCAACATCGGGCCACGAGTTACAAGATCCCGATTGGTATGCGTCGTCAAAGTCGCCGCGAACAATCACTGTCATAGGTGCCGGTATCGCCGGACTTGAAACTGCACGAGTCGCGACATTACGAGGTCACGTAGTCACCATCGTTGAAAAGGCGTCAAACATCGGCGGCATTGCTGCCGTCGCCGGACCTGGGCAACCGCTGATCTCATGGTTGAAGTCAGAAATTGAACGCCTTGGTGTCACGGTTGAACTTAATAGCGAATTTAAGAATGCTTCTACCAACCCATCGCAGGTTGTCGTTCAAGCCACAGGAGCTCAGCGTGGGTTTGCTGAATACGAGGTTGGTGTCGGGGCAGAAGTGCTCGATATCGCCGACGTTCGTTGCGGCAAATTGTCGCTTCCCGAATCTGGGGTCGTCATCATTCTTGATCCGATCGGCGGACCCATTGGCGTTTCGCTCGCTGAAGAACTTGGCGAACGAGCAATCTTGGTGACACCCGACAATATTGCAGGTAACGAATTATCTCGTACAGGCGATCTTGCACCAGCCAACGTTCGACTTGCTCAACGTGGCGCTCGCGTTCAACGACGCAGTGTTGTTCGTGCAGTTGAAAAGCGAGCCATGAATTTTGTTGTACGTGTCCAAGATCGCTTTTCGGGTGAACTGACCGAGCTCGAATGTGCGGCTGTGGTTGATGCTGGCTTCAGATTGCCCACAGACCCGATAGATGGTGCGCTTCAAATTGGCGACTGTGTTGCGCCGCGCACAATCCTTGAAGCAGTTCTCGAAGCCCGTCGCGCTGCCCTCAAGATCTAGTTCATTGGGCGCGAAAACACCCCGGAAACGAGGGTCTAATCGCCCAACACCGGATGATGACGCGCCGATTCAAAATCGCTGACATCAATCACGGCCGTGATCGGCATTCCTGGCCCAACGACGACTGCCAGAGCATTCCCACCACTCAACTTTTCGGGAAGTGCAGAAGTGAAAACCACGAGCCTTTCGCCGGGAAATACTTCGGTGACCACTGCTGCTCGGCCGATGGCTCGCCACAACAAATCACCGCGTGATAAACCTGGTCGCACATTCGTGAGGCCACCAGCAATATCAAACAAGATCGTTCGACCATCGGGACGTGTTGCCTTACCCGCGATTTCAAATCCGGTCAGAACCTTTTGCCCCCACACGATTTTGTGGAAATTGTTGAGTATCAAAATCTCCTCAACCACATCGCGGATTGAGCGTTGTTCTTCATTAACTCGAGGCTGTCCATCGTCGACAACGCGTTGCATCGCACGCTCTACGTAATTCTCATCAGTATCAAATCCCACGAACGATCGCGACAAGCGTGAGGCTGCGATCGCTGTTGAACCCGATCCCATGAACGGATCAAGGATGAGATCACCCTTAAATGAATACAGATCAATACAACGCTCCGCAAGTGTGACTGGGAATGGTGCTGGATGATTCACCCGCGTCGCACTTTCGGGTTGGATCTCCCACACATCAATCGTTGCTTCAATGAATTCATCTGATGTCGATGTTGAAACCGATGGCAGCCCACGTTTCGCGCGCTTGGCCGGCACCATTGCCCGATCAAAGCGGCCCTTGCTGGCCATGATCAATCGTTCAGTCGTATCGCGTAAAACTGGATTCGTTGGCGACCTAAACGAACCCCAAGCACAACTCCCCGACGACCCGCGCTGCTTGAGCCACACCACTTCGCCTCGCAACAAGAAACCAAGTTCATCTTGCAAGATTGTCGTGATGTCAGAAGCCAATGAACGGAAGGGTCGGCGACCCAAGTTGGCCACGTTCACGACAATGCGTCCACCCGGCTCAAGTACCCGCTGGCATTCGGCGAAAACCTCGGTCAGCATTTCTAGATATTCGACATAGTCGGCCGGAATATGACCCTCACCCAGAGCCTCTTCGTAGGCCTTGCCGGCGAAATAAGGAGGTGACGTCACCACCAACCCGACTGAGTTGTTGGGGACTCGCGACATATCGCGAGAATCGCCGACGAAGATCTGATTTCGAATGGGGTCGACTAACCCCGGATCGGCCAACGTGTCATCTGACGATATATCGGGCGTGCGAAAACGGGCGTAAAAAGCCGATGCATCGTGGCCCTCGCGTTTCGATGCACCAAAGGCTGACGTGGCGGTGCTGCGTCGAACTCGAGGCGCGCTTTCACCATATTTTGACTCGTCAGACATTGAAGGCAGAGTACCGACCTGACGCGCGCGCCCGCGCGATACCCACTGGTAAAAGAGGCCCTTCTGAGATAGTCCCCCATTCACTCAGCGCGAGCCATAAAGATGGACGCAGTGATTCCCATTTTGTTGCTTATACCCGTCGCCTACATGCTCGGCACCTTCCCCAGTGCGGTCATCATCGCGCGCGGCCGCGGTATCGACATCACAACCAATGGTTCAGGAAATCCGGGCGCTTCAAATGTGGGCCGGCTCTTGGGCCGCAAACTTGGTGTTCTTGTTTTTGTTCTTGATGGACTCAAAGGTGCAATCTCCGTGGGCGTGGGCTTTTTGATCGCGGGTTACGCCGGAGCATTGGCCTTGGCTTGTGCTGCGGTCGTTGGCCATGTTTTTCCAGTCACGCGTAAGTTCAAAGGTGGCAAAGGCGTCGCTACAGCCGGCGGCGGAATGATCGCCCTCTATCCCCTGCTCGGCATTGCCATGACATTGCTGTGGCTCGTTACCGCCAAAGTCACCAAGAAAGCATCCCTTGGTTCATTGGCGATCGCCATCGGCCTTCCGGTTTCACAGATCATCATTGGCCGCCCGGCCGGCGAAGTACTGACTGGTGTCGGACTCTGTGCTTTTGTTGTGTGGCGTCATGTCCCAAATCTCAAGCGACTACTTGCTGGCAACGAAACCAATCTCAAGACGAAGTAACGCTGTCGTCAATGGCAAGATATTGCCATGGCACTTCACCCACAAACCGCAGCACTGTTAGTCGTTATGGAGCAGATGAATGCTCCTGCACTCGAAACCCAAGAACCATCCGTTGCTCGTGCAGGTATGGAAATGATGACTGCGCCATCAACTGTTGAACTACATGAGATTCGAGAAGTCAATGCCGATGGTGTCTCGGCTCGCCTGTATCGCCCGAATGACCGCAAAGGCCTCGGACTCTTGGTGTTCTACCACGGTGGCGGTTGGGTACTCGGAAGTATCAATACACACGACGATGTCTGTCGCAAACTTGCGCTGGCGATGGGACATGCAGTGTTGTCAGTCGAGTACCGATTGGCTCCCGAGTTCGCGTTCCCCGAACCGCTTAACGATTGCATCGTGGCGTTGCGCTGGGCATATGCGAATGCCGCAGAACTCGGCATTGATGCAACCCGCATTGCAGTCGGTGGAGATTCTGCAGGAGGAAACTTGGCGGCTGTCGTCGCCAATCTGCAGCCAGTACCACTCAAGTTTCAGATGCTCATTTATCCAGTCACAGACGCAACACGTAGCTCGCAAAGCTACAAAGACAATGGTGACGGTTATCGCTTGACGGCTGCGGGAATGAAATGGTTCTGCGATCACTACCTCAGTGGTTCAATTGGTACACCAACCGATCCGCGAGTTTCGCCTTTGTTCGCCGATGCAACCACTCTTGCCTCAGCCCCACCCGCGATCGTGATTACAGCCGAATACGATCCGCTCCGCGACGAAGGCGAACAATACGCGCAACGACTCATTGAAGCAGGCGTCGCGTGTTCGGTCACCCGTTATTACGGGCAGGTGCATGGATTCTTTTCAATGAGTCAATTCGTCGACGACGGAGCATGTGCAATTGCCCAAGCTGCTGCTGCGACTCGTATTGCTCTCGAACGCTGACAAGGCAAAGTAGTCAATTTGCCACTAGGTTGGCACGTGTTATGACTGCGAAAAAAGCCATGAAGTCAGCCCCACCTTCATCAACTTTGGTACTGCTCGTTCGTCATGGACAGACACCAACAACTGGCAAGCTTTTGCCAGGTCGCGCTCCCGGCTTGCATCTTGCCGAAGCCGGAATCAAACAGGCCGAGGCCGCTGCCGAGCGCTTTGCTGGGTTGAAAAAAGTTGATGCCATTTACGCCTCACCGCTTGAACGTGCTCGCGAAACTGCTGCACCTATCGCACGCTCTTTGGGTTTACGTACCAAGATCGATAAGGGTTTACTTGAATGTGAGTTTGGCGACTGGACTGGCGCAGAGCTCAGCAAACTGATGAAACTTCCCGAATGGTCCACAGTTCAACGTGCGCCGTCAACATTTCGTTTTCCGAATGGCGAGAGTTTCACCGAAATGCAAACTCGCATGGTTTCAGCGATTGATCGATTAGTCGCGCAACATCGCGGCGGAGTTATTGTGTGTGTTTCACATGCCGACCCCATCAAGGCCGCCGTAGCTCACGCCATGGGAACACACATCGATCTTTTCCAGCGCATCGTGATTAGTACATGTTCGGTTTCGGCAATCGCGTACACCGCTGGTGGGCCCATTGTTCTCAACGTCAATTCGACTGGCGGATCGCTTGGCGATCTCCGCCCTTCGTGAGGTAGGCAATGGATTTCTTTGCCGATTTTGATTTCGTTGATGTCATCACTGCAGGTGCTGTTGGCGAACCCGGACGACGCACTTTTTATATTCAAGCCCGTGCCGGTGTACGCACGGTGACTATCAGGTCAGAAAAGCAACAAGTCGCCGCAATCGGCAAATACCTTCGTCGAGCCCTCGCCCACTTGCCAGTGCCAGAGGGCCAACCGCCTCGATCAGTGATGCAACTGGCCGAACCAGTTCAAGAAGCCTTTGTTCTTGGGGCGATTGCTCTCGAGTTCAATCGCTCAAATGATGAATTTGTTTTGCACCTCAAAGAATTTGCCCCACTATCGCAAGATGATGACGAAGACGACCTTGAAGAAGAAGACGAAGACGATCTCGAGAACACGTCAGGCGCCCGTGCCCGTGTCAGCATGACCCGTGCACAAGCAATGGCTTTTTGTGACAATGCCGATCGCATCGTTTCGGCGGGGCGGCCCGATTGCGAGTATTGCGAACTTCCTATCAACCCCGATGGCCATTTCTGCCCTCGCATGAACTAATTACTTCGATCTGTCCTAATGAGCGTCCCCTCATGAATATCTTAGAAGTACTGCAATATGGCGAGATCGAAGTTGAAGGTCGTATGCCCTACAGCAGCAATGCGACTTTCCTCGTCAACTTGACGCTCGGCGATCAAGTCGGCAAAGGAATTTACAAGCCATTGCGCGGCGAACGACCCCTATGGGATTTTCCGGCCGGGTTATATCAACGTGAAGTTGCGGCATACCTCTTGTCAGAGGCAATGGATCTGCATGTCATACCTCCGACGGTCGAACGCGAAGGCCCTTTTGGAATTGGATCGTTGCAGTGGTTCATTGATGCACGCTTTGAAGAGCACTACTTCACGCTGTACGAAGCTCGCGAAGATTTACACGACCAGTTTCGCAAGATGGCTGCTTTTGACATCGTTGCCAATAACACCGATCGCAAGAGTGGACATTGCCTCATTGACAATGACGATCGTATTTGGGGTATCGACCAAGGATTGTGTTTCTCTGCTGAATTCAAATTGCGTACCGTCATTTGGGAGTTCGGGGGCGAATCATTAACACCAGAACTGATTGCAAAGATTCAACGAGTTGTTGATCGTCCGCCACTCGAGGTTGCTGCATTACTCGATGCCGACGAGATTGACGCGATGATCGAACGCGCTTCTATGCTCGCTCAAGGTGGTATGTTCCCCATTGATGCATCTGGCCAACGCTACCCCTGGCCCATGGTCTGAAAATTCTGTTGAATTCGGATGAATGACGAAGACCTTGATCCTTTGATTGATCGTGCCGACCTTGATGGGTTGGTTCGACTTATTGATGCGCGTTGTGAGACACGTGATTGGGAAGGTCTCTTTCGTATTCGCGAACGTGCCCGTCTCGCCACAGAAACTGGCCGTCAAGTGTGGCCCGCTACAACATTGGCCGAATATCGATTGGCCTTACACGCCGATACCAAGTGGGCCGCTCAAGTGTTGCAAGAAGATGGCGGTCGATTCACGATTGGTCCATTAACTGAAGTAGTCGCGCAGAACCATTCGTGGTCTGACTTAAAGGAATTGTTGACCGACGGACCCCGATCAGCGTTCATCGCGCACGAGCGCATCATCCGTGGCGAAGCAATCAAGCGTTCCGATGTTGGGGATGTACTTGATGTTCTCGATCTTCCTCTTGAGTTGCAGACATGGGAGCCGTCATACCCAATCGCAACATATTCTGATAGCGGAATTGATGCGCCGTCACCGAGCGATATCTGGCGCCACGACTGGACCAGTATTGAAGCCGACGAAATCTCCGACGACATGATTGTCGACGATCCGTTTGTACGTGACGCATTGCGTTCACTTGTTGAGCCGTGGACATCTTCATCGGGCGGACAAGCCACTTCGGTCGTGGTCGACGGGACCATCAACGATGCAATGAGCGCTCTCGGTCATCATTCGTTTCGACTGACTCCACTCACAAGCGAGCAGGCATTGCAGTGGCTCGCATGGTGTGGGTCGTCAGGTGGAGCACACGGACGTCGTCGTGGGGCCGCTCTCGGTCGCTTCGGAGTGTGGTGGTTACTGGCCGCGATCGGCGGGTTCACCGAAGAGTGGGATGAGTTACGAGATACAGGGGCATTGAGTCATGAGGTAGGCGATACGGCTCAAGCATTGCACTGGTTCCGGGTTGACACGGACAGTCGTCATCCTTTTGAGCTGAACTTGGTGGCTGAGGATCCCGATAACGACATCACCATCGCCCTCCTCGCCCACGACCGCACAACCCAAACCGAAACCCACTAACCCGCCAAATTCAGCCACTCTGTACTTTTAGTTCCAACTGTCGGAACCAAAAGTACAGAGTGGTAAAAAACAGCCACTTTGGAATTTGGCTACCGCTAGGCGGCAACGAAACTCCAAAGTGGCTGGAATGAGTCAGTTTGAAAGGTGAATTAGCGGGCTTGCAAGGCTTCGATGAGCTTGGGCAGAACCTTGTGCACGTCTCCAACAATTCCGAGGTCGGCAATTCCGAAGATCGGCGCTTCCTTGTCCTTGTTGATGGCGATGATGTTCTTTGAACCCTTCATACCCACCATGTGCTGAGTTGCGCCAGAAATACCAGCAGCGATGTACACGCTCGGCTTCACAACCTTGCCGGTCTGACCGACTTGGTAGCTGTACGGAACCCAGCCGGCGTCAACAATGGCACGTGATGCGCCAGGTGCACCCTTGAGCAACTTGGCCAAGGTTTCGATCATGGCGTAGTTGGTGCTTTCGCCAAGTCCGCGTCCACCCGACACAACGACGTTTGCTTCGTCGAGCTTGGGACCAGTTGTCTCTTCAACATGTACTGCGGTGACCTTTGCAGTTCCGGTTGCACCAAGGTCAGGCACGCTGACTGCTTGGACAGCAGCTGCGGCTCCGCCCGATGCTTCGGGGTTAAACGACTTCGGGCGGAAAGCTGCCAAGTACGGAGCACCACCAGTGAAGGTTGTCGTCACCAACGTGTTGCCACCAAATATTGGCGTCGTCACTGCAACTGAATCACCAGATGCTTCGATTTCGACGTTGTTAGTCAGCACGGTGCGACCAAGCTTTACTGACAAGCGCGACATCACGTCACGACCTTCGTATGACTGCGGGAACATGATCAGGTCGGGCGATTCGCCGCCATCAATTGTTGCCTTCATCGCGGATGCAACTGAAACTCCAGCCAAGTTCTGGCCGTAGTCAACTGCGAACACTTTGCTTGCGCCGTATTCACCAAGTGCACCAGCAACAGCGGTGCCGTCACCGGCAACCCACACGCTGACTGTTCCACCAAAGGTGCGTGCCTTGGTCACCAATTCGAGTGAACCCGATGTTGGTGCGCCATTGGCGACTTGAGCGAATACCCAAATGTTGCTAATTCCCATTGTTCTGTCCGTTCTCGTTCTTTTCGTCGTTTGTTAGTTGTGAGTGATCTGTGAAAGCGAATGCGCTACTCAGATGACCTTGAGGCCTTCAAGGAAGGTCACGATCTTGCCGAATGTTTCGCCGTCATCTTCGATGACTTCACCAGCGGCACGTGCTTCAGCTTGCGTCACGCTGCTGATCTGCTGGCCCGCACCAGCCCAGCCGACTGGAGTCACGCCAAGATCGGCAGCAGTAACTTCATCAACGGGCTTTGACTTTGCAGCCATGATGCCCTTGAAGCTTGGGTAACGGGGCTCGACAACACCTGCAGTCACCGAGATGAGTGCTGGCAATGGACAGGTCACTTCGTCATAACCTTCTTCGGTCTGACGATCGGCCTTCAAGACTCCGCCTTCGATCGAAACTTTTTTCGCAAATGTCACTGATGGCAATCCGAGTACTTCGGCGATCTGCTCAGGAACAGTACCGGTGTAGCCATCGCTTGATTCGGTTGCGGCGATAATCAAATCGGCTCCACCCAAACGCTGAATTGCTGCGGCCAAAATCTTTGCCGTCGTGAGTGCGTCCGAACCCTGCAATGCCGGATCAGAAACGAGCACTGCTTTTGCAGCACCCATCGCTAGCGCAGTACGAAGTCCGGCGGTCTCACTATTAGGTGCCATCGACACCAAGCTGACTTCACCGCCGCCTGCTGCGTCGACCAACTGCAAGGCCATTTCAACGCCATAGCTGTCGGATTCGTCAAGGATCAATTTGCCTTCGCGCTTGAGCGTGTTTGACGTGGCGTCAAGGGCTCCGGGGTTGGCGGGGTCGGGGATCTGTTTCACACAGACGATTACGTTCATAGTTCGTCATTCTTGCGGCTTGTGCGCCGTTTCACACAACCCATCGGACATCTAAATAAGTGACTCCCGACCTACCTGACGGGGCATCGTCTCAGTTCCTTGCCAAATGGGCTGGTACCGTCTCAGACGGTGCGGATTCTGCTGGTCGTCAACTCCTTTGCCTCGTCGGTCACGGCGCGCAATACGGTCATCGTGCATCGGGCTTTGTCCCGGCAACACGACGTCCAGATTGTCGAGACCAACCGCCGCGGGCACGCCACCCGATTTGCTCAAGATGCTGCCCACCGAGGCATCGATCTTGTGATTTCGTTTGGCGGAGACGGAACCCTCAATGAGGTCGCGACCGGAGTCGCTGGCTCAGATACGGCTCTTGGCGTTTTGCCGGGTGGAAGCACCAATGTCTTTGCCCGCACAATCGGACTGCCCAACGACCCCGTTGCTGCATCGTCACTTTTGGTCGCAGGCCTCGAAAATCCCGATGCGAATATCCGGCCCATCGGGCTTGGTCGCGTCAACGGTCGCTTCTTTTGTTTCCACACCGGTATCGGTTACGACGCCGCGGTCGTGCGCACAGTTGAAACTCGTGCCTCGCTCAAGCGTTGGGCGGGCCATCCACTTTTCATTTATGCGGCCCTTCACACATGGCTGAATAAATACGATCGCCACCATCCTCACTTCAGCGTTGCCGCTGATTCGGCCATTGGTGGTCCGGGTGGACTTTCGAGTTTTGAAAATCTCAATTACGACCCATCACGATTTGTTGACGATGGATATTTCACCATTGTTCTGAATACCAATCCGTATTCATTCTTAGGAAACCGCCCACTCGATTTGTCTCCTGCTGCGGGTCTTGACAAACCACTTGTTGCAGTCACGTTCCGCACGATGTCGGCAGTCGCAATTATTCGCACTCTCGCAGGTGCGCTCAAAGGCGGAGGCGTCACACCAAGCAAACACGTCGCATGCTTCAACGACGTCCATGAACTCATTGTTGAGAACGCGCAACCATTCCCCTATCAAGTTGATGGCGATTACTTGGGCGAATCAACGCGTTTACATTTCAGGCATGTACCCGAAGCAGTCAAATTATTGTTCCCAGTTCAACCCCCTGGTCAACTAGGCGAGGCCTGATCTCGTACTTGTAAGGCAACATCGGGAACATTGGTGCAGATTCCGTCGATACCCCACGAAATGAGTTCGGCCATACGGGACGGATCGTCGCACGTCCAGGTGTTGACTGCCAGCCCGTGTTGATGACAGGCCTCGATTGATTCTTGAGTCACAAAGGTGACCCAAGGATGCACCGCACTGTGGCCACTCTTAACTAAACCGGGCAACACCACATCAAATTCTTCAGGACGAACACCAACAGTTAGCCATGCTGTCGCAATTGAAGGACGAAGCTGCTGACAACGATCAATCGTCTCGCGGCGGAACGAAGAAATCAGCCAACGTTTGTCGCCTTCGGGACGCCGAGATAAACATGCAATCGTCTCATCGGCAATTGATTCGCTCTCATCAAAGTCTGGTTCATCTGGATCATTTTTGATTTCGACATTGACCCACATCGGGACACAAGCGTCAAGTGCCTCATCAAGGGTGCATACATCGTTAGGTAATTCCGAATAATTCACTTGCGAAATGATTCGCCCGTCATCAAGTGTCGCATTGTGATGCACCACTAAAACATCATCGAGAGTTCGGCGAACATCAAGTTCGGCCGCGTCAGAACCCATTGAAACTGCCCGTTTAAAGGCGGAAATTGTATTTTCCTTTTCGGCTGCCGAAGCACCACGATGAGCCAGTACCTGAATTCCCATACCTTGAGTTAACTCTGAATACACACCAACAAGCACATTTATTTTTCTTTATACAAAGAAAAAATCTGTCCTGTGACGAAAAACTTTGGGCTGACCCCTTGCGTGTTCACCAGTTGTTTGCCAACCTTGAACAGTCAGTTAATTCGGACAACCAAAGTTCGTGTTCAGTAATCAACCCCTCAACCCCCTAACTCGCCTGGAGCACACCGTGTCAATCCTTGCCTCTTCACTTGCCCTTGGTTCCGCCGATTATTCATGGCGCGACGAAGCTGTCTGCCGTGACACCGATCCCGATTTGTTTTTCCCAATCGGCACGACCGGCCAAGCACTTCTTCAAATTGATCGTGCTAAGCAAGTTTGTAACGAATGCACAGTTCAAGTGAGCTGTCTTGAGTTCGCACTCGAGACCAACCAAGACTCTGGTGTCTGGGGCGGAACTTCAGAAGAAGAGCGTCGCGACATCCGTCGCAAGATTGCTGCCCGAAACCGCGCCGCTCAATTAGCAGCTCGTTCGTTTGCTTCCTGAACTTTTGAACTAGCGCGGTAAGCGCAGATCAACCACGGTTCCATCGCCACGACGATGGGCTTCAATTCCGACAGCGACAAAATCCTCTGGCGCACCCGCACGAATTGAAATTGAACCGTTCAGTTCGGTCGTCACAAGTGTTCGCACGATTGACAACCCCAGCCCGGTCGCACCATTGAGATCAAATGCCGGATCGAGTCCTCGGCCATCGTTGATGACCTTGATTTCAATTTCGTCATCGTCGCCACCCAACTCAACAACAACAGTTCCACCATCGCTGCCCTCAGGGAAACCATGATCGACGGCATTTTGTAGCAGTTCGGTGAGCACGACAGAAAGCGGTGTGGCGATTGTTGCTGGCAAACGGCCGCCGTCACCCTGCACGATGAATCGCACCGGTCGATCTGGCGACTGCAAACCCTCTTCAGCCAACCGCATGAGTGGTCGCACAATTTCAATGAACGCCACATCTTCACCCGTTTCGCGCGAGAGAGTTTCATGCACCAATGCGATGGTACGAATGCGTCGTACGCTTTCTTGCACCGCAGCTTTTGCTTCTGGTGACTCAAGTCGTCGAGCCTGCAAACGCAATAGTGACGAAATTGTTTGCAGATTGTTTTTCACTCGGTGGTGAATCTCGCGAATCGTTGCATCTTTTGATAACAACATTCGGTCGCGACGGCGCACTTCGGTGACGTCGCGAATTAACAACATTCCACCGGTAATCACTTCGGTTGAAATGATCGGGATACAACGAACAAGCAGTGTCACATCAGCTGTTTGATCAAATTCTTCAATCACTGGTTCAAAGCGCTCAAAAGCCTGGCGCACCGGACTATCGGCAAAACCAAGTTCACTTAACGATTGGCCAACAACATTGGCGGTAATTCCAACTCGGTGAAGCGCCGATACTGCGTTCGGTGATGCATAACGAATGATGGCATTCTCATCAAGTACAACGGCACCGTCGCCCACTCGAGGAGCAGCGCTCAGGTCGGCCGCGCGACCTGGGAACGGGAATGCACCTTCGGTGATCATCTCGGCAATGCGCTGAAAGATTGACAGATACGTACGTTCAAGTTCGCCCGGTTGACGACTGGTCTTTGACGACCACTCACGGGTCAAGACGGCAATGGCCCCATCAGCACCGCGCACCGGAATCGCCAAGACATGCACCGAATCAAACATTTCGTGCTTATGCAGTTCGCCTTCGCTGATGGTCCCAGTCGACATAGCTTGATTCAGTAGTTCAGACTCGGCTGGATTAGCCAAAGACTCAACGAGGTCTGTTCGATAGATGGTTTGCCCCGTTGCAGGCCTCACCTGCGCACCAACGACCCATTCACCCTCAAGATTGCGCAAATACAAGATCATGTCGGCGAAACACAGGTCGGCGAGCATGCCCCATTCACCGATCAGCTGCTGTAAATGAGCGCTGTCGTCTTTGGAAAGTTCAGTGTGTTGGCGAAGTAGTTCGGCAAGTGTTGCCATAACTACGAGTCTGCCCGAAAATCGACCTGTGCCGAGTCATCCCCGACGATTGCAAACTGAGAAGTGCCTCATCCGCCAAAGCCGATGCGGCGGTCTCCTTCAACTGAACCAATTTCGACGTATGCAATTTTGGCTGCGGGTACGCCGACTGTGCGTCCTTTTTTGTCAACCAGCCACAACACATCAACTGCTCCTGACAAGGCGGCTTCGACCTTGGCTTTCGTGGCATCGCGCTCTTCATCGGCCTGCTCCAACGAAATCTCTCGAGCTGCTTGAGTAACGCCGATTCGAATGTCCACGATATGCCTCCTGTTAAAGCGAAGTTGACGGAGGTCTCCTGCCAACTACGTAGATGAGACGCTACAGCCCCAACGGGTTCGAACTCAGACGGCAGTGGCGCAAAAAGTATTGCCTTGTGCCAGCGACTCCATAGTTGACACGTCGGCATCGCCGTACAGCGTGCTCAACATCCCCTTCACCATGCCGCGGTCGACAGCACAAATCACCGGATGTTCAATAGCTACATCGCCAAAAGGACAATGATTATTGATGATTTGCAACTTGTTATTGCGCTTTTCGGTATGCGCAGCGAATCCGTGCGCTGTCAGCGCGTCGGCCACGGCCTGCATAGCCGAGCGAAGACTGCGCTGACCCGCCTCAAGGTCGGTGCCAGTTAATGCTGCCGCCATAGCTCGGCCATATTCTTGGCCAACTTGTTCGGCGATGATTTCGGCCTGATCGGTCGGCAGAAGTGCCAGGGTTTTCCCCAACAAACTGAGCACTAGATCGTCACTTCGAACCGGGAACTCGCTCATCGGCAATTCGGCAGCTGCCGAATAGCGCTTCGAGGGCCGACCGGCTCCGCCACCTGGGGGGCGTACGACTGCAACATCGACATAACTTCCGGCCGCCAACTTGTCGAGATGATGTCGTGCGACGTTGGGGTGTAGGTCGAACTCAGAGGCCACTTCAGCAGCCGTGACACCCTCGTCAACACCTCGGACGAACAAATAGATGGCTCGTCGGGTCGGATCGCCAAAAGCGTTGGTGATGGCCGTTACTGACGCCGCAAATCCACCGGTCGCTGTTGACGGTGACCCGTGACCTGATGTCTGAGGAGGGCGAACAGATGGCACATGGGTATTATACCTATCTGCATAGTGCAAATTAGTCGTGCACATTGATCGTGCAAATTCTGAAGTAGGGAGCCCCCACCCGTGTCTGTGACCCGTGAACAAGTCGTTGAAGCCCTTCGCCCTGTCGAAGACCCCGAGCTACATCGCTCGATTGTCGACCTCGACATGGTGCGTGATGTGCAGATTGATGGCGGAAACATCTCGATTCTGATTGCTCTCACGATTGCTGGTTGCCCATTGCGCAACGAGATCACCAACCGCGTCAAAGGTGCCGTCGCACCTCTCGCCGGAGTCGACAACGTCAATCTTGATTTCACCGTCATGACCGATCAAGAACGTGAAGAGTTGCGCATGAAGTTGCACGGCGATCCAGGTTCTACTGCTGGTCAAGGTCAGGCCCATGGACACGCCGAAGGTCGGGCGATTCCATTTGCCAATCCCGATAACAAGACGCGTCCACTTTTGATTTCATCGGGCAAGGGTGGCGTCGGCAAAAGCAGCGTCACCACCAACCTCGCAGTTGCTCTAGCCGCACAAGGTCACACTGTCGGCGTACTTGACGCCGATATTTACGGCTACTCCATCCCGCGCATGCTTGGCGCGAACGCCGATCCGGTTGCAATCGACCGCATGCTGTTGCCGTCAGAGGCATACGGAGTTCGTTGCATTTCAATTGGTTACTTCGTTCCCGAAGGGCAAGCAGTTGTCTGGCGCGGACCAATGTTGCACAAGGCTCTCGAACAATTCTTGACTGATGTCTTTTGGGATGAACCCGACTTCTTGCTGATCGACATGCCGCCGGGCACTGGCGATATTGCATTGAGCCTCAGCCAGTACTTGCCCAAGGGCGAGGTGTATGTCGTCACGACACCACAGCAAGCTGCACAAAAAGTCGCACGCTTGTCAGCGGCAATGGCAACCAAAGTTGGGTTGCCGGTCAAGGGAGTCATCGAAAACATGTCGTGGTTCACTGGCGATGATGGCAAGAAGTACGAATTGTTTGGCAGTGGCGGCGGTCAAGAACTCGCAACCGAATTGAATGTGCCATTGCTTGGACAGTTGCCACTCATCCAGCAATTACGTGAAGGTGGCGACGATGGTCATCCGATCGCGGCCATTGCTCCCGAAAGCGAAGCCGGAAAAATCTTCCACGACATGGCCCGCATGATTGCTGCCGACAACAAGCCGCGCAAGAAGTTCAGCAAGTTCCTTAAAGTCAACGGCTAGTCGCGATACGGCGTGACCGTGTAATAAATCGCTTTCAAATAAGCACCGAATTCAAAACCAATTGGGTGGTCAGCCGCGTGTTCGGTACGTTTGAATTCGTCAATGTTTACTTGGGCTGTTCGTGCTGCAAGATATGCGGCGTCGGCAAGCTCATCAATCGTGACACGACTTGAGCACGACGCTTGCAACAAAGTTCCACCAGGTGCAGTGAGCCGCAATCCAAGACGAGCGAGTCGTTCGTACGAACTCAAGGCGCGCAGAATTGAGGCTTGATTCTGAGCAAATGACGGCGGGTCCAAAATAACAATGTCGAATTGCTCGCCCCGTTCAACCATGTCTTCAAGAACTGCAAAGGCATCTCCACGAACATCAGTTACCTTGCACGTAGCAATTGAACTAATCTCTTTGTTGTGTTCAAGATTGCGATGAGCCGTTGCAAGAGCGGGCGCGCTGACATCCACCATGTGGACAGACTTCGCCCCACCGGCTGCGGCCGACAAGGTGAATCCACCAGTGCTCGAGAACACATCGAGCACTCGAAGGCCACTTGCCAAGTTGCGTACAGTTGCTCGGTTGTCGCGTTGATCTAAGAAGTGACCGGTCTTGTGGCCAAAAACAACATCAGCTTCAAGAGTCAGACCGTTCTCTAAAAACATAATCGGACCTGATGGCGGTTCACCGTACAAAGTGTCGCCGTCGACCAACCCATATGTTTCGCCATCACGCACGAGACGTGAAAAACGAATGACCACGCGTTCAACCGAGCCAACTTCGATGAGCGCCTTCATGATTGAACGCAAATGAACGAACCATGCGCCCGTATACAACTTGATCACCACAGTCGACGCATACTGGTCGACGATTAATCCGGGCAGACCATCGTTCTCTCCGTGAACCCAACGAAAGCCTGTCGTCAATCCATTGCTTAACAACTCACGGCGCACATCTAGCGCCTGTTGCATTTTGGTTCGCCACCAGTCGTCATCAATCGTGACTGGCTTACCAACATGAAGCACTTTGACTCGGATCGGCGATTCAGGATCCCACAAACCAATCGCGGCAAAGCGTCGGTTGTCGTCAAAAACCACTGCTAAATCGCCACTATTGCCTGATGGCTTATGTGACTCGACAGCTTGATCAAACAACCACGGACTACCCGAGCGAATCGCGCGAAGCCCGGGGCGACTCACCCGAACGGCGATACGGGCATCAGACGGTTGAGGAAGAACCGAGGCATCAATGAAACCTGGGGCTCGATCTTCAACTTCAGACACTCATGTAACGGTATCTCACAGATCGTCGTCATCATCACGATCGTCATCGTCTAGATCATCGTCATCTAATTCATCATCAAAATACGAGCCATCTCCGTCCCCAGACTCAAAATCGTGCCCGCAATTCGGACATGATCTTCGCGACTCAGTACCAATGTACGCATTGCAACTTGGACACAATCCACTATCTGACATAACGCCTCCTCGGACATATTGATGCCTGAATCTTTCCCAGAGGATGAATGGAAGTTCCCTCAAAGGGCCCTTCCCTTTGGACTAATAGCCATGCAGACACCAACTGCTCTTTGTAATCTGACACAACTACTAGGGGGGGTAAACAATGACATCACGTCAATTTTCAAGTACTTCTTTCCGCGTCGGCGCGACACTTGCTGTTGCTGGGTTAATCGCGTTGGCCTCGTGTGGTGGTGACGAGTCGTCGGGTTCGACCGATACCTCAACTCCAACTACTGAAACGATTGCATCCACCGAAGCACCCATTGCAGATACGTCAGTTCCGAATCCGACCGAGCAACCTGTTTACTCAACTACATGGGAAACTGTTGACGCCCCCAGCGACTGCATGTGCGCCGACGGAAGCGCGTTCCATTTCTATGTTCGTGAGGCGAGTCCCACCAAAGTCTTGTTTTACCTCGAAGGTGGCGGTGCCTGTTTCAGTGGCGAGATGTGCAAACCCGGTAGTGGCACGTACAGCGAGAACATCGCCCCGGTTTCACAACTGACTGATGCACCTGGGATTCTTGACTTTGAAAATCCCGAGAATCCATTTGCTGACTATTCAGTTGTATACGTCCCCTATTGCACTGGCGATGTTCATTCAGGAAACATCACGAAGGACTACGGCAACGGAGTTGTCGTTCAACACAAGGGATTCGTCAATGCATCCAATGCTCTTGACACCATGATCAAGCGCTTTCCCGACACCACACAGTTGGTCGTTGCCGGATCAAGCGCTGGCTCATTCCCTACTCCGGTCTTCGCTGCCATGGCCGGCGATCAGTTACCAAACGCTGATCTCAAAGTCTTTGCCGATAGTTCTGGTGCGGTGCCAGATGCCATGGGCTTTGTTGTTGGTAATTGGGGAACTCTCGAAACACTTCCCGATTGGCCCGAAATTGAAGGCCTCACCGTTGATCAATTCACACCGGCGTACACGTTCATTAAAGCTGCCGAGCACAACCCAAAGATCACGTTTCTTCGTCACGACTATGCATTTGACCCCGTGCTTTCTCAGTTTGCACAAATGGCTGGGCTATCGCCCGACAACTTGGTTTCAGTCATGCGCACGAATGAGTCAAAGATTGAAGCAACTGGCGCGAATGTTGCGAACTGGATTTCGCCTGGCGCCGAGCACACCATCGCAGTTCGCGATGAGTTGTACACCGAAGAGATGAACGGCGTGCGATTTATTGATTGGCTCACCGCATTTGTCAACGGCAAGCCTGAGGCCGACAACTACTGCGTCGACTGCGCTCAGTAAGTAACCGTCGCTTCGCACAAATATTAAATTCGGGGAGAGGAACCGTCGCTTCGCTCCTCCCAAATCGCGAACCCCAATCAAATAAAAATTGACCGCCCCAAGGGGCGGCCAATTTTTATTTGGTGGCGGGGAGAGGATTTGAACCTCTGACCTTCGGGTTATGAGCCCGACGAGCTACCTGACTGCTCCACCCCGCGGCGGAAATGAGAAGTGTACGGGCATATGGCACCATCGGCAACGCCCAAGTTCATTCAGCCCTATGCCAGGTCGGCAACCGACCGTGAGGCGCAGAAATCGATCACTTGCAAGAGCTTTTCAGCCAAACGACGCGATGCCATCAGAAGGTTCGCATTGAACTGATCAGCGGTCGCAGTGTGATGGTCAACAAGATCGGTAATCGCCTTCAACGCCATAACAGGAATCGCCATCATTTCACACACATAAGCCACAGCTGCGGCTTCCATCTCTTTGACTTCTCCCCCAGATGCGGCAATCAAACGGCGATCGTCATCGTTCTCATCGAGAGAGTTGCTAGTTGTCACGATGCCCATTTTGAGATTCAACGCCTGGGCAAGACCTGCCGCGGGCACCGCCGGATACGAACCGATTCCATATTCGTCAAAACTCGGAATCGCAATTCGGCGATCGTGATGAACAAACTTCTGATCACTCACGTAGACGTCGCCAATTTCTGCACCACGATGCATCCACCCGCCAGCTGTCCCGGCTGTAATCAAAAGATCAGGGTTGTAGCGATCATTGACAAAATACGTGTTGAGTGCAGCAGCTTCGGTACCGATTGAGTCGACTCCATAGCGCCTATCTCGACCATTGACAGAAACGATGACTCGGCATCCGTTGCGATTCGCCTCAAAAAATTTAAATGGCATTAATGGAATAGCGGGTATTGCCTGGGCACCAAGTTGCGTCAGAATCGGCGAGGCCTCCGAAGCCATAGCCATGACCACTGCGATGCATTTCATGATTTGATAGTAGGTGCTAGTCGCTTGGGCAACAGAGCAAAGAACAGGTCAATCACTAAATTACTAACTGAACGAAAATCACCTCATGAACCACGTCAGAGAACTACGGTAAGTGGCGCATGGGATTATTTAAGCGCTCACCGAAGACTCCGCCGGTTGATCCAGCCGAGGTTGCCGAGCTTCGTCGCCAGTTAGATGAATTACGCGCTCAACTAGCAGCGGTGAGCGCGACTGATACTGAACAGGCGCGTCGTCTTGAAGAAGTCGATGGAAAGATCATCAGCCTGAACGCCCGCGTGACTCAGGTAGGAACCGAAGTGACGCATCAACTTGGCGAATTATCAAACGATATTGATTCATTAGGTCAGCGCACCGATGCTGCCAATGTTGACCAAATTCGACTTGCCACTGAACAAGCGCGCTATCAAATCGCTTTCCGACAAGACTTGGCCGAAGTGACTGAGTTGATCAACAAAAAGCGTTGATCAACTCAGTCACTTCTTTCTTTACGCGTTGAGTTGAGATAAAGCCTTGGCGATTAACGCCTGCGCTTCATCAACCTTGCTCTGATAAGTGCCTAGATCGCCATCACGCAGGGCAACATCGGCTTCGTCGAACAATGTCTGGGCTTCTTCGAGCAAAGCCACTGGATCAGTTGATGTTGAACCAGAATCAGTTCCCGTTTCGGGATCTGTTCCCGTTTCGGGATCCGTTCCCGTTTCGGGATCCGTTCCCGTCTCGGTACCAGTGTCTGTTCCGGTATCTGTTTCGGTGTCTGTTCCGGTATCTGTTTCGGTGTCTGTTTCGGTGTCGGTGTTTGAACCAAACTCATTCACAACTTCACCAAGATCGACTTTGGCTCTCGGGAAAAGTCGATTAATCGCTTCTGTCAAAGTGTCACCGATGACTGCCTCGCCATCGTGCCAAGCCAACACTCGTCGGACGAATACTTGCTTTGAACCAGCCTCATCTGGACGTATATACAACGGCTGAACCCAAATCAAACCTTTACCAATTGGCACAACTTGCAACTGGCCAAGAATGACTCGAGAGCCTTGTTGGTTCAACAGCGTGATCACTGGCGAAATATTCGGGTTACTACTCAATTCGGCTGACACGGTTGCGGGACCAGCCGGCAGAACTCCATCGTATTTATAAACCTTCAACTGGCCATACGTTTCGGGATCACTCGAGACCACCATGAACGCGCGTAGCTCTTTTCGAGTGTCATCGGCCGAGAATGGCACGAACGGACGAATGAGTGAGAATGTCGGCGCAACCGTTGAATCAACCGTGTCGGGGCTATGGAACAAGGTGTAGTAAGGCTCAAAACGTGCGACGTTCGCATCGGCCACATTGCCAGTGTCGGCTTGTGAAGTTGCCCCCGTAGTTATGGCAACATCACCAGCTGCCGTCACTGTGAGTTCGGGCTGGCGTTGAGCTGCCTGAGCAACGCTCCAAGCCGAGTCGCGGTTGAAGAACGCATCAGTATCAGTGAACTGGTAACGACCATACAGATTTGTCTGTACTCGGAAAAGATCTTCGGGGTAACGGAAGTGTTCGCGCAAACTTGCTGGAACTTGATCGGCCGAGGTGAAGAGACCTGGGAACGCTTTCGACCACGCCCGAACGATGGGATCGGTCGGATCGACAACATACAAAACAACCGAGCCGTCGTAAGCATCAACTACTGCCTTCACACTATTGCGCACGTAATTGAAGCTGTGCCTGAGGCCAGAACCAGGAGTCAAATTATCGGTATTGGCTTCTTGCGCATATGGGTAACGCGAGGTCGTCGTGAATGCATCGATGACCCAAAGTACTTTTCCGCCGTCAACAACTGGATATGGATCTGCATCTAGATGCAAGAAGGGTGCAACTTTTGAGACTCGATCACTCACATCTCGAACATCGATGAGACGTGATTGATCTGAAATCAAATTTGACCCGAACAAGTTGAATTCGCCAAAGTGAATAGCAAATGCCAATTTCTTGACTGCGGAATCAAGGACAACCCCGCCGGTGCCTTCATAGGGAGTGGCTTCGGTATCCGGACACGCTTGTTCAACCTGCTTGGTATTCACGATTGCGTAGCTGGGTTGCCGCGTTCCCACATAAAGCTGTGGTCTCTCCGTGGCAATCTCTTGGTAGATCGGACGTCCGTCATCTGTGATCTGTGATGCGCTTGCCGCAACAACTCCGCACCCGTGCGTGTAAATCAAATGCTTTGAAACCCATGTTTTGTTTGGGATGCCGTCGGGGTTGAGCTCACGCGCCGCAACCATCGTCTGTTGTGAACGGCCATCAATGTCGTAGCGGTCAACATCAAGGTCGTTAATTGCATAAAAAGCAAATAGCCCTTGGTCTAGCGAATAGCGATCTCTCATTTCTGAAACATCGAGCAATCGAGAATCTCTTAAAGGATCAGTATCTTTGGCCACTTCGGCGTCAGTCACTGTTCCGGCAGCGAGCGAAATCGTCTCGACTTTGTCAATGCCCATCGCCACTCGTGTTGCTTCAACATTGCGTCCGATATAGCTGTACTCACGTGTTGTTACGTTTGGCTGAACCACAAAGCGTTGGATGAGTGCTGGGTAAACCGTTCCAGCTACGACTGCAATGACCGCCCAAAGCGCCATTGACAACAACGGCAAACGCCATCCACCAAATCGAATGCCCGCCAAAAAGAGTGCGGCAACGAGCAAGCTCACCAAGATCAACAAATTGATCGCTGGCAGTTGGGCATTGACATCGGTGTACGTGGCACCCTGGACTACTCCACGGCTTGACACAGTTAATTCAAAACGCTGCAACCAATAATCGGCCGCCTTGATGACCGCAAGGATTGCGAACAGAACGCTCAAGTGAATGCGTGCGCCTTTAGAAATTCGATCTCCGGCAGTTTGCACACGAATTGAACCATTCAAGAAGTGCATGACGGCAGTTAGAAGTGTGATCATGACGGCGGCGGCAAATACCCAGTCAACCAAGAATGTCAAAAATGGAAGTCTGAAAACATAGAACCCGACATCGACGCTAAACAATGGGTCGCTTGTCCCGAACGACTGCGAATTCCTGAATAGCAACCAGTCTTGCCACTTCGCCATTGCCGGCAAACCGACCATCAAACCAAAAAGGATCGAAACTGCAACGCGCAGCAAACGAGTGCGTCCTCCTACGATCATCTTGAATCGCTCAACCACTTCACGCTCGGGTCCGATCGGAAGTTCTTTAGGAGACAGACGTTCAGCGAGGGTCAAGCTAATGAATGAGACGATCGCGAACGCAACACTGAAGATTGCGCCGAGAAAAATCTTTGACTGAATGCTGGTCCAAAAGACATTCCCTCGTTCAACAGATCTGAACCACAGCAAGTCAACATAGAAATTTGCCAACGTGCGTGCCGACAAAAAGAGAATGACGACGATTGCCGCCACGATGAAAAGAGCGATTCGACCCTTTGACATCCATGCAGGTTGGTTGGGGTTTTTGGGGCGACGAGGGCTACCGGGCAAGTCCGAAGGAGGTTTCACACTCCAAGACTAGTTCTATTGCAGAGCGAGTGCACAGCGGCAACCAGCATGCGCCGGCGCGTGAGTGTGCCCTGTAGGGAATGCTTCCCCGGCGTTGACGAAACCAGCCAAAGAGTTATCTTCGGCATCAGCACATGCGGGCCCGTTGGGATCAACCTTCCAACAAACTTTTGCACCAGGAGTCAGTGCGGCAAATGCACCTCGTCCGAAAGAGGTCTGAGCAATGTTGTCGACTTGAGTATCAACATGCTGATTTTTCCACTCGCGATAGACCAATCGGACAAGCGATGTCAGCTCGGCATTATCGCCAGCAGCTTGTGAAATACTTCGGCTGAGGCGTTCACGTAGCGGGGCAACCACAGTCGCAACAACAAATTCGTTGATCGCAGCCATTTGCGAAGCGACCATCTTTTGCAAATCTTTGTCGGAGGCTTTCGATAAAGACTTTGCACCCGCCAACGCAGCAGCCTTCAGCGATGCGTCAAGTGCTTCAATCATCCGTGCCGAGTGATCGGCTTTCGGCCCAACAATTGCATCAAGCGTTTTCACCGGAAGTTTGCCGCGCAAAATGTCAAGAACTTCATTCTGTTCATCGGCCAGTACTCGCTTTAGCTTGCGCGACATTGCAGCAATGACTGGTGAAAGTTCCTCATCGCGCAGTTCAAAAGTTGTCGCAGTTGCCACTTCTTCAACTGGAGCTTCAATGATCTCTTCGACTACTTGTTCAACTTTTTTCTCTGTTGGCTTCTTTTTTGGTTCAACCTTTTTGACCTGGGTCGTCGCCACCTCTTTGGCTACCGATTCGGCACCCGAACGACGCAACTTGGCAAAAATATCATCAGCAGGAGGAACGACGACTTTGACCTTCTGCTCAACGATGACGAGCGGAGGATCATTGACATCGTCTTCGTCATCTTCTTCTAAATCTTCGTCCAGATCAGCAACAACTGCTGGTGTTTCCTGACGCGCAAACAATGGAACTACGTTTGAAACCGGTGTCTCAACGACAAGTTCGACGACTGGCGCTATTGGAGTTTGCTCTTCGACCACTTTTTCTTCAATAGCAACGACTTCTTCGATCAAAGCGGTGCGATCGATCACCACTTCTTCAGCCATCACTGCAACGTCTTCATCCTGGTCGTACGGGACAAAGGCTGGCGCCGACGAGACAGCGGGGCGCATCGCTTCGCGGGCTTCAATTTCATCAGCTTGAACAATGATCGGAATTGGACCAGTGGTTGGCGCCAAGTTCACGAATTCACTGGGCTCTTCAGCAACGTCGTCTAATTCGCGCAGCACATCTTCGGTGGCAATACGTGCCCGATCAAAAACCTGCACGATGCGGTCACGGCCATGCATCAGGTCTTCAATTTGCTCACGAGCCAACTCGCGACGTCGGGCAACATCGGCAAGAACGCGTTCGCGATATGCGCGAGCTTCATTCACCATGTCACGACCTTGTTGCTTGGCCATCAACACTTCGGCTTCAGCGTCAGACGCGGCATCTTGACGTACTCGCGCGGCCTCGAGTTCGGCATCTTCACGAACCCGTGCGGCCTCATCGGTAGCTTCACGAACCAGACGTGTCGCAGTTTCTTCAGATCGAACCTTGATCTTGCCCGCAGCTTCACGAGCGGCTTGGACAATACGGGCGGTCTCTTCGCCTAGAAGTTCAGTAATCGTTTCTTCGTTGAGTTCGATCTGAGGTGCTGGTTCGGCCTGCTGCGAATTCAGTAATTCGCGCTCGAGAAAGGTAATGCGTTCTTGTTGGCGCGAGATTTCAGCCGAAACCATCCGTAAAAAGTCACGGACTTCGTTTTGATCAAAACCACGACGTGAAGAGGGGAAGGTTGCGCCGGCGACGGCGGTCGGCGACGAGGGGTCGGGTCGCGAAAAAGAGATAGCCATTTAGAAGAGAGTACGAAATATCTGTGGATAAAGGGTGGCAATCAGGGGTTTTACCCAAATTGCCTGTCACTTCACCCCTGCTTGACGGGCATCACGACCTTGTCGCCGCCGTATTTCACAAGGGCGGCCAAGGCTTCGTCGAGATCGGCCACCGGAACAATTGTGACGCTGTCCCCGACTGCCGCTTGAGCCGCCGTGATCTCGTCTGGGCTCTGGGCCGCGGGGACTAAGAAGACCTTGGCTCCTGATTTTTTGACAGCAACTGCCTTTTGGACCAAGGCGCCAATTGCTCCGACCGTCCCATCGTCTTGGATGGTGCCAGTCACCGCGACCCCTTGGGGCGGAACGAGTTCGCCCATCGTCAAATTGTCGATCAAGGCCAAGACGAACGACAACCCTGCTGACGGTCCCCCGATCTGATCGGTATCAAAGTTGACGTCAAACGGCAGTTGCACAGTCCGCGTGTCGCGGGCACTAAATCCGATCAAAGTCCGCTGGGGGTCGTCGGAACTTTGAATCAACTCAACTTCTACTTTCGTCGCGACTCCCGAACCATCACTCGTTACGGGAATCACTTCCAGTGTCGCGATGTCCCCGGGCTCGGCGTTTTTGAGCGCTTCAGACAACTCTGAAATAACTTTGATCTCCGTTGGTCCGTCGCCGACATCGATTGAAGAAATGACATCACCAGCTGAAAGCACCTTGCATGCTCGTTGTGGCGGCGCGTCTTTCGGGCAGACTGATTCATCAAAGCCTGCCACCTGAGCAGGACCTTCTTCAAAAGTCGCATCAAAACCGAGGTAGGACAAAGCGATATAAGCAGCTATTTCTTTGGCGTTGGCCATGGCCCCTAGTTGCACTTCGCGGCTTTGCGCCGGATTGCAATCGCCAAAACGTTCTTCGCAGGTCAAGATATTCACAAATGGGTCAATCCATCCCATAAACGACTGCAGCGGATTCAGTTCGGTCCCGAGTGCAGTCACAAAACGAACTCCGCGCTCGGGCGAGTACAC
Organism: Ilumatobacteraceae bacterium; assembly: GCA_044338135.1. Lineage (GTDB taxonomy): Bacteria > Actinomycetota > Acidimicrobiia > Acidimicrobiales > Ilumatobacteraceae > Casp-actino8. Next base: position 39,844 of record JBIIMF010000001.1, on the reverse strand, counting down.
CACCACCTGGGAACCATCAATGTTGAGCCTTGAACCCACGAGTTCGGCGCGACCAGGTGCAGTTTCGTACCGTTGGAGCGGCCAAACCATGGCTACGAGCACCGTCACAATCAACAAGAAAGCGACCGTCACAAATGGAATCGCCACAACTTGAGCGCGTAACGACGGCGCAACCACCTGTGGGGCGAGTACCTTTTCTGTCTGCGTGTCACTCACTGAAATCTCCACCCGCCTTGGCCTCATCGCTGGCTTAGCCATGTTGGCACTACTTGTCATCGGGTGGCGCAAGCCTGCCAGAAATTTACCCTCTTCGCCACGCACCAATGCCGAAGTGGGCCAGAGCTCGCAACGCCTCCTTGATCAATCGAACCCGCTCAATGCACAAGCACCCGAATTGACTGAAACCGTGGCGAGAAAAGTGTTGGATGCAACGAGTCTTGGCGCAATTGCAGTAATCAGTGGAATTGTGACTGCCATCGTGATCGCCACTGCTCTGTCCTTCATCGTTACAAATGTGATCTCGCGACTGTGAGCGCTTCAGATGGTCCCGAGATCGCCGAATTACGGCGAGCGATCGTGATCGCCGGACACGCTGGCAACTCACAACTCATTCAACAATCGCTATCGCACGAACATGGTTCCATTCGTGAGGCCGCATTAGGTGCGCTTGCCCGACTTGAACAACTCACTCTCGAAGTCCTGCAAACATTTGTCTGTGATGTTGATTCGCAAGTGCGAATTCGGGTTGCTGAACTTGCCGCAACGTTCAACATTTTTGATTTAGTTCCATTACTCACCGACAAAGATGCACATGTTGTTGAGATGGCAGCTTGGGCTTGTGGCGAACACGAAAGCGCACGCAAAGAAATCATGGATGAGCTCATCCGACTTGTTCTTCACCACGATGATGCATTGGTTCGTGAGGCAGCTGTTGCAGCCCTGGGTGCAATTGGTGACGAGTCGGGCCTTCCCGCAATCTTGAGTGCGTGCCAAGACAAACCAGCAATTCGTCGACGAGCCGTTCTTGCCCTTGCTCCATTTGATTCACCAGAAGTTGAACTGGCCCTCAAAGCCGCTCTTGAAGATCGCGACTGGCAAGTGCGCCAGGCAGCCGAAGACTTGCTCGGATAGAGAGTTATCGGGCTTGTTCTTTGTACCACATAGTAGTGGTACATTGTGTTCATGCAGAAAACCTCCGCACTAGATCGAATTGCCGAACTTCTTCGCGCCGATCAATCTCAAACAGTCAATACATCAATGAGAATTCCGGTCGCCTTGCGCGATGCAGCTTCAATTGCGACTGATGAACTCAAAATGGCCCAAAGCACCACGGTCATGACGGTCGAAGCGTTACGGCACCAATTGCGCTCCCTGTTGATGCGGGCATCGCTTGACGAGCACTATGACAATCACCCCGGGAGCAGACCAACTCTGGCAGAACTCGCACAAGCCGAAGCCGATCTTTCGAATCATCGTCTAAAGAACCAAAGCGACCTGATTACTCGCGCTGCTCAAGACATAACAAAGGTCATGCAACACCCATCTCCGTCAGATGTTCTCATATGGGCCGATTCGCTCGGTTTCTACCAGCCGCAACCATGACTTCGAAGAAAACAAAGAGTTCAATCTTGTCCCGCGGAACATTGCTGATTCTGGATAACGAAGCAATCCAAGCCTTATCTCACCATTCACATCCAAAACATCGTCGGATGCTGGCCATTATTGAACGATTCCAAAGCCTCCTACAGCGAGGCTTCCAAGCAACACTGATCGTCCCAACAACAGTCCGTGTCGAAGCTTTGATCAATCGCCAAGATCCCGCCGCATCTTTCGTAAATCGGATCGCTAACTACGATCATTCACTCGACAACTTGACAGCCGACCACGCAGCAACTTTGCGCCAACAATTTCCGTTTCTTTCAGTAGTAGATGCACACATCGCCGCATTAGCCCTCGTCGACAAACGCGACATTGTGCTCATCACCAGTGATACCGACGATTTTGAAAATTGTTTGAGCAGTAGGGACATCAACATTATTCGTATTTAGAAGAAACTGGTTTACACGCCCTGCACAATCAACAAGATTCCGAAGATCACAAAAAGAGTTGATGCGCCGTAACGAATAGTTTTCTCGGGCAAACGTGATCCCAAGTGATATCCAACCAAAATCGCAAGAGCATCTGCTGACACCATGCCGAGCGTCGAACCGAGCCACGTGCCAAACACGTCCTCTTTGGCCGCCAAAGTAATTGTCGCCAACATTGTCTTATCGCCAAGTTCGGCCAAGAAGAACGCAATGCTTGCTGCGATAACTGCGTTGCGAGTGTTCTTTTGCGCGGCTTCAGCTTCTTCTTCGGTGAGTGCATCACCTCGCAGAGTCCAAGCAGCAAAAATGAGGAAAGCTATACCGACGATAATCGCAATTGCGTCAGTAGGTAGCCGCGAGCCGACAACTGCACCAAGCGCAACGCTCATTGCATGAGTCACTGCAGTGGCGATTGAAATTCCGATTAAAACTGGAAGTGCCTTGTAACGCGCCGCAAACGCCATGGCCATCAGCTGACTTTTGTCACCGAGTTCGGCAACAAAAATTACGCCAAAGCTCAAGAAGAAAGACGACACCATACGAGGCGAGACTAACTCAGTGACTGCAGATCATCCCAAAACGTTGTGGGGATCTCCTGTGTGGCGTACAAAAGATCCTGGCTTATTTCTCTCGCTGTTCGAGCTCCAATCACGATTGATGCCACAGATGCATTTCGTAATCCGAACTGCACTGCAACATGAGGCAACGAAAATCCGTGCGACCGCGCAAGTTCGGCTATGGCATTGGCTTTTTGGAGTATCTCGGGTGTGGCATCAACGTAGTCAAAAGTTTTGTTCTTGTCTGGGTCTGCAAGTAACCCGCTATTAAATATTCCTCCAAGCACGACACCGACATTTTTCTCGCAACAAAGCTGCAATAAATCAGCGCCAGATGCGTGATCAAGCACCGTGTACCGTCCAGCTAACAACAAACAATCAAGATCAACTTCGTTAACAAACCTAGTCAGTGATTTCGTCTGGTTCATTCCACAGCCAACCGCTTTAATTACACCTTCATCGCGCAGTTGTATGAGTCTTGGAAAAGCTTCGGTGATCGCCCAATCTTCATGATCATCAGGATCGTGGACATGAACAATGTCAAGGTAATCAACGTTCAGTCGATCCAAGCTCTCGTCAATTGAAGTCAGCACAGCTTTGCTGCCGTAATCAAATATGGGTTCAAGGTCTGGAACGTTCTTGAATATTGTTGGTGAGATCTTGTTGACCGGCTCACGTAACAGTCGACCAACTTTGCTTGCCAACACATATTGCTCACGAGGATATTTCGCTAATGCTTTCCCCAAGCGAATCTCCGATAATCCGTGGCCATACAACGGAGCAGTATCAAAGAAACGAACTCCCCCGTCCCACGCAGCATCAACTGTTGCTTGAACATCTTCATCCGAAACTTCAGAAAACAAATTTCCAAACGGGGCGCAACCAAGCCCAATCCGTGAAACCGATGGTCCACTTTGACCAAGCCCTCGCGTTTCAAGGATCACGAATTAATCACGCCACTCAGCACCATTGGGATAATTCAGTATTTCAATTGACTCTGGCTTCATTTCAATTGAATAGCCCGGAGCTTGTGGCAATAGGTAATGACCATTTCGCATTTGAATTGGATTAATAAAATGCTCATGAAGGTGAGATGCATACTCGGTTGTTCGATCTTCGAGCGAGGTACTCACACTCAAATAATCAATCACCGAGATGTGTTGCACGTATTCGCACAAACCAATTCCACCCGCGTGTGGACAGACCGGGATATTGCGTGCGGCGGCCAATAGCAATACTGCAAGCACTTCGTTGAGACCACCCAGGCGACATGCATCAATCTGGGCATAATCAATCGCCTCAGCCTGAAGAAGTTGTTTGAAAATCAATCGGTTGGCGGCATGTTCACCAGTCGCAACACCAATCGGTTTAACGCCCCGCCTAATTGAAGCATGACCCAAGATGTCATCAGGGTGAGTGGGCTCCTCGATCCAGCGTAAGCCATACGGCTGAAGTTGATTGCTCCATTCAATGGCCTGATTGACATCCCACACTTGGTTGGCATCAGCCATGAGTTGGCGATTGTCGCCAATTTCTTCGCGCATCACTTCACATCGGCGCATATCCGATGCCACATCAATTCCGACTTTGGTCTTGAAACTGTTCCAACCATCAGCGATCGCACCACGACACAAATCGCGCACTTTGTCTTCGGGATAGCCAAGCCAGCCAGCCGATGTGATGTAGGCCGGGTACCCATTTTGTTCAAGATGCGCCAATCGCTGTTGTCGGCCAACTCGTGCTTTCGTCAACATGTCTAAAGCGCGAACTTCATCTACCTCATCGCGTAAATATCGAAAATCAATGCAGTCAACAAATTGTGCTGGTTCCATATCAGTCACCAATTTCCAAACCGGCACGCCACGTTCTTTGGCCCACAAATCCCACACCGCGTTGACAAGTGCGGCTGTCGCTAGGTGGATCACACCCTTGTCGGGACCTAGCCAGCGAAGTTGCGAATGGTTTGTGACTTGTCGCCAAAACGCACCCATGTTGTCAACGATGTCGGACAGATTGCGACCGACCACCAATGTCGCCAACGCCTCGATCGCCGCGCAACACAGTTCATTGCCTTGGCCGATCGTAAATGTCATGCCGTGTCCCTCGAGAGCAGAGTCGGTATGCAAAATCACGTAGGCAGCCGAATAGTCGGGATCTGGGTGATTGGCGTCAGAGCCTGCCAATGACCGCGAAGTTCGGGCTCGAAGGTCATGGGTTGAGGCTGACAAGATGCGGGTCATTACCGCTAACCATAACAATTGCCAACAATATGGACAATACTTAGATCATTCGCCCACTTCAATGGCGACCAAGGGGGCATCATGACGCAACGCATTGTTGTTATTACTGGTTCAGCAGGAGGCATCGGCACCGCGATCAGTTCTCGCTTCGCACGAGATGGAGACATCGTTGTTGGTCTAGATCTCGCGGACGGATTTGATCTCTCTCAACCACAACAGTGCCACGACACGATTGAAAGAGTCGTTGCTGAACATGGCCGTATCGATGTCTTGTGCAATAACGCCGGCATCAGCAGCGTCGGTGATGTCGTTGATTCAACTCTCGATGACTGGCAGCGTGTTTTTGCGGTCAACGTCTTCGGCATTGCCAATATGTCACGGGCAGTACTTCCCCACATGCGCAAACAGGGTTCGGGGTTCATCGTGAATACTTGTTCGATCGCAGCAACTGTTGGTCTTGTGGAGCGAGCCGTGTATTCAGCTTCAAAGGGTGCCGTACTTTCACTGACCAAGGCGATGGCCGCTGATGAAATTGCTCACAACATTCGTGTCAATTGTGTTTCTCCAGGCACAGTTGCAAGTCCGTGGGTTGAACGACTTGTGGCGACAACTCCAGATCCGAGTCAAACAATGGAGTCATTACGTAAGCGTCAACCGATGGGCCGTCTTGTCGAATGTGAAGAAGTTGCTGACGCAGTTTTCTATTTAGTCTCACCGAGTACTTTCACAACAGGTATGGAACTCCTGATTGACGGCGGAATTTCCGGCGTACGAATCGTCCAATAGGTATCAAGGTGACGTTACGTATAGCGCTCGTTGGTGGCCCAATGTACGACCACCTCTATTCAATTTTTGACGAGTACGGCGTTGAGGTAGTAGTCCACGCTGATCATCCAACTTTGAATCGTAAGGTTGCTGAGATGCTGACTGCCGGTGAACGGATTGATCTTCTTTCAACACATTCAAAATATGCACCGTCACAGGCGAATTGGTTACGACCACTCGATTCACTCATTGACCATTCTGCGATTCATGAACTTGCTCCACTCGCGGTTGATCTCTGTCGTTATCACGGACAGCTCTTAACAATTCCACGCCTCATTGATGTACGCATTATGTGGCTTCGTTCGGACCGAGTCGCCACAACACCAACTTCTTGGGACGATCTGATTGCGAGCGACATGAAGTTTGGTTTCCCTGGAAAAGAATCAGGTCTCTTTGGGACCTTCTTCGAAATGGTGATCGGTGCAGGTGGTCGAATTTTCGATGATGACGAACAACCCTGTTTTGATTCAGATGAATCAATTCATGCAATCGAGATGTTGATCGCGCTTGCGCAGAAAACTGACGCTGATTTACCAAATTGGCATTACGACCAAGTTGACGCTGCACTTTTGAATGGCACCACCGATGCTTCGGGCGCATGGCCGGGAGCATGGGGTTCAATCAATTCATCAAAGTTCGCTGGTGCACTGCGTCCTCATCGCTATCCATCGGGGGCTAAACGTTGGGTCAGTTATGCGGGTTGTCATGCATGGGGAATACCGACGACATGCGGCGATATCGACGGGGCCACCGCCCTCCTTCGCCGTTTGATGTCAGCCGAGGTGCATGGCCTTGACGCGAGTGGAGGAAACATGTGCGCCAACGTTGAAGCGCTTGCACAAGTCACTCCTGTCAATGAGATTGACCACGAGCGTCTGGCCATTACTCGCGAGACAATCAATCAAGCGATGATTACCTATCCATCACATGTTCGTTTTCCCGAAGTTGAAGATGCTGGATGGGTGTTGATTAACGAAACTCTCCGTGGCCTGCGATCACCACAAGATGCAATTCAGACTTTGCAGATGGTCGCTGAGCAATTTTTTGCCGCCGACAGTAACTAAATCACGAGGGACAGCAAGCGTTGCTGCCACCTTCGTTCATGCGACCAAGTGGGAGATTGACGAACTGTTCAACATCAGAGTGCTTCACATAGAACTCCCATTTATGCCCATCAACTCCGTCAACCCAAGTTTCGGTCTTTTCGGCAAAACAACACTGAGTGTCATCAATACCAGTTGTCTCTAATCCCGCAGCTCGCAAACGCTGATCTGCCGCAACTACTTCTTCGGCGGTGTCTGTCTCGACGCCAAGATGATTAATCGTGCCGTGCTCGCCGCCTTTTTCAAAGATGACAAGCTTCAACGGCGGATCAACGATTGCCCAATTGGCATAGCCGGATTTGACCTTCAGAGGTTCGGTGTTAAACAACTTTGTGTAGAAGTCAATGGCTTCCTCGAGATTGTCAACATTGAGGGCAAGTTGTAAACGCATATCTATTTCTTATCACCTTCAAACGAGATGGCATACTGCCCTATGACCTTTCTTTTATCGGATGCTGAAGTCGTACAGGCCTACTTACAATTTCGTGAGCGCGTTGTTGGCCTCATACGGGATATTCCCGAATCTCAGGCCTCATTGTCGGTCCCGCTTTGCCCCAATTGGGAAGTCAGCAGTCTGATCTCTCACATCGTCGGCGTGCCCGAAGACATTCTGGCTGGACGCATGGAAGGTGTCACGACCGATGCGTGGACGCAGGCCCAAGTTGATCGCCATGAAGGCGAGTCACTATCCCAACTGGCCGATACTTGGCTGGCAATCGCAACTGAATTTGATGTTGTTTTACCCCACATCCCAAGTCCCGTAAATTCGCAAATGATGATGGATGCGGTGACGCACGAACACGATCTACGTCACGCAGTCGGACGTGCTGGTGCACAAGATTCATTAGCTGTTGATGTCGCGCTCGGCTGGCTACTCAACATGGTTGAAGTGAAGATTCCTGGAAGTGCTCAAGAAATACTGGATACGGGAGTATCGCGCTTCGAACTGATGCGCAGTCTGACGGGTCGAAGGTCTATTGATCAAATGAATCAACTTGGTCTTGACGGGGCCGAAATCGCTGGGCTGTTGAATGGCACTCCCCTGATTCCCCCGCACACTGCTGTTGAAATTTAGAAGCAAGAATGATTACAAGTTTGTACAGTTGAGAGCAACAAGGGGGAAGTATGACCATCAGCGAAAACCCAACCGAGAGAGCCACGTTCACTCGTTTCGAAGATTCAACAAAGCCAGAGTGGGACAACATCATGCAATGCATGAAGCACACTCAGTCGTTGGTGCCCGATCGCATTCTCGAACAACTCCGTCATCTTGAGAGCGATCATGGCGGGTTCCCAGTGTCGCGACTTGAGCACTCATTACAAACAGCAACTCGCGCGATGCGTGGTGGCGAAAAAGATGAGTACGTCGCATGCGCACTCATCCATGACATCGGTGACACCTTGTCGCCGTACAACCACCCTGCAATTGCTGCCGCAATCGTGAAGCCATTCGTGAGTGAAGCCAATCACTGGATGGTTGAACACCACGGAATTTTCCAGGGCTACTACTTCTGGCATCACATTGGTCTTGATCGCAACACACGCGATGCATTTGTTGAAAATCCGCATTACGCATATACCGAAGAATTTTGCGCGAAGTACGACCAGGTGGCCTTTGATCCGGAGTACAAAAGCGAGTCACTCGAGTATTTTGAACCCCTCATCAGGTCAATTTTTTCGGGGCAGTAACAAGACAAACGCAGAATTAGTCAATAATTGACTAATTCTGCAATCGGCAGATATCGTGACCCCATGTTTGGTCGTCGTGCTTTCGCCGTTGTCCTTGCACCGATCGCCTTCTTCTCGGCCTGCACATCAGAGTCAAATAACCAAGAGACAACAACACTTCATGTCTACGCAGCTTCGTCACTAGCTACGCCCTTTGAGCTCGCCGGCCTTGCCTTTGAAAAAGTCCATCCTGGTGTGAATGTTCAATTCAACTTAGGGGCATCATCTGACCTCGCTCGCTTCGTTCAAGAGGGCGCACCCGTCGACATCTTCGCTTCTGCCGATGTCACGAATATGGACAAGATTGAATCAGAAGGTCTCCTTGACTCATCGCCCGTCATTTTCGCAACTAACTATCTTGAAATCGTCGTCGAAAGAGGCAATCCCCTCAACATCTTGTCGTTGCAAGATCTCACCAACTCTGATCTGATTTTCATCACCACAAATCCCGATGTACCCATCGGCCGTTATACCACCGAAGTAATGAAGAAGGCAGGCGTCACCATTACTCCTGATTCTTTGGAGAACAATGTCAAGAGCATCATGCTCAAGGTAGCTAGCGGCGAAGCCGATGCCGGAATTGTGTATCACTCTGAGGTCGTAGCGGCCGACGGCGAAGTGGATGGTGTTGAGATCCCATCAGAGTTCAACATCTTGGCGGAGTATCCGATCGGAATCATCAGTACCTCAGATAACAAAGAACTCGCTCGCGATTTCATTGATTTCTTGTTGTCACCAGACGGTCGGGCGATTCTCTCTCAACACGGGTTTGGTCTTCCATGAATCAAGCCCGTCGACACCGCCAAAAACTCCCGTGGCAAATCATTCTGATTGCATCAACTGCAGTTGCATTCTTTCTTTCACCCTTCATTGGCCTCTTATGGCGCACACCGTGGAGCAAATTCACGGACATCGTGACCCGTCGAGAGATTCGCGACGCATTGTGGTTGTCGGTTCAAACCTCATTAATTACTTCAATTGTCTGTTTCGTCTTCGGGGTTCCACTTGCATGGCTGTTAGCGCGAGTTGACTTTCGGGGCCGTCGATTCATTCGAGCCCTGATGACTCTTTCAATGGTTCTCCCTCCAGTGATCGGTGGCATCGCGCTGCTTTTCACATTCGGAAGACGGGGGCTCATCGGCCAATACCTCGATAGTTGGTTCGGAATTCGTCTGCCCTTCACAACGACCGCTGTCGTCATGGCACAATGTTTTGTAGCAATGCCCTTTTTGGTTCTCACCGTCGAGGCAGCTTTACGACAGCTGGATACGCGATTTGAAGATGTGGCACGAACCCTCGGTGGTTCTCGCTGGTATGTCTTTCGTCGTGTCACCTTGCCCAGTATCAAACCAAGTCTCTTTGCTGGTCTAGTACTGGCTTGGGCACGAGCACTCGGAGAATTTGGCGCCACTATTACCTTTGCCGGCAACTTGCCAGGCACCACCCAAACGATGCCACTTGCGACGTACGCTGCCCTTGATTCAAACCCAGAGTCGGCCCTCATTCTTTCGCTACTGATGATCGCAATCGCCTTCTCAATTTTGATTGCCCTCCGTGATCGTTGGCTAGGCCGCACCGAACAAGGCCTCACACTGTGACTCTGGATACTCGATTCACGTTGTCGCGCGGCACTTTCACGCTCGACGTTGACCTCACATTTAACGAGGGCGAAGTTGTCGCGATCATGGGGCCCAATGGCTCGGGTAAATCAACTTTCCTTCACGCCATTGCTGGCTTGCTGCCCGTTACATCAGGAATGGTGGTGCTCAACGGCGAAACATTCGATGATGCGACGACAGAAGCTTTCCTTGAACCCACACAACGAAATGTCGGAATAGTTTTCCAGGGTGGACTCCTTTTCGAAACGATGAATGTTTTGGAGAACATTGTTTTCGGACTTCGCGCCCGAAAGATCAAACAATCCATTGCTGCAGCCCAAGCCGCACCATTGATCAGTCAATTTGGCCTTTCCGGCTTACTCGAACGACAGCCCCGAGAATTGAGTGGCGGCCAGGCCCAACGGGTCGCGATCGCCCGTGCTTTAATCACCCAACCTAAAGTTCTCTTACTTGATGAACCGATGTCTGGTCTTGACACCGCAACACGACAACTCGTGCGCGCCGAGTTTCGCGAAGTTCTCGCTGGCTTTGCCGGATATCGAATTCTTGTGACCCATGATTTAGATGATGCGCTTTCGATGAGTGATCGAATCATCGAGCTTGACCACGGCAAAGTTATCTGGGACGGACCGACATCTGAATATCGAGGAAAATTGTGAGTCGCCAGGCTCGCGAGTCACACGATCTGCTTCTTGGCGAGTGGGCATGTCTTGGCTTGTTATACAAAAAGCCATCGCATGGTTTTGCCATCGCGGCACGACTCAAACCCGGTTCTGACATCGGTCGTATTTGGTCGTTAACTCGACCACTCACCTACCGCGCTCTTGAACAACTGCAGATTCACGGATACGTCGAAGAATCGGGCGAAGAAGTAGGACTGGCCGGGGGCAATCGAACTCTTCTCACGATTACCAAGCCTGGTCGTGCGATTCTTCGCACGTGGATCAACACGCCTGTCGTCCATCTGCGCGATATGCGTAGTGAGTTGCTGCTCAAACTGGTGTTAGCTGACGAATGCGGCATCAATATCTCCGACATGTTGAAAACTCAACGCAAAAACATCAAAACACTGCAACGCAATATTGAGAGCAGTCTTGATGACGAGAGCAAAAATGACACAGTGCAAAACTGGCGTCGTGAAATCGCCGAAGCAACTCTGCGTTTCATTGACTCACTCAAATAACTAGCCCCTAAAGGGACGTATGCCGCCAACCGGAACTGTTCCGAGGCGACCACTCTGATAATCATCAAAAGCTTGACGAATTTCATTTTCGGTATTCATCACGAACGGACCATATGCAACAATCGGCTCGCGAATTGGTTGACCACCCAGTAAAAGAACTTCAAAAGTTGAATCATCATCGGCTTGGAAAGAAATTGAGTCGCCACTTCCGAATACTGCCAATTGTCCGAGGCGTAACGGCCGACGCTCATCGCTCACCGAACCTGAGCCAGCCAAAACATAAGCCAACGCATTGAATTCAGGATTCCATGGCAACTCAACACGTGCCCCTGGTGCCACTGTCACGTGAGAAACGACTATCGGAGTTTGAGTTGACCCTGGTCCATGAAATTCGCCGATGGAGCCAGCAATGATTCGAATGAGGGCACCACCATCGGGCGATGACACCAAAGTCACCATGTCACCTTCGAGATTTTGGTAGGCCGGCGAAATCATCTTTTTGTGACTTGGCAAATTGACCCACAACTGTACGCCGTGAAAAAGTCCACCCGCGATCACTAGTTTTTCTGGCGGAGTTTCGATGTGCAAGATTCCACTACCTGCGGTCATCCATTGTGTTGCACCATCGGCAATCACTCCGCCGCCGCCGTGTGAATCTTGATGAACAAAAATTCCATCCATGATGTACGTCACCGTTTCGAACCCACGGTGAGGATGCCAGTCAGTCCCACGTGGCTCGTATGGTGCGTAGTTCACTTCACCCATCTGGTCCATATGTATAAATGGATCAAGAATCTCGCGACTCACACCTGCGAATGCTCGACGTACCGGGAACCCTTCACCCTCGTGTCCACTCGGGGCAGTTGTCACTGAAATCACTGGGCGTGAATGGCCAGTCGTCGGAGCAGCGATACGGGGCAAAGTCAAAGTGTCGGCGGTAATTGCGGGCATGCCACATTCAACATTTACAACGGCAACAATTATTCCTGATCATCAAAATTTCTTTGGTCTCTCGTCACTCAATATGGACGAAGTCTGTCCTTAGACAAAGTGCTGTCGCTACTTCGCGACGTGTCCCCTAACGCTTTCGTAGGGTGACGTCACCTATCGTGTGACAGTGCCTCTGCTAGCCCTGCAAAATTCTCTTCGACGAATGATGAAACAACAGGGTGCTCCTGACCGCAAAGTTGCCACAGGACGCGAGTTCATCATCTTGCTTACCTGCCTCATGGCGAGCGCTGCTTTATCAATTGACCTCATGCTTCCGGCATTCCCCGAAATGCGCCAAGAATTCGGTATGTCACCCGACTCCACGCAAGTGAGTTGGATCGTTACTTCCTATTTTCTCGGGCTAGCAGTTGGGCCTTGGCTGTACGGACCAGCATCCGATCGCTATGGACGACGTGCTCCACTCTTCGCCGGTCTCACGTTGTTTATCGTTGGTGCGCTTCTTGCCAGTGTTGCGCCATCGTGGGGTTGGGTCATTGCGGCACGATTTATTTGGGGACTCGGTACCGCCGCTCCCCGCGCTCTCAGTACAGCAATGATTCGTGATCGCTATGAAGGATCTGCGATGGCGCAGTTGATGTCGCGCATGGTTGCTGTCTTCTTGCTCGTACCGATTCTGGCGCCAAGCATTGGCGCCGGCTTAATCAACATTGCTCCGTGGCGCATCGTTTTCTGGGTACCCGCAGGTGTCGCGTTGATATTGATGATTTGGTCGCGTCGGCTTCCCGAAACGTTGGCCCTTGATAAGCGTCGACCCTTTACTTGGAGCGCGGTGGGTCAAGCTGGCCGCGAAGTTCTCACCCATCGAGCAACCCTGAGTTTCATTGTTGCCATGACCTTTCTCTTCGCAGTGATGACGACATACCTATCTGGATCAGAAGTCATCGTCGAAGATGTTTACGGATATGGCTCGTGGTTCCCGTTGATTTTCGGAACCTTGGCCGTTTTGCTCGCCGTCAACTCGTTGAATAACGCTCGCATCGTCCAGCGAATGGGAATCAACAAGCTCGTGCGCCAAAGTGCGCTTGTTGGCGTGGGTACATCATTGTTGCTTGTCGTGATTTCAATGACGAGTCAAGGGCGTCCAAATTTTTGGCTTTTCTTTATTGCTCTCGCACTCGTCGTACCGATTGCACAAGGTCTCGTGCCCAATTGCAACACGGCAGCCATGATGCCCGTACCGCATATCGCTGGAACGGCGTCATCAATCATCGCAACGATTTCGACTGCTGGCGCAGCCCTCTTAGGCAGCCTTGCAACAAGTCAGTTCGACGGGACCGTCCGACCGCTGGCAATCATCATCTTTACTTTCATTTCAATCGGTGCCATCGCAATTTTTATCGGCACCAAAGCAGCAAATTCTAATGATCATAAAATGATATGAAATCCATTTGCTTGCGCGGCTGCGCATAAGGTCGCATCAGAACTGGCAAAAACATCAGCCTTCATGAATATGGCTGAGGCCAGGTGGACCGAGTCATATCCGCGGAGGGAAAACTCTTCAGCCAATTCGGATGCCATCTTGACAAGTTTTGAAGTTACCTCAACTACATAAAGTTGAGAATGAAGGCCTTCAAGTATTGACTTTGCTTTCACCAAGTTTGCATCATTAATCCGCCCTCGTCTTTTTGCAGCAGCCAATGCGGCCCTTGACTCAACGTACAACACCATCGACGAACCTAAGGTTGACGAGACGTCCCAGATTTCTTCAGCTTGTTCTGAACCATTTTCTTCAATGATCAACTTGACAAATAGCGAAGTATCAAAATACGTAATCAACGACGTTCTGCAATGACTAATTCGCTGACACTGCCTTTGGATTGAATTCTCCGCTTTGGAAGTTCGCGAACTCGACTTTTTGGCGCATGGATGATTCCAGCTGCGACCAAGTCACTCATTTTGTCGACGCCCTTGTCAACCGAAATTAAATGGGCGACGGGCCGACCGTGATCGGTGACCACTATCAAGTCCCCCAGTTTTACTCTCTCCAAGTACCGGCTCAGATTATTTTTGAGGTCTCGAACCCCTACTTCAATTGTGGCTACATTCATGCAATCATTGTAGACACAATTTCTTAGCGCGTCAAGCGCTCGGTGTAAGCACTAGTCCAGCAAGGTCGCCTTGCTTTCGCCAATTTTCCACGTACTCCGCGAATCCCAACACACTCGTCATCCATGCGATTGCACGCGCCGAACGCATGTCTCCGCCACCTTCGCTGTTGAGATAGCCAGGTGTGCAGGTCGCGTTGTAACGAGCAATTCCCCATAGCTGAGCGAACAAGGTCTCGAACCAATTTTCTTGTGCTGAGGTTTCTGGTTCAATCGTTGCGTAATTGCCCTTGACGCATTGTTCGATCAAGAACGCTACATGCTGCGCGGTTTCACTAATTGAGTGAACAAAGTTGGTCGCCTGTGCGCCTTGCACTGTCGAGATCATGAACATATTCGGGAAACCATTTGACAGCACCCCGTGCAAGGTTGCTGGGCCTTCTGCCCAAGCCTTGCTCAACGACACACCATCGCGACCCTTGGGATCAAAGCCCAAACGATGCGTGTAGTCGGTCGTGACTTCAAAGCCTGATGCGAAGATCAAAAGGTCAACGGGGTACTCAACGCCGTTGACAATGACGCCAGTTTCATTGATTTCATTGACGCCCTTTCCATCTGTATCGATCAAATGAACATTCGGGCGATTGAAAGCTGGCAAGTACTCATCATGGAAACATGGACGCTTACAACTTTGCGAGTACCACGGCATCATCAATTCGGCAGTAGCCGGATCGGTAATCACATCAGCAATACGTTGACGAACTCGTTCCATATTTTCAAAGTCGATACGTTCGAGTTCGAGCGCTTCTTCATCGTTCTCAGGCAACTTGCGAGTGTCAACCCAGTTCATCTTGGTCCACTCGTCGTCAATCAAGTCGACTGCAGGTTGTGCACCAGTTACAGCTTGAGTGAAGTTACGCATGCGCTCGGCTTGCCAGCCTGGCTTCAATGACTTGAACCACTCGAAATCGGTTGGTTTGTTGTTTCGCACACCCACACATGCGGCAGTGCGCTGGAAGACGAAAAGTTCTTTCGCGGCTTCAGCCAGTTTCGGAACAACCTGTACTGCTGTTGCACCAGTTCCGATAATGCCCACTCGCTTATCAGCAAGCTTCTCCATCAACGTCTGCGAACTTCCACCGGTGTAGCTGTAATCCCAGCGACTGGTATGGAACGCACGTCCTGCATATGTTTCGATGCCGGGGATGCCAGGCAACTTCGCTTTATGAAGCACTCCACCAGCAATCACGATGAACTTGGCCGAGAGTACGTCTTGACGTGAGGTCATCACGTCCCATCGCTTCCTTGATTCGTCCCACCGCATGTCTTCGACTTCAGTCTGGAAGAGTGCGCCCCGATACAAATCAAAGGTGCGACCAAGCAATTGGCAATAAGCAAAAATCTCAGGAGCCTTCGCGTACTTTTCGGTTGGCATGTATCCCGTGTCTTCGAGCAGAGGCAGATACACATATGACTCAACATCACATGCAGCATTCGGATACCTGTTCCAATACCAGGTGCCGCCGAAGTCGCCCGCTTTTTCGATGATGCGGAAATTGGTAATTCCGGCTTTCGTCAAGTTGGCTGCTTCAATCATTCCGCCAAAGCCACCACCAACGATGACAACATCGACATCTTCAGTCACGGCATCGCGCGTAAACCCGGGTTCAACGTAGGGATCACGGTCAAACTCTTCGTAATCGCCTTTGAGTTCTTTGTATTGACGGATGCCATCGGCACGCAAGCGCTTTTCACGTTCGATGCGATACTTTTCTCTCGCCTGTTCCAACGAAAGTTTTTTGTCGTTGTTATTCCCCATGGCTGGATTTCCCTATCTCGATTGAATGCAGGTCTATCCTTGCAAGAGTAGAGAGAAATTACCAACTTACGACAGAGAATTTGCTCCCATGTGGACCTTATCTACAGGGTCAGTTCTCAGTTTTTACGCCCAAAAGTTGGCCAGAGTCTGTTGAACTTCCATACAGCCAGTGCTTGCTTGTTCCCCGCCGACCTGCAACTCAGGCAAGTCATTATTCCAATTCGTAGCGATAAAGGTTTGACTCACGAAGTTTAAAGCCCATGCGCTGGTACAAACGATTTGCAGCCTCGCGAGATGGACGCGACGTGAGATCAACTGTGATTGCTCCATTGGCTTTTGCGAAATCAAGCGCTGCTCGGTTGAGGGCTTCACCCGCACCATGACCGCGAGCCGAATCGTCAACGACCACATCTTCAATCCAGGCACGAACTCCAGTTGGAATTCGGAACATCGCAAGAGTGAGCGAGCCAACAATACGGCCCTCGAGTTTTGCCAAGAACAACGATGAAGCATCAGACTTCACCAATGCCTCTAATTCTGAACGACTCGGAGGAGGGTTCGATTTCGACAGTTGCGGGATCAGCATCGCAAAAGCCTGCACAACCGCTTCGTCAACTACTTCACATATTTCAATCTGAACGCTCACGATAATGAGTCTAGGTTGCTTGCGTTCTACGGTTAGCCCATGGATTCACGTGAACTCTCAAACAAGGCTCGTGCACTCGGCGGGGCGCTTGAACCCGTCATTGGACAGGTCTATTTTTCGCCCGAATGTCACGCCAACTATGTAGCCCTCGGCTTTCAACCAAGCCCTGGCGACATGAACGGTGTTGCACTTCCCGAAACCGTCGCTTACTTCACGAGCCGCGGTTCGTTGATGGGCCAAGTTCCGGGCGAGGTAGTCGCAGCAGCGTTCGCAGTTTTTAATCCACTTGTCGTTGTCCCGGCAGTTACTGCGGGTTGGCAGATTACCGATGCGAAAACCGTTTGCGCCGCTCGTCGAAACGGAGCTATCGCTCAACTTGAACGAATCCTCGGAGCCAAGCCTGGTGGAGTCACCAGAATTCGCCCGATTCTTGAACGCGCGGTTGAAGTTTTGCGACCTGAAGGACGAGCACTTTTCGCAGGAGCACTGAGCCAATCAATTCCCGATACCGACCTCGGCGCGGTGTGGCACTTCGGCGACATGTTGCGCGAATACCGCGGCGACTCGCATACCGCGGCGTGGATTTCTGCTGGCCTTGATGCCACCGAAATTGGTTTGCTGACTGAACTCTTTTGGGGACTCCCCCTCAAGTCGTATAGTCGCACGCGAGCATGGAGCGAGGATAATTACGCAGCAGCTATCGAACGCCTCGAATCGCGCGGACTTATCAACGACGGAGCATTCACCGAGGCTGGACGAAATCTGCGTGAGCAAGTTGAGGTCAATACCGACGAACAGATGCGCACCGTCATCTCAAAGATCGGCGCAGATTTTGACTTGCTGATTGCCACGCTGTCACCTTGGTCAGAATTTGTTCGAAACTTCAAGGGCTACCCAAGTTCTGGACCACACGAGTTGGCCGAGGCTGCAAGCCGTCGTTGAACCGGTGCGAGCAGTAAGAATGCTCGTATGACTGATATCGCGATTATCAATGGAACTGTGCTCCCCATGGCGGGGAAGCCTGTGATCAACAACGGTGTCATCACCATGTCGGGCAATGCCATCACTGCAGTTGGTTCTGCCGATCAAGTTGATATCAGTGGAGCAAGAAAAGTCATCGATGCTCGCAACTGCGCAGTCATGCCAGGCTTCTGCAACAGCCATACCCACATTGCTTCAAATCTGCTCTTGCGTGGTTTACTCGAAGACGTTTTGCTTTTCGAATGGTTGCAAACCATGTGGAAGCTCAAACAGAACTTTGATGAAGAAACCCTCTACTGGGCAAGCATGTGTGGTCTCGTTGAGATGGCCCGTTCGGGTATTACTTCGTTCAATGAACATTTCGATGCGTACGCTGTTGAACCACAAATTGAAGCACTCAAAGAGATCCCACTTCGCGCAACACTCGGATACGGGTTCGCCGATCGTGGCCTCTACGCATCAATTACTGATTACTCGTGGAAAACCATCAACAACTTTGGCAATCTTGCAGCCCAACATCACAAAACCCGCGATGATCTTTTGCGAATAGCATTGTCACCTCATGCGGTTTATTCATGTGGAGTCGAAATGTGGAAACTTTGTCGTGAAGTTGCTGACGCGCATCAAGTACCTATCCACACGCACTTATCCGAAGGTATGCAAGAAGTTGAATATTGCCTTGAGACCTACGGTCTTCGTCCGGTCCAGTGGTTGCACTCACTTGGTTTCCTTGGCCCCGATGTCACTGCTGGACATTGCTCGCAACTTGATGCCACCGATATCAAACTGTTGGCCGAAACCGGAACAAAGATCGGCCACTGTCCCGTCTGCAATGCCAAGTTAGGTTCGGGCACCATGCCGCTCCGCCAAGTTCGCGAAGCGGGCATCACCGTTGGTCTCGCAACCGATGGACCAGCGAGTCACAATGCGAGTGACATGTTCCAAGAAATGAAATTCGCTGGGTTGATCCATAAGACCAATACCGGCGATGTTGAATTCTTGAAAATCAACGAACTTTTAGAAATGTCCACATACCAAGGTGCTCTCGCGATGAATCGTCCCGACACTGGGCGACTTGAAGTTGGCGCGAAGGCCGATGTGATCGTGGTCAATCTTGATACTGCCCATGCCCAGCCCGTGTATGACCCCATGTCGGCACTGGTGTATTCGACACGTGCTGACGATGTTCGACACACCATCGTGAACGGTCAATTCATTATGGAGAACGGCCGGGTGCTCGGCGTCGACGAAGACCTGATCAGGGCCAAGTTTCACGAGAAGGCTCATGCCCTGAAAGTACGCAGTCTTGGCTAAGTACTCACGTCGCTCATACGTCGTGACATACTGAACTCATGATCTTGACCGAACTTCGCACAACCGCTGAAGCATTCGCCCATGCAACCGACTGGTATCCAAAGCCCGAAGGACTCTGCCGAGGCGAAGTCTGTGTCCCCGCCCCAGGTGCGTTGTCATCTGACGGAATGATTGATGTCGCGGTTGCAGCGCAAAAGTTAGGCATGCCGATTGTCCAAGACATCGAACATGGCGTATGGGCGCTCGGCTCAGCAACCTTGTCGGGCAAGTCGCTCAGTACTGCAGTTGCAGCCGACCCCGAGTTAAAAACTTTTGACGGAACACCATTCAAGCTCTCATCACTTCGCGGCAAGAAAGTAGTCCTTGTCGCGTGGTCTAGTTATTGAGGCTGTCGCTCTAGCTTGCCCGGGTGGCAAGCACTTAACGAAGAAATCGCCAAGTTCGGCGCAACTGTTGTCACCGTTGCCCTTGATATCGATCCTGCTTTAGCAAAACCTTGGAACGATCTCGCCAATCCAAATCACCCAAGTTTGGTTGACACTCTCCACATCACCAATTCGCTTTTTGGATTCACCAATATCCCGATGGCTGCTTGGATTGATGAAGACGGAAACTTGGTACGTCCAGCCGAAGGTGCTTCCATCGAACGAAGTCCTTTGCGCGACATGGAAATACCCGAGGGCCTTCCTGAACAACTCAACAAAATGATGCACGCCGTTAAAGCGATTCCCGATGACGGCGAGGCCTACCGTGAGGCCATTTTAGACTGGGTACAAAAAGGTTCGACTTCCGCATTCGCCTTGACTCCCGATGAAGTCATCGCACGCAGCCAACCACGATCTGATAACGAGGCTCGTGCCACGGCATGTTTCGAACTTGGCGAATACTTCCATCGCACTGGCGAGAACGAGACGGCAGTGAAGTGGTGGAAAGAAGCGCATCGACTGCACCCACAGAACTTGACCTATAAGCGCCAAGCCTGGACTTTGGTGACAACGCCTGCTGGCGCAACCGAGTACGACCTCATGCAGGGACCCAATGAGGTGTACGACAGCAACCTCGTTGATGAGGTCACTGGCGAGGGCGGATTTGGTCAATTCATTATCCGACCACGCCTCTAAAAGCAACGGGGATTTCGGTCAAAAGTGGTGTGAGCCAACTCATTTCGGACCCACATTTGGACGGTAGCGTTAGGGGCAATGGCTGATCTCGAGCACGTCCGATGGATCCGCCGACCTGAACTGCGTCGGCCCCATGTCATCGCCGCCTTCACTGGCTGGAACGATGCTGCCGACGCCGCGAGCACTGCTGTTAAACACCTCGTTGAGAATTTAGGCGCAGCACCTCTCGCTGAAATCAACCCTGAAGAATTCACTGACTTTGCAACCATTCGTCCACATGTTCGTTTGAACAGCGATTCAACACGGCACATCGTGTGGCCCACCGTCAGTCTCTGGAGTGTTACTAGTGACGACGTCGATCTGATTCTTGTGCTCGGGCCCGAACCAGCGTTGCGTTGGAAACTCTTTTGTGAACAAGTAGTTGGCGTCGCACGCGAATACAACGCATCGACCTTCATCTCGCTCGGGGCACTCTTGGCCGATGTCCCCCACCGTCACGAAACACAGGTCCTCGGAACTGCCACCGATCAAGCCTTGATCGACGCCCACGATTTACAACGCAGTCGTTATGAAGGACCAACCGGAATTGTTGGAGTCCTCAATGACACTGCACACTCGGCCGGATTTTCAACTGCATCACTGTGGGCCGCGGTTCCCGCATACGCCGCACAAATCCCTTCGCCCAAAGCAGCGTCGGCCCTCATTGAACGACTTTCCGAAATTGTTGGTTGCGATGCTCCAACCATGATGCTCGATGCTCAAGCTGCACTATACGAAGAACAAATTGATGATCTGATCAGTAATGATCCATCAATGGCGCGCTATCTCGATCGCCTCGAAAACCGAAGCGATGACGACGATGATTACGACGAAGACGATTACGACGAAGACGATGACATGCCGTCCTACGGCGTATCACCCGATCAACTGAGTTTCGAAGGAATGGATGATGCTCCGCCGTTAAGCGGACCACTTCCCGATGAGCCAGTCGACAGTGACGCACTCATGGAAGAAGTTGAGCAGTTCTTACGCAGTCAACACGACGACTGATTTCAACACATCAATCGGCTTGACGCCACACAGCCGAGCGCGGCGAGTCAAATGTCGCAATTGATTGTTCGCCATTAATTGCAGCAAATGCCATCTGGCCCCAC
Organism: Ilumatobacteraceae bacterium; assembly: GCA_044338135.1. GTDB lineage: Bacteria > Actinomycetota > Acidimicrobiia > Acidimicrobiales > Ilumatobacteraceae > Casp-actino8. The sequence goes on along the minus strand of JBIIMF010000001.1, from coordinate 18,411 downwards.
CACTCGATTCCTGCAGTCGCACTCGGCAATGCGTCATGCGCAAACCAACCAAGGCCACTTGTTTCTAGTGGATGACCTTGCAAGCTTCCTCCGGTTGCTCGACAGTGGAATAACAACATGTACATACCGAAACGACTAAAGCCCATCCGCTGGCCGTCAAAGACGCCGAGCAACTGCACGGGCTCACATTCGATACCAGTTTCTTCAAAGACTTCTTTCACCGCAACTTCACTTGCCGAATATCCAACGTCGGCCCAACCGGTCGGATACAACCAGATACCAGAATCGGCTCGCTGCATCAGCAGTATCTCGCCATCGTCGTTACCGACAATTGCGCCAATCGCTACTTTCGGTGTGACGTACCCAGGGATACCTTCGCCAACAGATTCCATCCATTCTTGGACAAAGTGATCTTGTTCGCGACGCACTTCTAAAGCTTCATCGGCAGCTGCCTTAATATCAGCGGCTACATGAAGTACTTCTTCATATCGTTCACGCTCATACAAATTCTGCGTGAAACCCATACCGGTGCGGGCAATGCCAGCGAGTGTTTCGCTCCACCGCACTAAATCTCGGGTGAAGTCTGCTGGTGTCGCGTCACTCATACTGCGAAGTTACCTTCTCACGAGGCCAATGAGAAGAGAATGGCTCGTTCAACTTCTTGACGATGAAATTTGTCGGTCAGTTTTGAACCACTTGATGTACGAACATAAAAGGCGTCAACAACTTCATCGCCAATGGTTTGTACGGTGGCATGACGAATATCGAGACCAACTTCGGCCATTGCTTTTGTCACGCGATGCAAGATGCCATGTTGGTCTGGGGCCCGCACTTCAATAACTGTCGCATTAGATGAAGCTTCATCAAAGAACGTCACGCGCGGTGGGGCTAGTTCTCCGGCCGAACGACGCTTTCGGCGATAAGTTTTCGCACGCTCAGCCATTCGTGCCTCAATCGCCAATTCTCCATTGAGGGCTCTCGTTAGATTCTGAACAATTGGTTGCCATTCAATCGGACCATGACTTGGCACGATCACTCTGAATTGTGAAGCAGCCATTCCCTGTTCATCAGAATGTGCCTGAGCACCAAGGACTCCGAGTCCGTGCAATGCCAGCACTCCGGCAACACGGCTAAATGTTCCTGGTCGGTCAGGACTCACAACCGTTACTGAATCATCACTGAGACCAAATGTCACAGTGCCGCCCGCCATCATCTCGAGTACTTCGGCGTCGGGGAAAAGTCGCCACTGCGCTTCTTCAACTTCGGCGCCGCCGAGTACAAGATGCACGCGACGCACGAGGTCGCCCACGAGTTCGGCTTTCCAAGTGCCCCATGCAGCTGTACCTGTCGCCAAACTGTCGGCTTCGGTTAAGCCGTGCAAAAGGTCTAGCACCAAAGGAGTTTTAACTTCGTCAGCGACCATCATGATCGTGGCGCTATCGGCTAGGTCGCGTCGTGTTGCAACATCGGGCAAGAGCAAGTGATGCTTGACCATCGCACAAATCATTTGAGTGTCATCGGCATTCAAGCCAAGACGTGGTCCGATTTTTTCAACCATGGCGACGCCAACTTCGGTGTGGTCTCCCGGATAACCCTTGCCGATGTCATGAAAGAGCGCACCAAGCACCAACAAGTCTGGGCGGGCAACACGATCGGCCCATGTTGCAGCGTTCGCGGTTGCTTCCCATAGGTGTCGATCAACAGTAAAGCGGTGATACGCATTGCGTTGTGGCTTACTGCGGTTCGGTGCCCATTCGGGCAAAACCTTCACCCACAAGCCGCGTTGATCAAGGGCCTCAAGAACCGGAATCGCATCGTGTGCTGTCAACAACAAACCAACGAAGTCGTCAATCGCGCCTACTGGCCATGGGCTCGGCATCGGAGGACATGATTGCGCCAAACGATCGAGCGTTGGACGGTCGATGCGGGCCTTGTGACGGGCTGCCGAAGCCGCAACGCGTAACAACAGTGTTGGATCGGTCGCAGGATCAACTGTTTCTTCAAGATGAATCTCACCTAGATGCAAGATCACTCCAGGCGCCAGCAGTTGATCGGCAACAGGCTTTGTTTTTGCGGCTGCAACTCGTGCCCATACTTCGTCACCGACCCACGAAACTGACCGACCAGCATTTGAAAGTGCGGCAACAAGCGCGTCAGCATTTCGATATCCGCACAGACTTGCCACTGCATCTTGATCTTCGAGGTGCATGACTTCAACTGCACGTCCCACGTGTCGATGCAACGCAACCCGTACGGCCATCAACACATCGCGACCCGCATCAAGTGCATCACGATCTGAACGCGATATCGCGACTCCGGCAGCCTCGGCCCAAATCAATGCATGAATATCTCGAAGCCCGCCGTAACCCTCTTTAAGGTTGGGCTCAAGTAAGAACGCAACTTCGCCGTTGTCTTGTTGGCGGTCACGAACACGTTGCATCAGTTGAGGTAGTCGATTTGACGCCCCCGCTTTCCATGTCTTCACGCCTTCAGCACTGAGTTCATTCGCTAGCGATTCATCACCAGCTAAAAGACGAACGCTCAATAACGCCGTCGCCGCATCGAGTTCTGACTTTGCAAGTTCGGTTGCTTGCTTCACCGTGCAAACTGAGTGACCAAGTTTGAGACCCGAGTCCCAAATCGGATACCAAATCTTTGAAGCAAGGTCGTCAATTTTCTTTTCGCCGTCATGTATCAACATGATGTCCAAGTCGCTGTACGGCGCTAACTCACCTCGGCCGTAGCCACCAACAGCAACAAGCGCGACTCGCTTCGAAACTTTGACGGCTTCGAAAGCACTTGTCCAAACCTCACGGATCCACTCGTCGGTCGCTTCACACAAAGCGTGAGTCAAACGCACCCCGCGTAACTTGGTGTCAGCGAGAACCTGTTGGCGGCGTTCCATTCATACAGTCTGACCGAAAACGGCGACAACAAACCATTTCAGGCTGGAGTTCTTATTGGTTCTTCTTACGCATCATGACGGTGGCTGCTTTCCAGGCCCCCCATTCGATGCCTGGCTCAACAAGTGCTTCGTCAATATCGACCCAAGTTGCCGGGCTCAATCCATACACATCGTCGGGGAATGAACGTTCATCGAATTCGTCACGAACAACTGGCGCACACCCGAGATTGGTCAACAACTCGGTGACAGGTCGTGTTGCTTGACGAAATACTGCCAACGGGTTGGTTCGTTGTTCAAAGACATCTCGAGATAACAGGTCAACCAAATTGGCGTGGACCTCGGCCGATACTTGAGCGATCACGGACATACAAAGATCTCCGACCTGAGGGTCGGAGATCTTGTGTTCGTCACAATGTCGTCGGATCAAACGTTCGGCCCACTTGGCCACAACTCGGTCTGATGTCTCGAGCAATTGAGTTGAATACTGATCCACCTGCAGTATGCAAGCAGACTTTTTCTCGGTTCCCTCACTCGTGGCTAAGGAGCAATCGTTGTGTCAGGGGTCGTCGTGTCAGGAATTGTCGTGTCTGGGACCGTCGTGTCAGGAATTGTCGTCGTAGGCGCAGTGACAGGGGTCAAGAGATCAAGCACATCAAGCAAGATGCGACGAGCGTTGTGCAATTGATCGCGAGCCGGCAATGAGCCATCACCAGGTTGGAGCAACGAACGCACCTGAGCCAGAAGCAATAGCGCATCGGAGTTTCCTTGAGTGTTGGCAGCAACTTCAAGGCGTCCAACAATCTCAATCATCCGCTGCACCACCGCGGCGATTCGGGCATCGCGAACTTGTTGCAATGCAGCGCGCACGATCTGTTGAGCATCAGCAGTGGGATCGGCAAGGACTTGATCTTGAGCCGCACGCAATACCGCTAGCAACTGGGTCTTGACTTCATCGGATGCATCCGATGCTTCGACAGCAGCAATCACACCCGCCAACGTGACTGAAGCGCGAGCTGTTGGCATATCGGCTAGTGCGTCTTTGGCAAGATCCATTGCTTCTTCAAAAACGTCATGATCGGGAAGTGTTCCTGCATCGAGTGAGGCCTTCACAGACTGCAATGCAGTAATCGCCGCAACTGCAGCATCAGAAGTATTACCTTCGAGAAGTCGTATAGCTTCGGTCACCGAGCCACTCATACGCGAAATCTTCTGAGTATCTGGCACTCCACCGGTTACTGGGGAGTCGCCGCGATGATTTCCTCCACCAATACGGATAAAAACCAATGCAGCCACATTGTCAAAAATTGCTTGAACATCCGCGGCTGGAATAACTTCACCCGCATCAACACGTGCTTGTAGCGCAAGCAGTGCCTCGAGCGCAGCGTCACGCGCCTCGCTCGCGGGCAAAGAATTCAAAGCGGTCGTTGCGCGCGCAATATTACGAGCAATGTCTCCGATTCGATTTCCACGATTGTTGTGTTCGCCTTCTGGCGTCTCTGATTTGTTTTCATCATGTGAATCATCGTGAGATTCATCTTCTGACCCATCGTGAGAATCATTGTCAGACTCAGTAATTGGTAACCCGACAATGACATCTGTTGGGATTGATGTTGTCGTTGAAGTATTCGTCCGTTGGCGACGTGGTTCTGATGTCGTCGGTGTTGCAGAATCAGAATCTTCTGATTCGACTTCGATGGTTGTCGGAGGCACGCTATTTCGGTTTCTGTCACGACGAGGAATTGACGACTGCGGCACTTCTGTGGTTTCGGTTTCATCTTCGTGAGATCCACCGCCAGATGCGAGCAGTGGGCTTGAACCAATAGCTAACGGCATGACCAAAATGGCGAGTGCGGGAAGGATGTAATGACGCTTCATGGTTTTTTCCTTTGTACAGATTGAGGGGAGGTTGGACGTTTAGGGGGCAACAGAGTTGAGATCGGCAAGTGCCTGATCGATCACTTCAAGATCGGCATCAAGTGAGGCCAGTTCGCTTTCAACACCGGCTAATTCGGCATCGTCAGAGATCGCACCTTGGGTCAGCGACGTTTCAGTCTGGGCTGGTTGGCTCGGATCTGAATCTGATTTCCCCGATCCACAGCTCGCCAGTATTGATACCGCGATGCACAGGGCACTCAGTCGGGCTAGGCGCTGCTTGTTCATGTCAACTCACTTCTCGGTCTGCTGAGTTGCGGGCGACATCTCAGAACGAAGTAGTCACGCCTCGCCCGTACTCAAGGTTTGGTGGGTATAAGAAATTGCCCCAACCAATATGACGAACTGTCCCGAGATGCCACAGCCCTTCTATATGGTGAAGACATGGGATTCTTTGAAGCACGCAAACAGCGCCGAGCGGCTCAGGCTGCAGCCAAACTGACGGCTCAACTCCACCAAGATGCGCAAGATTGGCAACACAATGTCGATTCTCTCGAGGAAATGCTTGTCATTGTGCGTGATTGCCGAAATGGCAAACTGACCGAACAATTCACCGATTCGAGCGACTACGGCTTCATGCTGAAAAAGGATGAATTCGCTGTGGCATTTTTGCAGGTCCAATTTCTTGAAAATGTTCGGGAACCAACCCGATACAACGGAGGTTACGGCGGGGTATCTTTCCCAATTTTCGGCAAGGTCCGACTTAATGCTGGCAAGGCCGGAGGCAAGATGACCCAAGGAACCGAGACCATCAATGCGACCGACCAAGGACCACTCCTCATCACAAATCAACGGATCATGTTCTCGGGTACAAAGCGAACTCAAGAATGGCGCTTCGACAAAATGATGAGTTGTTCACACTTACCAGACGGTGCATCAATTTTCGCGATGACGACTGGCAAGCAACCAACAGGAGTGAGATACGGGAAAAAAGCTGCCACCGAAGTGCAGTTCCGTATCGAATTAGCGTCAGCGATTGCTCTTGACACTCTCGATCGCTACGAGTCCGAACTTCTCACCGAACAAAAGCAACTTGAAGCCGATCGCCCACTCCCCCCGCCACCTCTTGCCCCAACAACCTGACCAACGGTGACTCTGTCTCGTAGAGTTCAATTCATGAGCTTGCACAGGCGCCCGTCAGTCGCGTCATTTTTGTTATTTGGAACATTGTCGGGCCTCGTCGCTTGCAATAGTGGACCGACAGACTCAATGCCAGACAGGACTCCGCAAGTTTCAACTACCGCCTCACCTCTAGCAAGCGACGGAGTTTTTCGCATTGGACTACTCATTCCCCAAACAGGTCCAGTTGATGACGGTAATGAATCACTCATTCAAGTTGCCACCGATGCCATCAATATCATCAATGCCTCTGGCGGTGTTCTTGGCCAAGACATTGAACTCGTCGTTCGTGATGAAGGATCCGACTCAGCAACTGCGCTTTCCTCCGTCGACGACTTCATCAGTGAAGATCGCATTGATGCACTCATTGGCCCGATGTCATCGCCGATTGCCTTGTCGGCACTTCCTCGTCTCGTTGAAAACAAAATAGGATCGTGCTCGCCAACCGCGACAGCAGTTTCACTTGCTTCATTCCCCGACAACGGACTGTTTGTCCGTACGACGGCCTCAGATATTTTGGCGAGCGAGGCGATGGCCCAATTGATTGAACAAACTGGTGTCCTTGAAACACTTGTCGCCTATCCCGATGATCCATTTGGGCGAGCATTTGTTGCCGAAGTTCGTCGATCGCTCGCTGTTCAAGGTATCGCTGTTGTCAATGAAGTTGCTTACGACACAACAACGTCCGATGTTGCATCTATTGCCACACAACTCACCACAAATCCGAACAGTGTGATCACACTCATCGGAGATGAAGTGAGCGGTGGTCGTCTTTTGAATAGTTTGCTCGATACAAAGTCACTCAACAAGATTGTTGTCAATGACGCAATTTCTCAAGCCGATCTGTCCAGTAACGCCAATCTTGATTCTGAACTCCGTCGCAAAATCGTTGGCGTCGCTATTGATGCATTTGCCGGAGCCGATTCAGCGGGCAATAACTCGGTCCCTGCGTTTTCGGCAGCCATCACCGATTGCGTCAACCTTTTGGCCCTGGCTGCTATCGCCAGTCAGTCCGACGTCGCCGAAGTTTTCATGACTCAAGTTCCGGTCGTCAGTCGTGGTGGTTCAGGTTGCGACTTGTTTGAAGATTGTTTGGCTTTATTGCAACAATCGCTCAATATCGATTACAACGGCGTGACTGGGTTGCTCGATCTTGATCCAAATGGCGACCCATCACGCGCCGAGTTCGTCACTTTTGGATTTGATAACCAAGGAAACAGCGAGTTCACAGGACGCATCAGCGTCGTTGCTTCGCCTTAGATCAAGTTGGCTAGTTCACTCACATCGGTGACGGTGCCTGCATAAAAAGTTCCGAATTCGGCGTACACAGCCGATGCTTCATCAAAGCGCATTGTGTAAACAACTTCTTTGAGATCATCGGGGCGATTCGCGAACAAAGTCACTCCCCATTCGAAATCATCAACTCCGGTTGAGCCAGTCACAATCTGAATCACGCGCCCAGCAAACTTACGACCGCTGGTTCCGTGTTCGTGCATGAGTTCTTTGCGTCGGTCGTACGGCAAGGTGAACCAGTTTGCATCTGTGACGCGGCTCTTGCTCATTGGGTAGAAACACCAGGCCAACTTGCCTTCGGGTGGAAGCTGCGGATACAAGCGTGGGGTCAACATTGCCTCGGGCATACCTACTGCGTACTCACTGACTTCGGTCATCGATACATAACTGTCAATGATGTCCAGGCCAGCATGTTGAAGTGCCGTCTGAAACTTGCGCAACAAACGCCAGTCTTTGGTGAGTGCCATGATCGCCACATCTGCTTTGTGACCAAGCATCGAAATGCACACAACCTGAACGCCAGCTGCTTCAGCTTCTTTCACTGCTGCGACAAATTCGTCGGCTTCATACACCAGTGTCGGCTTAGCAAAAAGATGAATGACAGAAAGACCAACACTGGGGCTCATCGTTCCATCTTCGGCGGGTGCGGCTACGGGGGCATGCTCACTCATGTCCCTCACGCTATCTTGCGACGACGAATCCCCGAAATTGCAGCAAGTAATAAGCCCAAAGAAGCTATGACAGATGGCAACCACAAATGAATTTCCGAACCAGTCTTGGGCAACGTATCTGAACCAACAACTGTCGGCAAAGTACCTGTGTCGATCGCTGCAGCAATTCGGTTGATCACTATTGATTGCCGCATTCCACGACCACTCACAGGAGCAAATAGCGCCAAAGTATGGCTTCCCTCTATTTCGCGTGGAAATACGATTGTCGTTGCCACCACTCCACCGGAATCGGCAGTTGTGCTCGCCAACAATTGTGGGGTAGATGCGAGAATAATTTGCACATATTCACCCGGCACGAAACCTGGAACTGAAATCGTGAGTGAATCGCCAGCAATGACTTCCGACTTCGAGGTGACCAAGGATTCTGGAAGGGCCAAAATCTCATCCGCACTATCTACTGCAGAAAATACAGATTCGATATACGTGAATTCGCCGCTTAATGTCGCAACCCCATCTTCAGTTGTAACGACGATATCGACCGCACCGACATTTCCAGCCGGGGCTATAAAACTCAACGTTGTATCCGATATTGCATCGAAATCTACGACGAGTACTCCACCAATCGTCACTGAAATAACATCATGAATTTCAGTGCCCGTTAATGTGACAAGCATTCCACCTTCAATTGATCCTGTTGATGGCGAAATAGTCGTCAACGTTGGCACCGGGATTGGGCGATTGGAAAAGACTCGAGCATTTTCCGTAATTGAAATGATTCGACGATGCGGAGATCCGGTGTCGCTCAACGCAAAACCCGTCCAACCCAAGGCCGACAAACCAGAACTTGACCACGTTAAGCCGCCGTCAGTGGACATTTGCGGAATACTGCCATATGAAGATGCAATCAGGACCAATCCATCATCGGACATTCCCGCAAATGTGGCCTGGCCACCTACGAATGTTGACCCGATATTCGCGCTAGTAAATGTCTGTCCAGCATCTCGCGATGACACCACACCGGCGGCATTCCCCTTCGCTACACCCATGATGGTTTGGCCATCGTCTGATATCGCTACCTGATTCCAGTTCGTCCCAGAACTTTGTAGATCAATCCATGTATCGCCACCGTTTGTTGATTTTCTGATATTCGAGTAATAATGCGCCGCGACTATTTTGAGTCCGTCCGAACTTATGTCGATAGTCGTAGCGTAGGGGACATTTTGTAGAGCCATAAAACTAGTACCACTATTGATTGATTTGAAGATTCCGACGCTTGTTGCAAGAACAACAATGTCTCCTAAATCAGAAACAGCAATATCGTTGAGTTGCTCGATAGTTGTACGGATAAGACTCCAGCTTGCGCCGGCGTCAGTCGACCGATATAAAAAGTGGTCCGCGCTCGGCGGGGATACTGCCAGGGCGAGAACTATTTGTCCATCTCCGCTCGTCGCCACGGCTCCCCAATACATGCTTGGTGAATTGGTCAATTCAGTCCAGGTCAAACCTGCATCGATCGTTTTCCAAATTTTCCGCGACGCGTTCGTTGGGTTTTCAGTGGCGTAGGCGATCATCCCATCATTCGACGAATCAACTCCGACCAGTCGAGTTGAAGAAGGTCCACCCGGAATCCATTCCATACCGACTGCCGATGCCTCTTGCGCAAGAGGAGCCTGCGTCATTGCCAAAGTCGCAACGAATAGAAGCAGGCTGACAAAAAGCCTGCTGGGTGATCCAAATATCTTCTTCATGATTCCGCCTTAAACAAAACAATTTTCCGCCGTGGCGACAATTGTATACAGGGCGATTACCTCATGGGTTGTAGCGAACTGCCGAGCCGTCTCTCACAAAGCCGAATAGGGAGATACCTGCAACTTTTGCTGTTTGAACCGCTAATGAAGTGGGTGCACTCACCGATACCAGCGTGCCAAATCCAGCAGCCCAGGCTTTTTGCACCATCTCAAAACTGGCCCGACTCGAAACAAAGAGCCCAAGACCATGGGCCGGTAATGCATGGTCTAAAAGTAAACGCCCCACAACTTTGTCAACTGCGTTATGACGACCAACATCTTCGCGAACAACAAGCACGTTGCCGTCTGCATTAAAAGCCGCCGCGACATGTACCGCACCAGTCTGGTCAAAGAGAATCTGTCCCGGCCGCACCTTTTCTGAGATTGTCAAAACCAGTTCATTTGATATTGCAACCAACTGATCACTCGGTAGTGGCGACAACCGCTCAACCAAGACATCGATCGATTCAGTGCCGCAGACTCCACAACTAGACGTGGTTGTTCCGAGCCGAGGAGTCGGCACTGGCGCACGACCACCAGTCTCGACAGTCACCACATTGAATTTGCTCTCAACGGCCGAACCGTCGGCGCAATACCGCACGCCATTAACCGGCGCCCCGGCCAACAGGCCTTCGTTGAAACAAAATCCGGCAGCCAATTCGTAATCGTGCCCAGGTGTACGCATCGTGGTTGCGACTAAATGACCGTCAAGTCGAATCGACATTGGTTCTTCAACAACGAGATCGTCGGGCATACGGCGCGACGAATCTGCATCAATCTTGACGACCAAAATTTTGTCGGTGCGTTTACGCGTCATCACCAGAAAGGCTACGGTCAAGCGTATGAGCAATGACGGCATTGAACCAGACGAACTGTGGGAGCAGACCACCGCCCTGCCAATCACTGCCCCGAAGACCGCGCCAAATACGCGTCAACTCGTCACGATCGGCGCCAGCGCCTTTGTTGTGATGCTGATCGTGGGCTTGATTCTGACACTCTCATTGGGTGGAAATGACACAAGCACAGCCAATACAACGACATCAACTTCATCATCAACGTCGGTGGCTTCGTCAACAACATTGCCAGCTTCAATCGCGACCACTCTGGTTCCGACAACAGTCGAAGAAACGACAACGACGTCGACCACTGCAGTCGAGTTTAAATACGTCGCACAACCGATCACCATTGCAGGTAGCCAAGGCATCAGCCATATCGCTGGCGGCACAACAACACGATTTGATAGCCAATCGTGGGAGACGGCCTTTCGTTTAGCCGATGGTTCGTATATCGCTCAGCGTTCATCAGTTGGTTATGGTCAGCAAACCGATACGACCATTTATCGAGTAGGTGCAACAACCACAGTTGTCAAGAGTGTGATAGACCCAGCAGCCGAGTGGTTACGCCTACACGATGTTTATTCCGAAGGATCGGTAGCCGACTGGTTCGTTTTGTATTCACTCAGTAGCGGCTTCGGCATGGTGGACTCGAAAGAAGAACTCTTTGCCTTGAGTATGGAAACCGGATTAACAACTTCGTTAGGAGTCATCGGAGGTTGGGAAAGCAGTACGTCAAGACTCAGATTCGGTAGCAACATCATCGTCGGGCAATTTTCTGCCGAAGCCGACACTGGTCCATTTTTCCTCCACCTTGACGGTTACACCACTAATCCAAATGACTTCGGTCTTGCCGACTCGTATAGTGATTGCTCGGTTTGCCCAAGTCGATTCACGATTGATCCAAGCGGCCAACGTCTCGCCTGGATTGAAGCCGACCTCTTAGTTGTCCTAGATCGAACCAGCACGACCCGTATCGCTGAAATTCGTCTGCCTCAGGGTTTGTACTTGATGATTGATTCGATTGAAATTTTTGGTGATCTGATTTTGATCAATGTCTACGAACCAAACACCGGAAAAATCGACAAGCCAATCCTGATGTCATTTGCCGGAACATCAACGACGTTAGACACCGCTGGCACTGCGACGTTTGATCGACCGCTCAATCAATAGTCATGAAGGATTAAGCAAGCCATTCGCTAATTCGGTTGCAGCATTTGGATGTAACAACAAGTACAACGAAGGTTCAGCGAGTTCTAACTCAATGATCACCGGACCTTGCGCAGTTGGCAACAAATCAACTCGTGCATACAACAACTTGCCGAACCGCGAAAGTAACCACTTCACAGCTCGCTCGCCAATCAACAACTGCTCGGCAGTGGGCTGACGCACACCAATCTCTTCTTCGGCGTACAAACTACCTGACATGTTTTTTGCTTGAGCAAGCAGTGGCCCTTTGGCAAATGCGTGTGAGTACTTGCCATTGATAAACACCAAGCCGGTTTCAGATTGCACTTCAACATCAGTCAAGTACGGCTGCAACAGCACCGAGCGTTGTGCCGAGAGTAATTCGGTGATGTGTTTTTGCGTGTCATCAAGGCTGCCATGACGTTCGGTGTCGTTGCTCCCGGCGCTAATTGCAGGCTTCACAACAACATCACCCATCGCAAGCAAATAACGCGCAGAATTCACCCAGTCGTCTTGACCGGGCTCAATAAATATTGTTGGCACAATAGGCAGACCAACGGCCGCGACTTCAGCTAAATAGTGCTTGTCGGTATTCCACGTGATGACATCAACCGAATTGCAGATGGTGCTCACAGCGCTCACCGCACGAACCCATTGCATGAATTCGTCGTAACGACGGTGGTAGTCCCAAGTGCTGCGAATCACGACTTGGTCGTACGTTGACCAATCAATCAACCCATCGTCCCAGCACACTTCATCGACTGCAATGCCAGTGGCGCGAACAGCCTCAAGTAAGAGCGGCATGTCGTAGTCGATGCCCAGCGCTTCGCGACAGGTCACTAATGCAACAGAACCCCGAGTTGCCTCGGGGTTCTGTGCACTTACTTCATGTGACGAATTGGACAGATTAGAAATCTTCCATACCGCCACCGTGGCCATGGCCAGTGTGGTCGTCTGATTCGGGCTTGTCGGCAATGACGCACTCGGTGGTCAAGAACAACGCGGCGATTGATGCTGCGTTCTGCAAAGCCGAACGAGTCACCTTGGCAGCATCAATGACACCGAGCTGCACGAGGTCGACGTATTCGCCAGTAGCTGCGTTGAGTCCGTTTGAACCGGTGAGGTTACGCACCTTTTCAACAACGACTCCGCCTTCCATACCAGCGTTTTCGGCGATCTGCTTCAACGGTGCTTCAAGCGCCTTGGCGACCAAACGGGCGCCAGTTGCTTCATCACCAGTCAACAACGCAGCAGCAGCCAACACAGCAGCCTGTGAACGCAACAACGCAACTCCGCCGCCAGGCACAACGCCTTCTTCGATCGCAGCCTTGGTGGTGCTCACAGCATCTTCAATGCGGTGCTTCTTTTCCTTGAGTTCAACTTCGGTGGCCGCGCCAACCTTGAGTACTGCAACGCCACCTGACAACTTGGCCAGACGCTCTTGCAACTTCTCGCGGTCGTAATCGGAATCGGTGTTTTCGATTTCGGCCTTGATCTGGTTGATGCGACCCTTGATGTCATCATCATCGCCGGCGCCTTCGACCAATGTGGTCTCGTCCTTGGTGATGATCATCTTCTTGGCCTTACCCAAAAGATCGAGGGTTGCGGTTTCGAGTTTGAGACCGACTTCTTCGCTGATGACCTGGCCACCAGTGAGGATGGCGATGTCTTGCAACATAGCCTTGCGACGCTCACCAAAACCAGGAGCCTTAACAGCAACTGACTTGAAGGTTCCACGAATCTTGTTGACAACCAAAGTTGCCAATGCTTCGCCGTCAACATCTTCGGCGATGATCACCAAAGGACGTCCGCTCTGCATGACCTTTTCGAGGATCGGCAACATGTCGCGCACGGTCGAGATCTTTGACGACACGAGCAACACGTACGGATCTTCAAGAACCGCTTCCATACGCTCGGGGTCGGTCACGAAGTATGGCGAGATGTAGCCCTTGTCGAAGCGCATTCCTTCAACGAGATCCATCTCCATGCCGAAGGTCTGGCTTTCTTCGACAGTAATAACGCCGTCTTTGCCGACCTTGTCGATGGCATCAGAAATCATGGTGCCGATTTCAACGTCGGCGGCCGAGATTGAAGCAACTTGAGCGATCTGCTCTTTGCTGTCAACAACCTTCGAGAGTTCTTTGATTGAACCAAGAGCCGCAACAACAGCAGCTTCGATGCCCTTCTTGAGGCTCATCGGGTTGGCGCCAGCAGCAACGTTGCGCAAACCTTCACGCACCATGGCCCATGCCAACACAGTTGCGGTGGTTGTTCCGTCACCAGCAACATCGTCGGTCTTCTTGGCGACTTCTTTGACCAGTTCAGCACCGATCTTTTCGTATGGATCTTCGAGATCGATTTCTTTAGCGATGGATACACCGTCGTTGGTGATCGTGGGAGCGCCCCACTTCTTGTCGAGAACGACGTTGCGACCCTTCGGTCCGAGCGTGACGCGAACGGCGTCAGCCAGTTTGTTCATACCAGCTTCGAGGCCACGGCGAGCCTTCTCGTCAAATGCAATAATCTTCGACATTTGTTGTCACTTTCGTTGGGATGTCGATCGAACGATCGACGGACTAACTGATGGGGCAATAAACACTGTTGTTGTAATAAACGCCTTCCACGGGAGCAAACTCGGCCGTGAACAGCAGTTAGCACTCTAGAGGCGGGAGTGCTAAGGCGACAACTAGAGAGGCGGGGATTCACGCCGGCCCGAGGTGGTTCTTGTCGCCAAATCAGACAATTGTCAGCTCCACCGCCTACCCTTACAGGATGATCTCGAGCGTGACCAGGAGCATGGACATCATCGTCGTTGGCGGAGGAATCTCGGGCTTATCCACAGCCCTCAAACTGAGCCGCGCTGGCCACCAGATCACGGTTCTTGAGCGCGACAACACCCCCATGCCCGAAAGCGCCGATGAAGCTTTCGAATGGGACCGTCGGGGCGCCCCCCAGGTTCGCCATAGTCATGCCTTTTTGGCTCGGCTCGTGTCGCTACTCAAAGCCAATGAGCCCGACGTACTCGACAAGTTGTTTGAGGCCGGTGCCACCGAGATCAAGTTCGGCGAAGACTTGCCGCCCACGATGAACGGCTTTGTCCCCGAACCCGAAGATGCCGATCTCAATATGCTCACGTGCCGTCGCACCACGTTTGAGTGGGTGTTGCGTCGCGTCGTGCTCGACGATGGTCGTGTCACTTTCAAAACCGGAGTCGGAGTCAACGGACTCATTCACGAAACCGATGCCGCCTCAGGACTTGAGCGCATCACCGGCGTCACAACCGAAGATGGATCACAACTCACCGCCGATTTAGTTGTTGTTGCCGGTGGACGTCGGTCGTCGTTGCCCGATTGGCTCAATGACATCGGTATTGGCCCCGTGCAAGAAGAAGTCGAAGACACCGGCATCATCTACACCTCGCGTTTTTACCGACTCAATCCTGGTCAGACCTATCCCCCGCGCACCGGACCCATCGGCGGCGATCTTGGATACATCAAGTACGGAGTTTTTGTTGGCGACAACAACACGTTCTCGATCACATTGGCTGCGCCGAGTGATGATGCCGAACTCCGCACCAAACTTTCTGACCCCGCAACATTTGATGAAGCAGCGCGCAAGTTAGGTGCAACTGCTCCATATCTCGATGGCCGCGCGACGCCGTTAGTTGATGAAGTGTTTGTGATGGCCGGTTTGTTAAATCGTCAACGCCATTACGTCGTTGATGGCAAGCCATTAGTGCTTGGCATGCTGCCCGTCGGCGATGCCGTGTTGTGCACCAACCCGTTGTATGGGCGCGGTTGCTCGATTGGTTATTGGGGTGCTCATCTCATGGCTCAGGCAATCGGTGAGCACAGCGACAACCTGCTTACTCTGGCCACCGAATATGACGCTGCGCTTCAACGCGACATTGTTCCGTGGTATTTGTCGGGCGTGCAACAAGATGCTGAAGCTCGACGCGTTTCATCGTCATTGCTCAAGGGCGATGATCCCGATGTTGACACTGCCGATCCGAAAACATTTATGCGTTCGGTTCTGCGTGAAGGATTACTGCCAGCATTGCGCTACGACCCAGTCGTGTTGCGCGCGTTCATGCGCAATCTCAATTTGCTCACGTCGCCTGACGCGATGATGAATAACCCCGAAGTCATGAATCGAGTCTTTGCAATTTGGCAAGACCGCGAGAATCGTCCTGCCGAGGTTCCACTTGGCCCCAAGCGACGTCACGAGTTTTTAGAACTTCTGACTTCAGCAGCCTGAACTTCTTGAATCAGCCGCCGGCGACGGCAGGAATGATGCTCACGGTTTCGCCCGCGGGCACCGGAGTTTCAAGACCCTGCAAGTAACGCACATCGTCATCAGCAACAAACAAGTTCACGAAGCGGCGCAAACCACCATTGTCGTCGAACAAACGATCTTTGAATCCGGGGTGCGCAGCCTCAAGATTGGCCAACACTTCACCCAGGGTTGCGCCCTCAACGGACACGGTGGAGTTTCCACCCGAGAGTGGACGAAGGGTTGTCGGAATGCGAACGGTCACGGACATGCCAAAACCCTACCTACTCGGTCAGGAATATCCCAACTAGGCGACCGATGTCCGAAGTATTTCAGCCAAGAGCACACTTGTTGAGGGCCGCCGTTAGTTCTGTAACGGTCTCCTCGCCGATTGCGGCATACGCCGCGTCTTGCTTGTCGTACTCGTCAGCCTCGTAGGCCTGATACGCCTCAAGGAGATGCGTCGCCGTTTCGTTATCTACCTTCTTGTGTTCTGAACGGACACAGTCAAGATTCGACGGGCTGTAGAGCTTGATATATAACTCGGCCGCGGCTGCTTGATCGCCCGCAGGTTCGCTTCCCCCACCGCATGAAGCGAAGGCAAAAACTGCCGTAGGAATCAAGGCAAGCGTGAGCAGATAATTTCGCGTCAATAATTTCATGCCCCAAAGAATACCCCAGGAGCCACCAAGCGCAAGACTGTCAACGTGCGTGTTTTGGCTGCGGTCGACAAATTCAAAGGAACAGCGTCCGCAGCCGACGTTGCCAAAGCAATCGGGCATGCCTGTTGGGAACTTGGCCACGACTGCGACGAACTGGCTTTGGCCGACGGCGGCGAAGGAACCCTCGACATTTTGGGTGGAGCAAATCGCGAATCAGTTGTGACTGGCCCCTTGGGTGACCCCGTGAAAACTCAATGGCGTTTTCACAATGGCACGGCTGTGATTGAAATGGCTCGGGCGTCCGGACTCTCTCTAGTCGGTGGTGCCACACTCAACGATGCCGTTGCCGCATCAACAACTGGCACCGGCGAACTCATTGACAAAGCCCTAGATCTTGGTGCTGAGCGAATCATTGTGTGTCTTGGTGGTTCTGCCACAACCGATGGTGGACTTGGTGCCGTGCGCGCGATTCATGCACCAGCACGACTGAAGGCAGTGGAGTTTTTAGTGGCCTGCGATGTCACCACACGTTTTGTTGATGCAGCAAAAGTTTTCGGTCCACAAAAAGGAGCGACACCAAGTCAAGTGCGTTTGCTCACTGGACGTCTTGAACGATTAGTGCAGATGTATCGCGAGAATTGTGGTGTTGATGTTTCACAGATTGAAGGCGGCGGTGCAGCCGGCGGCTTAGCAGGCGGGCTTGTTGCCTTAGGCGGCAAATTGATTCCTGGCTTTGACATGGTGGCCGATGAACTCAATCTCACTGATCGCATCAAGAACGCCGATCTTGTGATCACGGGCGAAGGCCAGTTAGACCACACCAGCTACGAAGGAAAAGTTGTCGGTGGCATCATTGACAATTGCCAACATTTGCAGACACCAGTTGCAGCCATTGTTGGCTCATACGAATTTGATACAGAACTCGACAATGAATTCGTGCGACCAAAACCGTTGATTTCGCTCACCAAAATGTTCGGTTACGACAAAGCAATGAATGAACCGCTGTGGTGCATTGAGCACGCTGCTCTTGATTTACTGCGGCAGTACTCGCCGCACTAAATCAGGCTGGTGCAACGGTTGTTGTCGCGGCCTCGACTGGCGCTGTAGGTAACGCACCAGGCAACAACTTGCCGGCGAGATCGGTACCCAACATGATCAAGACTTGCGCTTCGCCGAGTGAACCACCTTCAACAGGTGCGGGTGTGGCGACGGGTTGAATTTGCAATCCGCCTAAAATCTCAGCAACAGCAGTTGCGCCACTTTCGTAACCAGGCACATAGAACACGACGGTGACGCTTTGCTTGCCATAGGTAGGGTCCATATTTACGGGTTGAGTCACGATGAACTGCTCTGACTGCAACGCAGTCGACATCTGTCCAGCCGAACCAGTAATCCCTGAAGCGTTAGCAACCTTGACCTTAAAACCACTGCGAGGAAGAGCCGTTGTGTCGGTAGGGGCAACAGTTGACTCAGTAGTTGGATCAACAACTGGCGTTTCGGTGCCTCCAGGCGCAGACGTGGTATCACGATCGCGATTGACATCGCGCAAGATTAAGAATCCGAGCAACACGGCAATAGCCGCGACGATCACACTGAGGGTCGTCGAAACGCTGACTCCGTTCGAGCCACTACGACCCGCTGATTCGTTGGCATCTTCTGTGTTCATGCTTGCAACCCTCCGGACTCAGAAGCGCCATCTAGACGCATACGACGACGTCGCTCGCGAGCTCTTTGTAAGCGGCGGACAAC
>JBIIMF010000053.1:0-8293 GCA_044338135.1 Ilumatobacteraceae bacterium | reverse complement strand
AGGGTCTTGACGGTGTCAACGCTCCAACGATTCCAATCATCATGATGTCCCTTGAGCACCCAATAAATGGCGAGGTACGAACCCGACATGGGGTCTGGTGTCATCGGTGAATCAGTGGGATAGCGCAGAGCTTTGAGATCACGCGTTGAGACAAAGCGATCACCAGCAAATGAGTACGCTCCAACAAGTACGCCACCATAAAAGTGATCTCGTTCGTACCAGCGGTTGTATTCAACTTCATGGCCCTTATTGGGCTCGACCATGGTGAACAACAAAGTTCCTAATTCAATTGGGTACTTCTTCATAACTCCCCCTTCAATGCACATCACGCGCGTCACTTGACCAAACTGTAGATGTTTCTGACTCAGGGTCAGAAACTTGACGCACTAAGAATCGTCGTCAGCCGTGATTTGACCCGAGGCCACTCTGCCGATACAACCGAATACACAGCGGTATTGCGCAACAGTCCTTTTTCAGACGGCACCCAACTTGGTCGGTCTGAGCGCAAAACACCTTCGAAGACCCCACCGATTCGTTCAATAGCTCGACGACTTTGTTCGTTGCGTTCGTCGGTGCAAATTGCGACTCGTTGCACACCCCAAGTATCAAATGCATGCGTCATCAATAACAATTTGGCCTCGGTGTTGACCGAAGTTCTTTGGGCCGATTTTGCAAGCCACGTGCCGCCGATTTCAATCTCATCCGGAACTCGAGTGCCAGCCGACATTCGACCTAACGGGAAATAGATATTCATGTAACGCGTGCATCCGACGACCTCGCCAAGACTGCCATCTGCCTCAATGCGACGTTGAACAAAGGGAATATCTTGTCCAACCTGATGACTACTCAACAAGGTTTCGACGTAGCCCGTCATTTCCTCAATGCCGTCGGGAACAACCGTAAAACCAAATGTTGAACGGTCTTGTGACGCAGCCGCGACAAGATATGGAACGTGCTCAATCGTCAATGGCTCCAATGCCATTGACTTCCCGATCAACGTCGGCACGAGCAACATGGTCAGTTGTCAATTACGAGATTTGGTTCCTCGGTGAGAATCCACTGAATGTTTGACGAGTCCATGAACTTTTCAATGTCTTCCATGACTAACGGAAAATCGGGTTCGCTCATATGAGCGTTGAATTGGTCGGCAGAATCAAAAATCTGAATCGTGACTCCATCAAAACCTGGCTCATGACGACTACCTTCGGCGGGCCATACGGCGGGATGCTGTTCGTAACGTCGAACATATTTTGCAGCCGAACAATTCTTGATCAGTGGTCCGTGAATATTGAACCAGTAATCAAGGAACTCTTGGTGAGTTGTTCCAGGCTTGCGCTTCAGAAGAGTGACGAGTCGAATCATGATCTTGCCTTTCGTGTTATTGAATTTCTATTACAAACCTAAGAACGATCCACCATCGCAGATGATGGTTTGACCGGTAACAAAAGAAGAATCATCGCTCGCAAGGAAGAGTGCGACCGAGCCAATGTCATCGGTGATATCGCCAACGCGACCAAGAGGCGTACGTGCCTCGATGGCTTGCTGAAGTGCTGGATTGCGATCAAAAGCAGTCAACAAGGCTGGACTTCCAGCCACTGGGCCAATGCAGTTCACCGTGATCCCGAATTCTCCCCATTCACGCGCCAGGCTCTTGGCAATGGCGCGCTGACCTGCTTTGGCCGGAGAATAAAGCGGAATATTCGCACTACCTTCAACGCCCGAAGGTGATGTGATCAAAATCAAACGCCCGCCACCTTCACCTTTTGGGCGTGCCGATGATGCGACCAAATGGGGCATCGCGGCACGTGCACAAAAAAGACTGGCCCAGACCCCGGTGCGAGACATTGAGGTCCAATGCTTTTCGATTTGGGCCTTTTCTAACTTATGCGGGATTCCACCCATGAATGCGTTGTGCACCATGACGTCGAGCCGACCGAATTGCTGAACAGTGCTGGCAACACAGGCGTCAACTGATTCAGAAACCGAGACATCGGTGACGATACAAACCGCCTGTCCGCCTGCAGAACGAATTGACTCAACTACTGGCTCGCCAGTCTCGGCACGACGCGCCGCAACGACAACAGTGGCTCCTTCTTGGGCAAGACGACGAGCGATTCCTTCGCCAACGCCTTGACCCGCTCCGGTCACGATTGCAACGCGATTTTCTAAACGGCGAGCATTCACATCCACAGCCCTCCATCACACACGATGGTCTGGCCAGTGACGTCTCCAGAGGCTGCACTGCATAACCAGTTCACAACTCCAACTGGGCTCACTTCATTGCTCAATGATCGAGGAGCAATAGCGACAGGACCAGAAAAATTTGAGTTGATTGAGAACCAGTGTGGTTCAACAGCAACAGCATTCACCGTAATTCCGCTTGCTCCCCATTGACGCGCCGCCGACTTCACCAAAATCCGCGCCGATTCGGCCAGTGCTGCTTGAGGCGCATAGCAAGCGCCACCTGACATACCTGTGGTCGGCACTACGACAACGATGCGCTCACAATTCGTGGTGTGAGCTTCTTGAAGAGCCGCGATGACTCGTTGCATGGGTTGTTCGTATATCTCGTCAATTTGTGCGTCAGTGAGTTCGGCGAGGCTTGATATTGATTTTTCTCCTTCAAGATCGACAACTATGACTGAGCTGCGCGTATCAGAATGCACTCCATCGCGAAGAACCTGCGCAAGCGTTCCTGCACCCGAAACTTTCACACTCATGAAATTCCTGTTCCTGTATTCAAATGGGCCGATACATCACCGTGAGCGTCAACAAGCATGATGCGTTGAGCAAACGCCCATTCGCCTTGCGCATTCTTTTCGAACTCATCGTGATAACGCCCCGATGCCACAACCTGCAACGGTAATTCATCGGGCACATTCTGAAGAACTGTGAATTGCGAGCGGGTTCGTACCAGGGCTAGAGAGTCAGCTTCAAGAATTGTGTTGGTCACGAGATGTTTGGTGCGAGGTATTCCGTCGTAAGTCTTGACGAAATGGCGCAATACTGCTCCAACTTGTGCGCCGGGGACTGCCGACTGATCTGGCCCAGCCATGAAAACAGGTGCTTCTCCAAAAAGTTTGGAGACCCCATCAAAATCACCCGCGTCAATTCGTTCGGCGTATGAGTACAACAAATTGAGGATTGCTCTTTCATCTGCGTAATTCAGCATGTTGACACCGTAGACCAACTACGGTGAAGGTGTGGCTGACAACATTGATGACCCCACCCCTATCGGCAACGTTTGGCCCATGGCCGGCGAACAGACCGATGAACTCGTGCGCGCGGCTTTTCCGCTTCGTCTCGGACTCGCCGAAGGTAAAGTAGCTCTGGTGACTGGCGCTGGCCGCGGTATTGGCGAAGCCACTGCCCGACTCTTCGCAGTCGAAGGTGCTGCCGTCGTCGTTTGTGACATTGATGGAGACGCTGCCCAAGCAGTCGTTCGCTCAATTCAAGAACGTGGTGGCGAAGCCTTTGCAGTAGCCGCTGACCTAACTAAAGAAGACGATGTCGCTGCAGTTATTAACTCGGCTATCGACAATTACGGTCGACTCGACTGTGCCGTCAACAATGCTGGCGTCAGTGGCCGATTCGGGTCATTCATTGACCTTCCTCTGCACGAGTGGCAACACATGATCAATGCCAATCTCACGAGCGTCTTCTTGTGCCTCAAGTACGAACTCGGTGTCATGGCAGCACAGGGTTCTGGGGCGATTGTCAACGTGTCGTCTGGTGCAGGTGTTGTTGCTGCTCCTGGTCTTCCTCATTACACCGCCGCCAAGCACGGTGTGCTCGGTCTCACCAAGTGTGCCGCGCAAGAGTTCGCCGCCAAGGGTGTCCGCGTGAACGCGATTCTTCCTGGCACAACACGTACTCCGATGATTGAAGGATTCATCAACGGTGATCCCAAGATCGAAAAGATGGTGAGCCGCGGAATCGGTCGCGGTTACCTTGGCGAACCTTCCGAAATTGCTGAATCAGCCGTATGGCTATGTAGCGATCGAGCCAGTTTCGTTTGTGGCGAATCGTTGCTCGTCGACGGCGCAACTGTCTGCCGCTAGATAATCGTTACGCCCAGGACGACAGAACTTCGTCCACGCTGTGTTGACCCGAATGACAAGGAACTCCTGCCTTCGCTTCGGTGCGTGAAAAACGTGGTGCTGCTTGAGCCTGTACTACACCGTTGATCGTCACAACTGTTCCACGCGCTGCAGTGTGCGGATGAGTTGCGACCTCACTCGGTGACAGCACGGGGGCGAAACAAGCATCAGATCCGTCAAAGATTGCTTCCCATTCGGCACGAGTCTTTGAGCGAAAGACATCAGCCATTCGTTGTTTTGCCGCCGCCCAGACTTTGCGATTGTTTTGTTCAGCTGGCTGCAGTAAAGCATCGTCGGCAACGCCGAGACGGTGCACAAGTTCGGCGTAGAACTGTGGCTCAATCGCGCCAACAGAAACCCATTTGTGATCAGAAGTTTCGAACACGTTGTAGAAATGTGCACCACCATCGAGGTGATTTGTTCCGCGCTCGCCCCAAAAACCGTTGGTGAAGGCTGAGAAAAATGGACCGAGAATCATGGCTGCGCCATCGACCATCGCCGTGTCAATGACTTGTCCACGACCGCTACTGAAACGCTCAACAACTGCGCAAGCAACGCCCATTGCCAACACCAATCCGCCACCGGCAAAGTCTCCGAGCAGATTGATTGGTGGTGTTGGAGGTTGACCCTCGTAACCGATGAGATGCAAAGCACCCGATAATGAGATGTAGTCGATGTCATGCCCAGCGGTGTGGGCCAATGGGCCGTCTTGTCCCCAACCGGTCATACGTCCATAAATCATTCGCGGATTTCGTTCACACACGACATCAGGTCCGATACCCAAACGTTCGCACACGCCAGGGCGAAATGGATCAACGAATACATCGGCCTGATTGGTGAGTTCAAGCAAAGTCGCAATATCTGTTGGGCTCTTCAAATCGAGAGCGATACTGCGCTTTCCACGCATCATCGGATTCGTTGGCAAACGATCGCGATTGACGCGAGCGGCGACTTCGGGTCGCTCAACTGCAATGACATCAGCACCGAGGTCGGCCAACACCATGGCGCCATATGGTCCTGGTCCTTGACCAACGAGTTCAATGACTCGTATTCCTTGAAGTGGACCAGCCATCGTGCTTAGCCTTCGATGCCGGCGTCGGTCATCGCCTGCTGCTTAGCCCAGCGATAATCGCTCTTACCCGCTGGGGAACGCACCATCTGATCAACCAATGTCAGTTGACGCGGGACCTTGTAACCCGCAACATGAGCACGGCAGTGTTCTTGCACGCTTTCTAACGTTGGCGATGTGCCGGGACGAGCCTGCACAACGGCTGCGACACGTTCACCCCAACGAGCATCGGGAATACCAACAACGACGGCATCAAATACTTCTGGATGAGCCTTGAGAGCATTCTCAACTTCTTCAGGGAAAATCTTTTCGCCACCACTGTTGATGCAAACTGAACCTCGACCGATCAAAGTGATTGTTCCATCTTCTTCAAGACGCGCAAAGTCACCAGGGATCGCGTAACGCCTTCCATCAGGTGCAGTCACAAATGTCGCAGCCGTCTTTTCTGGGTCTTTGTGATAACGCAACGGAATGTTTCCAGCACGCGCCAGCCGGCCCATTTCGCCCGGTTTTACTGGCAACAAATCATCACCAAGCACTACTGAGTCTCGACCAGCTTTAATTGTCGGGCCGCCCTTTGACTGCATACCTTTGCCAACCATCGTGATGCCATTCGCGCCGCCTTCGCTTGAACCAACCGCATCGGTAATCACAACGTTCGGGAAAAGATCAATGAATTGTTCTTTGCATGATTGCGAAAAGAGAACAGCGCTTGAACTGACTGCAAAAAGTGATGAGAGTTCGTGTTTGTCAGCGTTGGCGGCGACGTAGTCGAGCAATGGTCGAGCCATTGCATCTCCGGTGATCATGATCAAGTTGGCTTTTTCATTTTCGACAGTGCTCCACACGTCGGCGGGATCAAACTTTCCACGCAAAACCACTTTGTTGCCAACAAAACTCTGGGCCATCACGCTCCACTGTGATGCGCCGTGCATCAAAGGAGGCAATGGATACGACACCAACGGGAAACCAGAGCGCCCTTTTTCCACAAAACCTTCTGGTGACGAAACTTTCTCACCGCTCATGATGTCAATTCCGCCACCGAGAGCCATCACCACGTCGCCATGACGCCACACCACACCTTTGGGCATACCGGTCGTTCCACCAGTGAATAAAAGATAGATGTCATCGTCTGAACGTGGCGCGAAATCGCGCGCATCGCTATTGCTCGACAACGTCTTTTCATATTCGTCACCAATGACAAGCATTGGTAATTGCGGAGCGACCGAACGCGCCCGATCTACATACTCGGGTTCAACGATGAGATAGGTCAGATCGGCATTATCAAAAAGATACGCAAGTTCATCTTCGACGTAGCGATAGTTGATGTTGACCCAGACGGCACGAATCTTGAAGATTGCCCACAGCGCTTCAACCCATTCGATGCGATTCAGCGCGTAGATACCCACATGATCGCCAGGCTTAATTCCTTGTGCCTGCAGGTGGTGTGCCAACTGATTGGCCCGCCGATCCATTTCAGCAAATGTGCGACGAGTGCGCTCATCCACGATGTAATCGCGGTCTGGCCATTCATCTGCGGCTGCTTCAAAGAGGTCGGCGAGGTTATAAGTCGTTGCTGGCATATGTGTGTGCTAGCACATCTCGGTCGATGAAGCCGAACCACCGCGCTTCGTAGTAGAAGATAAGGAAGCAAATTGACATTTACTAAGGAGAAATTATGTCTGGCACCGAGCATCTTTTGACCGAAGTTGTGGGACACACATTGGTGGTCACCATGAACCGACCCGAAGCCAAAAACGCCCTCAGCCCCGCAATGATCGTGGGCTTGGCCGATGCTTGGGTGCGCCTCAACGAAGACGACGACATTCGCTGTGCGATTCTGACGGGCTCTGGTGGATCTTTCTGCACGGGCATGGACCTCAAGGCCCGGGCCAACGACGATGCGGGCCCCAACCCGTACCAAGAGCGATGGGCGGCCGATCCCGATCTGCATTGGAAGGCACTATTGCGTCACTTCCGCATTCGCAAGCCACTGATCGCTGCTGTCGAGGGCTACGCCGTTGCCGGCGGAACCGAAATTTTGCAGGCGACTCACTTACGCGTGGCCGGCGAAAGTGCGACGTTTGGTGTCTTTGAAGCCAAGCGTGGACTTTTCCCAGTAGGCGGAAGCACCGTTCGATTACAACGTCAGATCGGGTATACCAATGCTCTCGAAATGTTGCTGACGGCACGGGGATATACCGCCGCCGAGGCAAAAGAGATTGGCCTCATCGGACATGTCGTGCCCGATGGTCAAGCCATGACTAAGGCTCTCGAATTGGCCGAGATGATTTGTGCGAATGGCCCGCTGGCCGTTGAGGCGATTTTGAAGTCGGTGCAAGAGACTGCAGCGATGTCCGAAGCCGACGCGCTCAAGCTCGAGTTCGAAATCGGCTGGCCAATCTTTGCGACGAACGATTCAAAAGAGGGCCCGAGGGCGTTCGCTGAGAAGCGAGCACCCAACTGGACCCGCACCTGACCCGGAACTAATCCACCACTCTGTACTTTTGGTTCCACCTGTCGGAACCCAAAGTACAGAGTGGCTGTTTTTGCCCACTTTGGAAGATAGTTACCGCTAGGCGGCAGCCATATTCCAAAGTGGCGGATTTTGCTCGCTCGCTTTAGGGTTTGGTGGACGAGACGAGCCACATTGCAAAGAACTGGCTTCCGCCGCCATACGCGTGTCCTATGGCCTTCTTCGCCCCATCAATCTGATGCTCGCCAGCCTTGCCCATCACCTGCATCGCCGCTTCGCCGAAGCGCAACATTCCCGACGCTCCAATGGGGTTACTCGACAGCACACCACCCGATGGGTTGACCGGCAATGATCCACTCATCTCGGTCACGCCATCTTCAACCCAACGCCAGCCTTCGTTGCGCGGAGCGAATCCCAAGTTCTCAAGCCACATCGGTTCGAACCAAGCAAACGGAACATACATCTCGACGACATCAATTTCTTCGGCTGGATTCTTAATTCCGCCTTTGCGCCACAAATCAGCTGCACACATTTCGCCAGCCACCGGACTCACTTGCTCGCGACCGGCAAACGCTGTTGGTTCGCTACGCATTGACGTTGCGTGCACCCATGCTTTTGGTCCAGCATGCTTGTCGGCTCGCTCTTCGC
>JBIIMF010000052.1:0-8451 GCA_044338135.1 Ilumatobacteraceae bacterium | reverse complement strand
AGTCTTTTGAATTATTCAATGTTGCGGTCAAAGAACGCAAACCGTTGATACGCAAGAGCTGAATCTTGGTGTAGTACTGCATCAAACGCTGACGAATATCGTCGTGTTCGATGGTGCCATTTTCGGTTGCAACGCGCACCATCATCTTGTATTCCTCTTCGAAACGGCGATAGCCAGTCGTTGCGCTCATACCGCGTTCGAATGCGAGAGTTGAGTTGGTGACCTTCCACCCGTTGTTTGCGCCACCAACAACATTGTCCTTGGGGCAACGTGCATTGGTGAAGAACACTTCGCAGAACTCAGCGGTTCCGTCGGGCTGAACAATTCCGCGAACTTCAACACCTTCTTGACGCATCGGCACTAACAAATACGAAATACCTTTGTGCTTGGGTGCATCGGGATCGGTGCGGGTCAGCAAGAAGCAATAGTCGGCATGGTGTCCGCCAGTGGTCCACACTTTTTGACCATTGATGATCCACTCATCACCATCGAGAACTGCTGTTGTCTTAAGTGATGCCAAGTCGGATCCCGAGTTGGGTTCGCTGAATCCCTGACACCAACGCGTGGTGCCATTCATGATGTTGGGCAAGAACTCTTTCTTTTGTTCTTCGGTGCCCCACTGCAACAAGGTCGGTCCGACCAAAGTGTCACCAAAGAAGTCGGCCCGCAAAGGCGCCTTCATTGCTGCGAACTCTTCGGACAACACGACGCCCTGCATCGTGGTCAAACCTTTGCCGCCGTACTCCTTGGGCCAGGTCGCGCAAATCCAGCCACCCGCGAACAACTTCGACGGCCATTCATCAACGAACTTCTTGCGGGCTTCGCCCGTCAGTTCAAATCCGGGAGTTCCCCAACCTGCAGGCAGATTGGCGACCAACCATTCACGGATTTCTCCACGGAAAGCTTCGGCGTCGGCGGGGTAATTCAGTTCCATATTCACAGTCTCTCGCAGGCATCAGCCCGACCCCAACCCGAGCGACAATAAATGCGTCACGAACTATGACATTTTGAACTAAGTCAAATAGGGCTGGGCCCCAAGACGGTTCACACGGCGTTCACAAAAGTCAAACATTGGGGAAATCCGCCATTTCTAGGGTTGCCCACATGGAACTTGCTGGCGACTCTTCCCTCACACCTGCCACATCACCTCTGCCTCCTCAAGAAGCAGCGGTCTTGCGGGCACTGATCACCTGTTCGGGTCGCGTTGTCAGTCGTCGCGAATTATCTCGACTGGCCGGAATCGCCGAACTCAATGAACGTCGCTGCGACTCGCTTTTGGTGTCGATTCGTAAAGTTCTCGGACCAGATTCAATTCACACCGTCCGTGGCCGAGGCTGGATGCTCAATCTCAGGGCGATTGAGCAAGCAACTTCGTTGCTCGCCGCATAACCCCTTCACCCCACCCAACCACATAGGATCACCCCATGAGTTTGATCGCCGCCAGTGCTGGCAACTACGACCTTGCACTCGTCCTTGGCAACTTGCTGATCATCATCCTTGTTGCCCGTCTCGCAGCCGAGGTCGCCGAGCGCCTCAAGATTCCGGCAGTGCTGGGCGAAATTGTGGCCGGCATCATCATTGGTCCAAGCGTTTTGGGATGGATTGATCCGATCAGTCATCTCGCTGTTGCCGACATGGTTCTACTGCTCGGCGAAATAGGCGTGATTTTGCTCTTGCTCCAAGTTGGTCTTGAAATGGATCTTGACGAACTTGCCAAGGTCGGTAAACCAGCTTTGTTTGTTGCCTTGGTCGGCGTTGCTGTTCCTTTTGCTGCCGGCTTCGGTGTTGCTTCTGCTTTTGGTGAAGAGGGAAAGATTGCTCTCTTCATCGGTGCTGCGTTAACTGCGACAAGCGTAGGTATCACTGCTCGTGTACTTGGCGATCTACGCGCACTATCCCGCACCGAATCGCGAATTGTCCTCGGTGCAGCAGTTGCCGACGACGTCCTCGGACTCGTGATTTTGACCGTTGTCGTCAAGGTGGTAACCGAAGGATCAATTGGTGCTGGTGTCGTCTTCGAAACTCTCGGATTAGCGCTGGGATTCTTGCTCGTCACCGGGCTCTTAGCGATCTATGTCGTTCCACGACTCTTCACCGAAATCGATCGCCGAGCGAAGTCTTCAACCACTGTAGTCGCTGCCGCGTTTGCGCTCACCCTCGGATTCTCGCTGTTGGCCGGCGAAGCAAAATTGGCTTTCATCATTGGCGCTTTCATGGCTGGGATCGGAATTGGTCGCAGCCCGCAACATGAACGTATAGCCGAAGGCCTCAATCCTCTCGGTCATATTTTTATTCCGGTGTTCTTCGCGAGTATCGGCATCAATGCCGATCTTGAAGCAATGTTCCAGCCCAGTGTTTTGGCGCTTGCTGCAGTTCTCACCGTTGTCGCCATCCTCGGCAAACTTCTTGCTGGTCTTGGTGTTGGACGAACCCCAGTTGATCGATTGCTCATTGGAATCGGAATGATTCCACGTGGCGAAGTCGGATTGATCTTCGCCTCAATCGGTCTGTCACAAGGAATTCTTGATGAAAAGCTCTACGGAGCATTGTTGCTCATGGTTCTCGTCACGACCGTGGTGACCCCGCCTTGGTTGAAGATCAAACTCAAAGACGTTGATGAAGTTGTCGAAGACAAACCAGAAGTGCCATGGAGCTCTGTTGAAACATCGCATCTAATCGACGAGTTACTCGTGAGCGACGGCGAAGTTTGGTCGCAGATCCTTGAACGTCGGCGTATTGAAAAACGGATCCCTGAAATCGGGATTGCTATGCAACGCCACCGTGCTGAACCTGATTTTAGTGATCACGGATTAAACGGTCATCTTCACGCACTACACGAATTAAAGCGTCATCTCGACGACCCACGACTCGATCCTTTGCTCACACGTGCTCTTGATCGTGTTGGTCATGTTGAAATCATTGCGCTGTCTTGTCTGATTGATTCGATCATGGATGATGGTCAAGCAGCGATGCGAGTTGCTCATGAGATGATGCCCGACAGCGTTGATGATCTCATGCAGGTTCTGTCACTGAGTGAAAAACTCAAGGATCAAGTGCGGGGTCCCGACACATCAGTTGATCCCGGACTCGTTTCTGGTGATCAGTATCTTGTGTTGTCTAGTTATGTCCTCGCGGCGCTCACGTGCGGTGACAATTATCGTGCACCGCTCGATGAAGCGGTCCGCCACCTCGTCTGAGGCAAATAATCGGGCGAACCAAGCGCTCACACTGCCGTAACAATTCACGGACACTCGAGAAACATCGACCTCCTAACTTGGCAGTGTTCGGTCGACAGCGTGGTCGCTCGGGCAATCGAATTAAACGATGCCCTATCACTACCCAAAGGAGAAGTAATGAGAAAGAAATCTCTCAAGTTATTACTTGCTACTTGCGGGGCGACAGCTGTAGCTCTCGCTTCCCCGCTTGTTGCATTCGCCGAAGAAAATGAAGCACTTGATGCTGTCGCAAAGGTCCAGGCAACTCTTGACAACGTCTGGGTCCTGATTGCCGCAGTCTTGGTGATTTTCATGCAAGCTGGTTTTGCACTCGTTGAAGCTGGTCTCACTCGAGCAAAAAATGTGGCCAACATCTTTATGAAGAACCTGATGGACTTCTGTATTGGCGCCTTGCTGTTTTTCGCTATTGGTTATGCCATCGCCTTCGGTGGCGAAATGACAGGTGCCGGAAAGTACATCGGTGGGGACGGCTGGTTCCTCGCTGGTGATGGAGTCTTCAGCTACGGAACACTCGACAAATTTGTCTTCTTCACTTTCCAAGTTGCATTTGCCGCCACCGCAGCAACGATTGTTTCGGGAGCAATGGCTGAGCGGACAAAATTCAAGTCATATGTGATTTACAGTGCCGTGATTTCAGCCGTTATTTATCCAATCGTGGTTCGTTGGCAGTGGGGCGGAGGATGGCTCTTCCAGCTCGACACTCCATTCCATGACTTCGCAGGAAGTTCAATTGTTCACATGACTGGCGGAATGGCGTCAATCATGGGTGCATATTTTCTTGGACCACGTAAAGGCAAGTACGGTGCCGATGGCAAGCCGCGAGCAATTCCAGGCCACAGCACACCTTTTGCAATTCTCGGCTGCTTCATCTTGTTAGTCGGCTGGTTCGGGTTCAACCCAGGCTCATGGCTCGGAGCTGATCCGGTCATCGGAACCATTGCAGTGAACACAACTCTTGCCGGCGCAGCGGGTGCGGTTATCGCCATGCTCGTTACGTGGCTCAAAGACGGAAAGCCCGATGTGGCAATGACCGGAAACGGACTGCTTGCTGGTCTTGTTGCTGTCACTGCTGGATGTTGGGTCGTCAATGGATTAGGAGCGATTCTGATTGGCCTCATCGCCGGAGTTCTCGTTGTGTACTCAGTGATGTTCTGGGACAAAGTCAAAATTGATGATCCAGTTGGTGCAATCAGCGTCCATGGTATTTGCGGAGCCTTCGGCACTATTGCTGTCGGTCTTTTCTCAGCCACTGAATCTGAAGGCCTCATTAAGAAAGGCCTCTTCTACGGCGGAGGTACCGACCAACTCGTCAGCCAAGTTATTGGTGTTGTTGCAATTGCCGCCTTTGTCCTTGCAACATCTGGAATTTTGTTCTTCGTTATGAAGAAGACCGTTGGCCTACGAGTCAGTGAACAAGAAGAACTTGAGGGTCTCGATGTTCACGAACATGGCGTACCTGGCTACATCAACGACGACATGGTTCTCCGCTGAGTAACGAATCGAAACGAGAGGAACAGACAAAATGAAACTCATTACAGCAATCGTGAAGCCCTTCAAATTGGATGACGTGAAAGATGCCCTCAAGGCAGCCGGCGTCCAGGGCATTACCGTCAGTGAAGTGCGAGGCTTTGGCCGTCAAGGTGGCCACAGCGAGACCTACCGAGGAGCGGAGTACAAAATCGACTTCGTCCCCAAAGTTCGTCTTGAACTCGTGGTTGATGACAGCAGTGTCGATGCTGTCATCGCAGCAATCAAAGCATCAGCAAACACCGGAAAAATCGGCGACGGAA
Organism: Ilumatobacteraceae bacterium; assembly: GCA_044338135.1. Lineage (GTDB taxonomy): Bacteria > Actinomycetota > Acidimicrobiia > Acidimicrobiales > Ilumatobacteraceae > Casp-actino8. The sequence continues at coordinate 3,425 of JBIIMF010000052.1, read as the reverse complement.
AGATTTGGGTGGCCAACATCGACCGCCTCGTTCGAATCCGTACCGGCGAAGAAGGACCTGACGCCATTTAGTTGAAGACCAGACAAGAGCTTGCTGGCAAATCCGCTGGCGGCAATCACGGAGAAGGTTCTCGTCTCCGGTAGGGGCAGTCCCCGAGTTGACAGTTCGCTGTTGGCTCGGGGACATCCTTATTTATCCGCACACTTCTTTTACATTGCTGAAACAATTGAGCAATCTGCGTTTCGTACGGTTCTCCCATCAACTCATGCCCCGAGTTGACAACAGATCACACAACGATCAGGAGAACCAATGGACAGCGGCAATATGGCGTGGGTACTGATATCAGCAGCCCTCGTACTTTTCATGATTCCCGGCCTCGCATTTTTCTACGGAGGAATGGACCGAAGTCGAAACGTGCTGAACATGTTGATGATGAACTTTTATTGCGTTCTCATCATCCCGATTTTGTGGGTCGTCATTGGCTACTCGCTTGCGCAAACCCCTTTTGATAACAGTTTCATTGGTGGATTTGACTCATTCTTTTTGAAAGACATCACGGCAGCTGGTGACGGAATGTCATTAGCCACGATCGCGTTTTTCGGAATGTTCGCGGCCATCACACCTGCATTGATCTCTGGCGCCGTTGCCGATCGAATGAAGTTCTCCGCATGGGCAATCTTTGTACCCATCTGGTTCCTCTTGGTGTACGTGCCCATTTTCAAATGGGTATACGGAGGTTGGTTGGCTGAGCGCGGATCAATTGACTTCGCTGGTGGCACCGCAATTCATGTCAACGCTGGAATCGCCGCACTCGCAGCAGTCATGGTGCTCGGCAAGCGACGCACGTCGCCGACTCCCCCGCACTCAATGCCGCTTGTCATGATCGGCACCGGAATCTTGTGGTTCGGTTGGTTTGGATTCAACGCCGGTTCAGCACTTGCTGCTAACGGCATAGCCGCTCAAGCATTTATGAATACCTTCTTGGCCGGGGCCGCTGGTGGTCTGGTATGGATTCTGATCGAGTGGCTGCGTGACGGTCACCCCACAAATCTCGGTGCAGCATCGGGAATTGTGGCCGGCCTCGTCGCCATTACACCGGGAGCTGGTTACGTCTCTGGACCGGCACCAATTTTGATCGGCCTCATCGCCGGCGCGATCTGTTGCTATGCGGTGCGACTCAAGAACAAGTTCGGTTATGACGATGCTCTCGACGTCGTCGGCGTCCACTTTGTGGGCGGACTCGTTGGCTCACTACTCATTGGCTTTTTCGCTAATCCCACATTCTTTGAAGGTTCGTTCGATGAAGGCATCTTCTACGGTGGCGGAGCCGGACTGCTCATTGAGCAAGCCATTGCTAATGGCGCAGCCATTGTGTGGTCTTTCGTCTTGACCTACGCCATCATGGTGGCACTCAAAAAGACCATTGGTGTGCGAGTATCACCTGAGACAGAATCAACCGGGCTCGATCTAGCCGAACACGGTGAAACCGCCTACCACGGCGCACAATAAGAATTCATCTAGCTCATCAAACGCTTAAAACGACAAGAGGATTGATCTCTATGCAACTCATCACCGCCATCGTGAAGCCCTTCAAAATAGATGACGTCAAAGACGCTCTGAAGGCTGCCGGCATTCAAGGAATTACTGTGAGCGAAGTCCGCGGCTTCGGTCGTCAAGGTGGACACACCGAGACATACCGCGGTGCCGAATACAAAATTGACTTTGTTCCCAAAGTTCGACTCGAGATTGTTGTTGACAATTCAGAGGTCGACCGTGTCGTTGAAGCAATCAAGGCTGCAGCGACGACCGGCAAGATCGGTGACGGAAAGATTTGGGTCACCAACGTCGAACGCATCATCCGTATCCGTACGGGTGAAGAAGGAAGCGACGCTATTTAGTCGCCTCTAGTGCTCGCCATACTCGTTCTGCTGTACACGGCATATCGACGTGACGAACACCAAGATGACTCAGCGCATCAACCACTGCGTTTTGTACCGCAGGTGTTGCACCGATCGTTCCGCTTTCGCCAATTCCTTTAGCACCTAGGTCATTCATCGGTGATGGTGATTCCATGTGCACGGTGACAAAACTCGGAACCTCAGCAGCACTCGGAAAGCCGTAGTCGGCAAAGTTTCCGGTGAGTGGATTGCCGTCCGCGTTGTAAATGAATTCTTCGTACAAGGCCTGACCAATTCCTTGGGCAAGCCCGCCGTGTACTTGACCTTCGGCGAGCAACGTATTCACGATGCGTCCAGCATCATCGACGGCAAACATGTCGCGAAGTTTCACTTTGCCAGTTTCGATATCTACTTCGACAACGGCAAGGTGTGCGCCGCTCGGGAATGTGCCCGATGCTTGCGCAAAGTCTCCTTCGCCATCAAGTTGTTCGCCCATCGCGTGTGCAGTCACCACGACGTCGGCCCATGTGCGCGTCACTGCAGGTGTGCCAGTCACATGGAAACGTCCGTCTTCAAGAACAACATCGTCAACTGATGCTTCAAGAAGTCGCGAGGCAATCTGGCGTGCCTTGTCGGCAACAACTCCGGCGGCCCGCCAGACATTTGTTCCACCAATTTGCACCGAACGAGAACCACCAGTGATTTCGCCACTCTTCACTGCATCGGTATCGCCATGAATCACGGTGATATTTTCAAATGGAATACCAAGTCGATCACTCACCAACATTGCCCAGGTCGTGCGATGCCCCTGACCATAGGGAGTAGTACCTGTGATGACTTTGGCATGCACTTCGCCATCATCATTGGTTGTTACTTCGACAAAGCCAAACTCTGAGCCACCCGACATTGCCGTGATCTCAACATAGACAGCGAGCCCAAGACCCAGTTGAACTTGATCATTGCTCTCTCGACGTCGTTTTTGTTCATCGCGCAGTTGCGCGTAGTGCGAAACATCAAGCAGTTGTTCCAGCGACCCCGGGTAATCACCACTGTCGTAAGTCGTTCCGGTGCCATTGGTATAAGGAAACTGATCTTTGGCAACAAGATTGACTTCGCGAACTCGCGCCGGATCCATCCCGATTTCAACAGCGAACAAATCAACGGCACGTTCAATTGCTGCCGCGGCCTCGGGACGACCAGCACCGCGATAAGCCAAGGTGGGAACCGTGTTCGTCACAACTGAACGCGACGACATGTACGCGTTGGGGATGTGATACGTGCCGGTCAACATGCGACCAGTCATGAAAGGCAAGAACGCACCAAAGCGTGCATACGCTCCAGATTCTTGAATGACTTGCATGTCATACGCCAAAATTTTTCCGTCGCGCGTTCCACCAATACGAATGTCTTGAATCTGGCCGCGACCATGACCAAGTCCGTTCATACTTTCGGTGCGTGACTCGGTGTAGCGCACCGCGCGCCCCACTCGTTTGGCTAACCATGGCAACAACATGTCTTCGGGATAGA
>JBIIMF010000051.1:0-8454 GCA_044338135.1 Ilumatobacteraceae bacterium | reverse complement strand
AAATGAATGGCTTCAAGCTGTGTCTGAGCAGGTTGATTTGGTGGCAACTCCACCAACCGCGGCCAATCACCCACGTCGGCCGTTTGTTCTAGATGGTTCACGTCTGTATGTTCTGCGGAGTTTTGAAGAGGAGAAATCAATAGCCGAATGGATCAACTCAGCTGCAGGTTCGCGTCTCAAAGTTCTTCTTGGTGGACCAGGCAGCGGTAAGACCACCGCGGTAGCAAAACAACTTGTTGCACGTTTTGCTGACGCGAATGATCGCGACCTTTTGGTGGCAATGGCAGCGCCAACTGGGAAAGCAGCCGATCGTATGCGTCAAGCAATTGAAGCGCGATTGCTGAGTGCAAAGGCCTCGCCCGAGGTCATTGCACGAGTCCAAGAATCTCCGTCAATCACGATTCATCGACTTTTGGGTTATTCGCCGGTTCGTCAAAAGGGTCGATTTGCATACGATCAAGAGAATCCACTTCCTTATGACCTCGTCATCATCGACGAAGCATCAATGTTGTCATTGTCGCTCATGCATCGGCTGATCGATGCGCTGCATCCAACGGCCGAACTTTTCTTGGTCGGCGATCCGGAGCAATTAGCAAGCGTTGACGCCGGAACTGTTTTGGCCGACATCTCCCTTGCGGCGAAGAAGGAAGGGACCAACCTTCATCGTTGCACCGAACGTCTGACAAGCCAGTATCGCTATGCGGTAGGTTCGCCGATTGAGCAAGTGGTCAAAGCTGTTCAATCAGGTGATGCCGATCAAATCATCAATCTTCTGAAATCGTACCGAAATAGCAAGGGAGTTGTGAGTTGGATTGATCCTTCGAGTAAGTCTCAAGAAGATTTGGAAGCATTCGAAAATGTGGGTCTTGGGGTACAGCGGCACGCTCTTGAAGTCGTCGAACTGGCAGGCTCGTCGCAATATGAAAAGGCTTTAGAGACATTGGGTCAATTGCAATTGTTGTGCGCATCGCGAGTAGGTCAACTTGGAATTGCTGGTTGGAATCGGACGGTCAATAAATGGATCGGTACAGCCACTCGCAAGCAATGGTTTGTCGGTCGACCGGTACTCATCACTAAGAACGATCACGGGAACAACCTGTACAACGGAGACGTTGGTGTTGTTTGCTCCGATAAGAATGGCGAAGTTCGAGTCGTATTTGACGGCTTAGGCGGCCCGCGTGAATTCCCGACGGTTCGATTGCCTGAAGTTGAAACTGTTCATGCCTTGACGATTCACAAGAGTCAAGGTTCTGAATACCAGCACGCGATCGTGGTCTTGCCGACTGGCCGATCACGATTGCTGACGCGCGAATTGTTGTATACCGGTGTCTCGCGTGCTCGTGAACAATTGACAATTGTTGCAACCGAAGCAGCGCTGCGAACTGCTGTAACCACCGTGATTTCTCGTGCTTCGGGTCTGGCTGATCGCCTCTAGTTACCGGCCAAGTACCAAAGTCACTAGTCCGCCGACGATTAACAGTGACGAAAGAATTCGGCGAAGTCCACTGTCTTCTTTCAATACTTTCCAGCCAATAAATGTGGCGAAGACAACGCTTGATTCACGTAACGCGGTCACGTAACCAACGGGTGCTCGTCGAACGGCTAGCAACACCATCCAATAAGTGACGAGAGATACCAGCCCAGTCAAAAAATATTGACGCCACATCGGCGAGATGCTGGCCTTCATCGCAACCCAGTTGCGGCGGTAGAGGCCCTGAATAGTTGTGCCGATTCCGCCGGTGACAAAGATGGCCATCGCGTATGCGCTGCCGACTGTCGAGCGTGAACCTTTGCTGTCAATCACGGTGTATGCGCCGATAAGACTCGCAACAATGAGCGCAGGCCATACGTGTTTCCAATCAACTTGCCCTGAAAGCGCGACGAGTCCCGCGACAACGATGACTATTCCGATGATTGAAATCAATGACAAATGGTCGTCAAGAAAAATCACGCCGCCGATCGCTGCCACTAAAGCGCCACCTCCGCGAGCGATGGGATAGGTGACGCTGAAATCCGCGATCTCGTATGTGCGAGCTAAGCGCCCAATGTAAAACGCATGCACGGCACCGCTTGCAGTTGCCCAACCCCAGGCCGCAAGTCCGAGGTCTCCTTGAAAAGTCGCGACGAGAGCATATGGAAGTCCAATGATTCCACCGGCAACGAAGAGCCCCCACAAAGCCAGCCATCGATCGCCAGATTGCTTAACAGCAAGGTTCCAGCCAGCGTGCAGTACTGCAGCGCCGAGCGCGAGGAGAGTAGCGATCAACAAGTCGAAACGATTTCAGAATTCAGAGTTCAAACTGAATTGACGCTCGAGTATCAATGTACGGTGCGGTGAACTCGGCGATGAAAGCCTTGTGATCGGGGTGATCGCGATATGTGATGTAGTCGTCAACCGAGTCGAAGGTAGCAGTCACTGCAAAATCGTAGGTGCCAGGATTGATGCCGAGGTTGGCGCCAAATTCATACGTGCGAATCTGGGGAACCTTGGGACGAAGCTGGCCGAGGGCTTCAATAGTTCGCTCGGCGTGACCTGCTGGGGTGTCGGATTTCCAGTTAAATAGAACGATGTGACGGTAAGTACTCATGGTTTTACCGTAGTGCGCTTGAGGTAGAGAACTCTCGTTTGGTCGGTTTTCGCCTAGCCTCAATGCCGTGAGCAGTGAAGTTGATATCAACGGGCCGATCGGAATTTTCGATTCGGGTTTTGGTGGACTCACTGTTGCGCGGGCTGTCATTGATTTATTGCCCAACGAAGACATCGTCTACATCGGCGATACTGGTCGGTATCCCTACGGGGATAAAGATCCGAACGACGTTCGTGAGTACGCCCGCGAGTTGGCTTGGAGTCTGGTGCGCGATTACGAGGCGAAGGCGATTGTGGTGGCATGTAATACGGCTGCGGCCGCATTGCCCGTACACGAACTTGAAGCCGAGTTAGCTGCCGACGGTTTGCACATACCTGTCATTGGTGTGATTGATCCGGGCGCTCAGTCATTGGTGCGAGCAACCCGCTCGGGAACCGTCGGAGTGATTGGCACGATCGGAACAATTGGTTCGGGCGCTTATGATTTGGCGGTCGCGCGCGCATCACTAGGTGCTCGCGTCAAGCTGATCGGCGCGGCATGTCCTGGGTTCGTTGAGTTTGTCGAACGCGGACGTACTTCGGGGGCAGAGGTGACGCTGTTGGCTCAACGTATGTTGGCGCCGATTGTTGACGCGAAGGTTGATGCGTTGTTATTGGGTTGTACGCACTACCCGTATTTGGCGCGAGTGATTTCTGATGTCGTCGGTCATGACGTGACCTTGGTGTCCTCAGCCGATGAAACGGCGTTTGCGTTGCGAGATCAGTTAGACCAGATCAATCTGTTGAAGTCGCTGTCGGGCACATCAGGTCAGCATGTTTTCATGTCAAGCGGAGACGTGAGTTGGTTTAAAGCATTAGGGACCCGATTGTTGGGACCCGAATTATCAAATGTCGATATATGGAACAAAGGAAACTGAAGACAATGAGCACAACTGGTAGCCGATTTGATGGACGTCAACATGATGAATTTCGTCCGATTTCATTCGAACGCGATTTCACCGAGATGTCGGCAGGAAGTGTGCTGGTTTCTTTTGGACGGACGCGCGTGTTGTGCACCGCGAGCGTTGACGAAGACGTTCCGCGTTGGATGAAGGGTAGTGGCAAAGGCTGGGTCACAGCCGAGTACTCAATGTTGCCTGGTTCATCGCCCGATCGTGTTGATCGTGAAGCTGCCAGAGGAAAGCAAAGTGGTCGCACTGTCGAAATTCAGCGGTTGATCGGACGGAGTTTGCGAGCTTCATGCGATATGGGCTTACTCGGTGAGCGTCAAGTCGTTGTTGACTGTGACGTTCTGCAGGCTGATGGTGGTACTCGGACCGCAAGTATCTGTGGCGGGTATTTGGCGCTCCATGATGCGCTCTCGCGATTGGTGCAGAACGGCGTGATTTCTCAGCATCCGTTGACGTCGTTGTGCGCCGCGATCAGCGTGGGCATTGTGAATGGCACTCCAGTGATCGACCTTCCGTATGTTGAAGACAGCACTGCTGAAGTTGATATGAACGTCGTGATGTTGCGCGACAAGGGTTCGACACTAAATCGCTTTGTTGAAGTTCAAGGAACAGCAGAAGGCATGGCGTTCTCGCGCAGCGAACTTGATTCATTGTTGGGCTTGGCCGAGAATGGTCTTGCGCAAATCTTTGACTTGCAGAGCGAATTGCTCGAGAGCCAGCCAGTGCGCCGCTCTAAGTGACAATCAGATAATGAATGCTGATCGTGTGCTGCCCACCTTGGTGTGTGCTTCGGCCAATCCAGACAAGGTGCACGAGATTGAGCAACTGCTTGATGGAGTTGTACATCTAGTTCCGCGTCCAGCAGAGATACCAGATGTCGTTGAAGATGCCGACACCTTGGTGGGCAATGCGCGACTCAAGGCGATGGCAATTTTGCAGGCGACCGGGTTGCCGGCTGTTGCTGACGATACGGGGATGTTTGTTGATGCATTGCCAGGAGAACTAGGCGTGCGAACAGCGCGGTATGCCGCTGATCGGCCTGCGCACGCAGAAACTCCGTATGCGGCGAATCGCGCGAAATTACTTGATGCTTTGCGTGCAAAGAATTGCGTGAGCGATGTTGAACGGGCGGCCCATTTTGTGACCGTGGTGATCGTGTGTTTTCCAGATGGCAGCGAACTAATTGTGGAAGGCCGCTGTGATGGACATATCGCGATGGCCGAACGGGGGAGCCGTGGGTTTGGCTTTGACCCACTGTTCGTGCCCATGCCGGGAGTCTTTGCGGGCGATCAGCGAACGTTTGCCGAGATGAGTGATGCGGAAAAGAATGAGTTGTCCCATCGCGGCCGCGCCTTCCGCGCCCTCGCCACCCACCCCTTTTTCGCCACTCTGTACTTTTAGTTCCACCTGTTGGAACCAAAAGTACAGAGTGGCGAGTTGGTTCCAGAAAATCTTGGGGAAGGGTTACCAGTGGCGGAGGTTGACGGGCCAGGTGTCGATCACTTGTCCGTCTGTCTTGATCTGGTCGACGACATGCATCACTTCATGGAGCGCAATCGTCGGGTCAATATGAGCTGGTTGAACTAGGACGCGACTCCCAATACTTGGCAACGGCTGGCCATCTTTCATTGAGAACGTGATGTGCTCATCGCTGCAGAACCAGACGCTCGCACCTTCAATCGTCGGATTGCCATGATCCATCCCCAACGATTTCAGGCCAACATCGATCACCGCCCAACTGTCACTTACTGAAATCACCGTTCCGACGACATACAAAGCCTGTTCAAATGGCAAATCCAAATTTCCGTAGTGCGAGTCCATCAACGCGTAACTTCCGGCTTGCACTTCATTCACTCGCGCAAGTACTGGGTCAGAAGGGTCGTACAAATCGAAAGTTCCGGTACCACCCGCCGAAATGATTGTGCAGTCGTCTCCACTCTGCGCACGCACGTCGTCAAAACATTCAACCAAGGCACCCATTGCAGAGCGCACTTTCGCGCGTTGTTCATCGCGATCGGCAACCGCCATCAGATGTCCTTCGTATCCCATGACTCCACGAACATTGAGTCCGAGCGATACTGCCAAGGTCACAAGAGCAGCAGCGCGTTCGGGTGCGACACCGCACCGTGGCATACCGACATTCACATCAATCAACACATCTTTGATTCCGTTCTCGGCGGCCATTCGTGCAGTGACGTCAGAATCGATAGCGACGGTGATGCGCGAGTTGTTTAACAAAGCTGCCATCGTGCGCAACCGCACCGGATCGACAGTTTCATTGGCGAGTAACAAATCTGTTCCGAGTCCTGCCTGGGCCATCCCAATGACTTCGCGTGGAGTTGCACATGTAAACGCGGTATGCCCGACTGCCGCGAGTTGAGCCGCGAGTGCAGTTGACTTGTGGGCCTTGATATGTGGGCGCAAAGTGAGTCCGGGCCGGACCGCAGTCATGATCGCAACATTGGCGTCAAATTTTTGGCGGTCAACGACCAGCGCAGGTGTGGACAGGTTGACGATTTGAGTCATGGCACAGTTCTAGCGGTTCTTCGAGTGCGGGCGGAGGGACTTGAACCCACACTCCTTTCGGAACAGGAACCTAAATCCTGCGCGTCTGCCAGTTTCGCCACGCCCGCAAAGTCGTGTTAGCGGTTGACAGACTACGGGGAAGTAATGGCGAAGTAGTACGGTCACTCTCATGATTCGAGTATCTGTTCTCTACCCATCAGGCGAAGGCACGACCTTCAATCACGATTACTACCGCACCACCCATGTGCCCTTGGTGGCCAAGGCCTGGAACCCAGTTGGCACCCAGATCGACAAGGTCATTAACGGACCTTACGAAGCGGCTGTGCACATGACCTTTGATTCGCTTGATGCGTTCCAGGGTGCCATGGGCTCGCCATTGACCGGCGATGTGATGGCTGACGTGGCCAACTACACCAACATCACACCAGTGATGCAGATCTCCGAGATCATCGAGGGCTGATGCGATAACTGCATCGGCCATCACCGGCTGGTGCAAATTGAATGCGTTCAACGGTCGTATCTGGCCCAAGAGCAGTGCGGAAAACGACTAGTTCTGATTCGCATAGACCAGCGCACGCTGCTGCCGCTTCGGCGATCGCGCAGTGATGCTCGGTTAAAACATGGCTTCCATCAGCATCAGTAGTTGATTCAGCACGGTAACCCTCGGCATCGCGAGCTGTAGCCAAACGACTGACTCGCTCGGCAAGAGGAAGGCCCGTCATCAGGGTTTGATAGTGGCTGGCAAGGCGTTCGCCACGACGTGTTAAGACGGCGTCTAACGCGTCAGCCCCGAGTGATTCGTTGATGCCGATTAACAGATCGACTGCGAGATCGTGGTGGCGATCGGGGAAGGTCTCGGGGAAACTTTCCGAGATGCTTTGTTGTTTTTCGGGGTTGAGTACCCAGTGCACGGCAGGGCGGCCTCGGGTCGAGCCAGAACTGGGTTGAGTGGAGCGACATACCAGCCCCTCGGTCTCAAGCTGTTCGAGGTGTTGGCGCATGGCGGCATCGGTGACTGCACACAATCGGGCCATTTCGGGCGCTGTTGACGACTGAACCACCTGTAAGTGCTCAATAACGCGTTGTTTGGTCTGCCCGGTCACCACGCCGAGCACGATATCTGAATAACGCAAGTAGTTACTTGGAAAATAGTCGGAACAAATTCAGCAAGACAGTGCGAAGTCCAGTTTCTTTGACAAACTGTAAAGGTGACGACCACCGTGAGTTCAGAGACAACTGCCGCCCTCGAGAATCAGTTCGGCCTTGCTGATCGAATTGTTGACCCGAAGGCCCTCGCAAACAGTGTCGCTCGTTTTCGTGAACAGGGCATCGTTCTGCCCACTTTTGCCCAATTGGCCAACCCATCATCGGTTGATCCGACCATCGTTGGCGATGCCAATCCGCAGGGACCAGATGCTCGCAACTTGTGGCGCGTGCATTGGTACAACGATCTCGCAGGCAATCGTGTCAACGTTCCCGACCATGTCGTACTTCCGTCATCATTAACTGGCGTACCGAACCCGATCATTGTCGTTTTTGGTGATCGCTTTCCGATGATCACGGCGCACAAAGTGTTGGCCGCTTATTCGTGTCTCGCCCCGCGTGTTGTCACTGGTCAATTCGATCCGACCTATCACCGCGCCATTTGGCCCTCAACCGGAAACTATGCGCGTGGTGGTGTGGCGATCAGTCGCATCATGGGTTGTCGTGGTGTTGCAATTTTGCCAGCCGGTATGAGCCAAGAACGTTTTGATTGGCTCGACGAATGGTGTGCGAATCCCGCCGAAGATGTCATCAAGACTGTCGGCACCGAAAGCAACGTCAAAGAAATTTATGACGCGTGTAATGAACTTGATAAAGACCCAGTGAACTTCATCTTTAATCAGTTCTGTGAGTTCTCTAATCACCTTGGTCACTACGAAGTGACGGGTCGCGCATTGGGTCATGTCTTTGAAACAGTGCGTGACTCAATGAAGAAGTCTGGTCGCGATATTTCTCTCGCCGCATTCACATCGGCTACTGGATCGGCCGGAACGATTGCTGCTGGTGATCGTTTGAAGGACGATTACGGCGCGAAAATTGTTTCTGTCGAGGCGCTCGAATGTCCGACCATGCTCGAAAATGGTTTTGGCGAGCACAACATTCAAGGCATCGGCGACAAGCACATTCCGCTGATCCACAACATCACCAATAGTGATGTCATCTGCGGAATCAGTGATCAAGCAACTGACGAACTTGATGTGCTTTTCAATACGCCTGCTGGTCGCGCTTTCCTCGCCGAGAAAAAAGGCTTGTCTGCCGAACTCATTGATGCGCTGGCCCACTTCGGTTTCTCGTCAATTTGCAACACGCTTGCTGCGATCAAGACTTCGAAGTTGCTCAACCTCGGAC
>JBIIMF010000081.1:0-5274 GCA_044338135.1 Ilumatobacteraceae bacterium | reverse complement strand
CTTCAATACTGATGGGGCCAACGCCCGGATTCATGCGATTGGCATTGTCGAGCGCACCAGACGCACGAACAACTTGCTGCTGACCCTCATGGAAGACCAACAGATACGCATCAATCACACCAAGGTTGGGATAGACACCCAGACCACAGACGAACATCACGGTTCCGTCGTGATTGAACCCATTGAAATAATAACGATCGTAAAAGTTGCGATCGCTCGTTGCGACATGGCGCATCGGTTCAGATGTTTGGTGGATTGGGAAGTCGTCGAGATTTGACAGCATGATTGCTCCGTTATATGTGACTGATAATGATTTAGATATTTGTAACTAGAGGTGCAACGTCGTTGGCGAAAGCTGCAATTTGATCGCAGAGTTCATCGCAACTTTGGGCTTTGAAACGAACTTGAAGTTGATTCACTCCAGCTGCAGTTCCTTCAAGAATTCTTTCGGCAATTGATTGGGCCGAACCGCTGAGTGTTGCTTCGCCAACATCGAACGATGGTTTGCCGACGTACAAGAACGGCGTGATGTGACCGATCATGAATCCGTCATTGGCTGAAGCAGCTCGACCTACCCGAGCCCGCTCGTCATTCAACATGTTCACCATTGATGCATCTGATGGGCCTTGTGGCAACCAACCATCAGCAATGCGAGCCGCACGCTTGATAGCAGCCGGGCTTGATCCTGCAACCCAAATAGGCGGACGTGGCGACTGTGTCGGCAACGGTCGCGCACCGAATCCGTCAACGAATTCATTTTCGAGCAGTTTCGCGAGTTCAGGAACTCCGGTATCCAGAGCTTTGCCGCGACTATGGAAATCGACGCCGAGTAATTCAAACTCGGCTTGCGCGTGTCCGGCCCCAATACCGATGAGCGCACGACCATCACTGAGGTGATCGAGTGTGGCGAATTGTTTGGCTGCCACTCGCGTGCTGCGATATGGCAACACATATACATGGGTGAGCAAACCGACTTTTGATGTCATGCCCGCAATCCAGCCGAGCGTGGCGATGGGGTCGGCCCAGTGGGTGCCCATTCCGCCAACGACCGATTCGGGAAGCGCCACGTGATCGCAGACGCCGACATAGGCATATCCATTGTCGTCGCAAGCCCGAGCCAGTTGACCCAGCTCTTTGGGCCCGGCCTTTTGTTCCCAGTCGGCCACGAAGTATGCGCTTTGGGCCTGGATGGGCAACTGCATTCCATATATACGGCGGCCTTGCGGAACCGTGAACATCCCCCGAGTCATGGTTACACCTTAGGCGTTAGCCACATTTTTTCTGATGGCGTGTCAGAAAGTATTTCCCTGCTTCACCACCGTCGGTTGCGATCGTGAAGCCTCACTAACTGCATGAAAATCAGCCACATTGTGTGTAGACAATTTGTAGACAAACCCAGCGTGAGGACCTAAAGTCATGCTCATGACTGACTCCACCACGATCCGGGTTGACCGCGACACCCACCAGCGACTTCTCGCCTTCAGTCAGCAGCAAGGGCTGTCTTTAATGGAGGTCCTCCGTCGAGCCACCGACGCGTTAGACCGTGAGCTCTTTGTCGGCGAAGCCCGAGCACAAATCGAGAAGTTGAAAGCCGATCCTCAAGCCTGGGCCGACTACTTACGCGAATCGTCGTTGACCGAAGTTGCCGATGGGATCAATTGATGGATCTCATCGACAGCATTTGGCTTGTTGACTTCGGACCCAACTTCCCGGCCGAACCCGGTCACAAAAGACCCGCGCTCATCGTTGGACCAACCGACAGTTTCGCCGATTTTCTGAGCAATGTTTTCGTTGTTCCGTTCACCACAAAACAACGTGGATTGAATTTTCATGTTGAAGTTGAACCCAGTGTTGACTCGGGCATTTCTGAAATCAGTTACGCCCAATGCGAACAATTGAGATCAATCAGCAAACGTCGACTTGTACATCCGCTCGGTGTCATTGATAGCGAGTCGCGATTTCAGATTCGACGTGCCCTACGAATGCTGCTCAATTTCTCGTAAGCACAGGACTATTTGCGGGTGAGTTTTTCGGCGAGCCCGAACAACTGAGTGATCAACACCGCAACCAACACTGATGTTGTCGCGATGGTCCATATCATTCCGTAGTCAAGGCGACCACGCGATTCGTTCAATAAGTTCCCGAGTCCATTACCCGTAGCCAAATACTCAGCAATCATCACACCAAGCAGGGCGCGCGGCGCCGCCAATCGGGCCGCTGTCACCATTGCCGGAACCGCACCAGGTAAACCGACAAATCGCAGAGTCTTCAAGCGTCCACCACCGCTGACGCGTACAACATCGATGGCAGCGGGAGAGGTTGTCGCCAGCGCTTGTGAAATCGTCACAAATGACGGGAAAAATGTCACCGAAACACACACCACAACTGTTGCCAAAATGCTTCGGCCAAAAACCAAAACGATCAACGGTGTCAGTGCTGGTAAGGGCATCGTCTGCGAGACCAAAGCGAACGGCAATACTGCTCGACCAAGCGTCGGTCGCAGACTCAAAATAACTGCGAGCAACAATGCTGCTGCTAATCCACACAGCAACCCAATCAATGCCAAAGGCAAAGTCTCGCTGTACGCATCAAACAGGCGTGATCGTGATTCTGTGGCACGCGGGTCAGTAGTTAGGTATCTCACGATCGCTAATGGAGACTTCGCGACAACGGGCGACATGTCCAAGATGCTCAACACCAATGCCCATAGACCTAAGACAACTCCGGCTGAAACAACTCCCCCACCTAAACGCTTCCACCACGGCCCACTGGCCTCGCCGATCGGCATTGATGTTTGGACTGTGGCCGACATTGACGACCGCGAGAGGCGGGCGCCGATGAAGGCAAACAACATGTACGCCGAAGCCGCCACCGCTGTTGCGACCAAACCGATACTCCACAGTCGCGATGGATTCGCTTGACCCAATGAACCGAGCAGATATGTTCCGAGGCCCCATCGAGTTCCGCCACCAAACTCGGCGAGCAAAGTTCCGAGTAAAGCTGCTGGTGCAGCGACTCTGAATGCACTCACGATGTGCGGCAACGCACTGCGCACTCGAATCCAGCGCAACACATCGGTTGTTGAGCCACCAGCGACCATGACTACATCAACGAGGCGCTCATCGACATTGCGCATTCCGTTCATCGTTGCGATATACGTCGGGAAATACACGGCCATAGCTGCCAGAATGATTCGCGGAGTTGTACCAGAAAATGCCAACAACAACACCGGGACAATTGCAATTAAGGGCACTGCAAATAACGACATACCAACGCCGCGTAACAACGTTTCGGCAATTCGAAATCGCGCCGCAATCGCACCAGCGATGATCGCAATGATGTTGCCGATGACAAAACCAGTGCCTGCTGATTTCAGCGTCACCGACAGGTGCGGCGGATAGTCAGAACGGTCTTTCCACAACTGAGCCAAAATTTGTGTTGGGGCTGGCAACGCGCCTTGGCCAACGAGTTCAAGCCGTCCCAAGATTTCCCAGATAGCCAGGACAATCAGCACAACGCCAGTGCCGCGAGCGAAACGACTAAAATTCTTCATCTTGACGACACTTTTCAGTGTCCGCCACCAGCGAACAACAACTCAGACAAGTGGTCTGCCAATTTATGGAATTCAGAACTACGGATAATCTCTGGATGACGAGGGCGTTCAAAGGGAATGTCCACAATTTCGACGATGCGACCGGGACGCGCCGACATCACGGCGACCTTGTCAGCAAGAAAAATTGCTTCTTCAATCGAGTGCGTTACCAAAATCGTGGTTGGACGACGAGCCGACCAGATTCGCTGCAATTCAAGATTCATTGTGCGGCGAAGAATCTCATCAAGCGCACCGAATGGCTCGTCAAGCAAGAGAACTTCTGGTTCGGTGACCAATGCACGAGCGATAGCGACGCGCTGACGCATTCCACCAGACAACTGCGATGGCAATGCTTGTTCAAAACCTTGAAGACCAACGAGAGAAATCAATTCTTCAATTGCTGTTTGAAATTCTTTGACTGGCTTTCCCATCACTTGCAACGGCAACGTGATGTTCTTCCATACTGATCGCCACGGCATCAGAGCCGGGTCTTGAAATGCCACGCCCAAGCGACCTGCAGTGCGCATTTCGTTTGGTGTCTTGTCACCGATCAATAGCGATCCACCATCAGGAGATTCAAGACCCGCAAGTAGTCGTAGCAGTGTTGACTTACCGCATCCTGATGGGCCGATCAACGAAATGAATGATCCAACCGGAACTTCTAGGGACACCTTGTCAAGGGCCCGAACGACATCATCTTTGAGCGCGAAGGTGCGCTCCACGTCTTGAACGCGGAGCGCACCACCAGCTACTTCTTGCAAAGTTGACAAACTCAGATTTCCTCGAGGAGAGTTGTGTCGAACATGTCACGAGTTCCCTTGACTCCAATTTCGGCAAGAGCTGCCAAGTTGGCTTCAATTGCTTCTTCGGACATCGAGAAGATTCCACCAGAAGTCTCCATCAAAGGCTGTTGAGCAGCATTGAAGAAGATTTCATTATCAATGGTGCGTCCAGTGCCCTTGAAGTAAGTCTCGGCAAACTCGGGTGGATACTTCGCGGTGTCCTTGAAGTTTTCTATCCAGCCCTTACGGCTTGCACGCAACCACTTCACGATTTCGGCACGGTTGTTCTTCAACGCATCCTTGGTCACAACAACGGTGTCATTGAAGATGGTGAAACCAAAGTCGTACAACAAGAACGACGATGCTTCTTCACCAGCTTGTTCGATGCTGTACGGCACGTTGGTTGCGAAGTCAATTGATGCGTCAATTTCGCCCTTGACCAATGGCGTTGGATCGTAGGCATACGGAACGATGTTGACATCATCCTTGTTCACACCACTCAGCTTGAGCATGGCCTCAACTGAAAGAGTGTTTGACGCCGGAACGGCCAAAGTCTTGCCGACCAATTCTTGTGGCGAATTGATGGGGTTCTTCTTCAGGCTGATGACACCGATCGGATTCTTCTGATACTGCGCTCCGATGATCACGAACGGTGCACCGTCATTGACGATTGCGTTGATCGTGCTGTCTGGAGTGGTCAATGCCAAAGGAGATTTTCCTGATAGCAATGAGCTTTCTGGGATGACATCTGGGCCACCGGATAGGTAGTTGAGATCGATGCCCTCTTCGGTGTAGTAGCCGTTGGTCATGGCGATGAAGTAGCCCATGAACTCAGCGTCGTTTACCCAAGCTGCCTGCATCGTCAACTTAGTGACATCGCTTGAGCCTGAACTTGATGAA
>JBIIMF010000138.1:0-3281 GCA_044338135.1 Ilumatobacteraceae bacterium | reverse complement strand
AGTGACATCGCTTGAGCCTGAACTTGATGAACTGCTGTCATCGCCTCCGCATGCTGCGAGGAATGCAGGCAAGCCTGCTAAACCAACACCGGCTGCGGATGCTCGAATCAGCATCTGTCGTCGTGAAATCGGATTCATTGTTGACCTTTCATGTTGTTTGTCGTGTGGGTTGTGTCACGGTTGATGTACTGGGCGCAGAGTCATAGCGGACCCAAGTTTTGAATGGCGCGCAACTCGGCAACGATGCTGAGTTGTTCGAATTCTGTTCCTGGAACCAATTCCCAGAACACTCGTCCACTTTGACGCGAGCTCTGATCTATGTGCATTGCTTGGGTGGGAGTAACCACCCAATCGACAACGACGTCATGCTTCTCTGCAGGCATAACTTCGTTGACGAACTGACAGTCGTGCACGACATCGGCCACGACTGAAGAACTATCGGTGAGCCCAAGTTCTGAAAGAACGGCCCACTCAAAATCAAAATAACCGTGCCCTTTGCCAAAGCGCACTCCGTTGTTACTGACCGCACTTCCGCCGGTCACCAGCAAGGCAAACTTTTCACCCTTTTGTAATTCGACCAATGGCATCGCCACCGCGTAACGATCGAACCCGTCAAGAGTTGCCGCGTATCGATGATCACCTGCGGGAATCGTTGAGGGATCAAGGCGATAAAACCCACGGACAATGCCGTAGGTGGTCATCACAAAGGGAATTCCACGCTGAATAAGTTTGTAACGCAGATCTTCAAGACAATTATCAGGAGTAATGAAGACCTGACGATTTCCGCGATTCTTTAATGCGTCAAGTTCTAAGACTCGATCAGAACACTTTTCACTTCCGATGAAATCACAAATGAAACTAGAGAAGTCCCAGTGAAAACGCGAATCGGGTCGTGCAACCTTGGCCAATTCGGCCCAGATCTGTTCACGATATTGATCGGTTGACAATGCGCTACTCACTTAATTCTCCTCAATTTTGTCGGGGCTGAATCACGGGGCTGCCAAACATCAATCTCATCAGTGTTTGTGCAAATCAGATCAAGCAAACAATCAGGTTCGGCTTCAACCATCTCGTCAACCACTTGACAGTCATGCACAACTGCAAAAACCAAAGCATTCGGCGACAACACGCCAAGCTGTTTCATCATCATCCACTCAAGTGCGAGATAACGCTGTCCGCCACCGATATGGCGGCCATCGGTCGTCACAGCAGTTGCGCCAGTGACCACCAGATCAATGGTTCCAGCTTGACGTAGATCGGCTGGTCCGAGTCGCTTGCCGAACCGTTCCATCCCGTCAAGCGTTGCCGCCAAAGCATGATCGGTCTTTTGGATCTTTGCACCGTTTAAGAAGATGAATCCGCGACGTAGTCCGTAAGTCGGAACAAGAATTTTCTTTCCAGCTTCAAGGGCTGCAAGTCGTAGGAGTTCGATGCTGTTGTCGGGAGCGCAGAAAACGACATCTGCGTTTTTCCATTCGGCCCGCTTCATCACTCTCTTGTGCGCAAGGTGTGATCCAGCGAAATCGGGAACGTACTGGCTGAGATCAAGATCAAAACGCGAGTCGGGACGAGAGACTTCTGATAACCGTTGCCATACGACTCGTCGTACGCGTTCTTCTTGAACAACAAATGTGCCCCGGCCTTGTTCGGCACTTAACAATCCATCACGAACTAACTCTTCAATTGCTCGACGAAGTGTTCCGCGACTGACGCCAAAGAGTTCCATCAGATTGGGTTCGGTTGGCAGTGGAGTTGAATCTGAAAGATCGCGGGCCAACACCATCTGGCTCAAGCGATCTCGGACCTGCTCGTAGAGAGGCGCGTCGGAGGCAAGATCGATCTCGGTCTGCCGTGCGCTGGTCTCCCTCGTGGCCATGGGCGAACTATAGACACAATTCGTCTAGACGAATGTTTCCAAAGTGTGACGATTCGGTTTTTGGTCAAAAAGTAAAGCCCGGGGAGGCCCGAGAATCGAGCCTCTAGAGGGCGACCGGGACCTGTTTCCACTGGTTGACGTCGATTAACCCGTGGTCAGTGATGCGTAGATCGGGAATGACCGAGAGTCCCAGGAACGACAGCAACATAAACGGGGCGTCGATCGCAATGCCGAAATCGCGGGCCGTTTGCTCCATGAGTTCGATCTGATCGGCCACCACATCAAGAGGTTGGTCGCTCATGAGCCCGGCAATCGGCAACGGAACCTCGGCCAAAATCTTGCCCTCGTGCACGAGCACTTGTCCGCCACCAATCTTTGCCAGGTGTGCAACTGCAATCGCCATGTCGGCTGGCCCGCTTTCGTCGCGGGCGCCAATCACCATCACGTTGTGGGCGTCGTGACACACCGTTGATGCAATCGCGCCGCGTGTCAATCCAAAGTTGGCGACATAACCAAGACCAATGCGACCAGTCTTTTTGTGGCGTTCAAGAACTGCAATACGCGCGATGTCGTTGTTGGGATCGTTGATATCAAGTTCAAGCGCAGTAGTACGCACAGTTCCTTGAGTGACACCAATGACTCGAGCCATTCCATCAGCCGGAGCATCAACAGTTAACTCTACGGCAGTTGGATTGTGATGCAAGTGCACGCGATTACGCAATGACGCGGGCGCAGGTGTTGCGGGCACTGCACCATCGAGGATGTATCCATGGCGTGCCACCAACTTGCCCGCTTGATACACAGCAGCGGGACGGTATTCCTTCATTGAATCAAAGACCAAGACATCGGCCTGATATCCGGGTCCTAGTTGACCGAGATGGAAGAAGTTGTGAAATTGCGCCGGCAGATACGAAGCCATGATGAGCGCTTCGATCTCGTCGCAACCAGCTTCAACCGCAAGGCTCACACAGTGATTGATATGGCCAATCGTGCGAATCTGGTGTGGCTCACGATCGTCGGTACACATCGCGGTACGCGTGACGCCTGTGCGTAAAACAGTTGGCAACAATTCAACGAGGTCTTTACAAGCAGATCCGTAGCGCAAAAAGACCCACATACCTTTTTGACGCTTCTCGTGAGCTTCATCAAGAGCGAAACATTCATGATCAGATTCAACGCCGGCTGCCAAGTATGCGTCGAGTTGCGGACCACGTAAACCAGGTGCATGACCATCGACACTGCGCCAACCCGCTGCCGCGATGATTTCGCGGAAGGTCGGGTCGCCGTTAATGACGGCGGGATAGTTCATGACTTCGCCAATACCAATGGCCTTGAACTCAGAAATCAGATGTCGAATATCTGCTGGCGAAAATGCTGCGCCGGGGCTTTCGAAACTTGATGCTGG
>JBIIMF010000014.1:0-24421 GCA_044338135.1 Ilumatobacteraceae bacterium | reverse complement strand
CGATGGTTTGGTTGGAGACGAAGTTGAGGTTGGAGACATCGGGTTGGCCCGAGGCGCAGGGGTAGACCTTGAAGTATCCGCCTACATTGCCGACTTGGGTGTCGACGGCGGTGATGTTGAGCGAAACAGCAGAGACTCCTTCGGTGGGGATGTTGCCGGTGCCGGCAATTTTGAACGTGAGGGGTGTTCCGCCACCTGCACCGTCACCGATTTTGTTGGTGCCGACGTTGCCGATGTCCAAGCGGGTGTCGGCGACACGTGTTGGAGTAATGGTGGTGAAGTTGACGCTGTTGGCGAACCAGCCGTTCGTGTCAATGAGAATGTGGGCTTGGCCGTAGACGTAGACACAGATGTTGCCGTTGGTGTCGACGGGGACGATGACTGCGTTGGCGATGGTTTGGTTGGAGACGAAGTTGAGGTTGGAGACATCGGGTTGGCCCGAGGCGCAGGGGTAGACCTTGAAGTATCCGCCTACATTGCCGACTTGGGTGTCGACGGCGGTGATGTTGAGCGAAACTGCTGAGACTCCTGTGGTGGGGATGTTGCCGGTGCCGATGATTTTGAACGTGAGGGGTGTTCCGCCACCTGCACCGTCACCGATTTTGTTGGTGCCGACGTTGCCGATGTTTGAGCGGGTGTCGGCTACGCGTGTTGGCTGCAGTGGTTCAAAGACCTCGAGGGCAATGAGTAATGCGGTATGAACTGCATGGTTCGCATCAAGAATTCCGAGTCCGCAGTAATAGGTGGCAGAGATGTCGTTTGAGCATTGCGATGACGGGATGGAAGGAAAAGAGTTAGCAACATTGTCCTTCCTGAGCAGAGTCAAAACTCCGTAGTAATTAAGACCGGGTTTAACAGACAGCATCAGCGAGATAATTCCGCTGACGATTGGTGTTGCAAAACTGGTGCCGCTGACGCTGTCATACCCGTTGAATTTGGTTGTTCGAATATTTGATCCTGGGGCCGCAATGTCGACGACAGAACCAAAGTTTGTGTAGCTCGCGCGAGCCCCAGTTGAAGTTGTTGCAGCGACGGTGATGACACTGTTGCAATTTGCTGGCGAAAAGGCATTTTGTGGAAGATCGAGATCATCCCCGACATTGTCGGAGCCGCCATTTCCTGCTGCAACAACAACGATTGCTCCAGCAGCAACGGCATCGTTGATGGCCGATTGTTCAAGTTCTGAACAATTTCCTCCGCCACCCAAGCTCAAATTAAGGACACGGGCTGGCGTGGGATTTAATGAGATGCCATGAACTGGTAAACCTGCTGCCCAGCGAATCGCTTTGATCTCATCGCTCGTGTCACCGCCGCATGGCCCCAGAATTCGAATGTGTTGTATCTGGGATTGTTGATTGATGCCGGCAACGCCGATGCCGTTGTTGGTCTTTGCACCAATGATCCCGGCAACCTTTGTTCCATGCCAGGACGGATTGGGTTGATCGCAACCAGCATCGCCAGGATCGGTGGCATCGGCGTCATTATCAAAAAAATCGTACCCAGGTAATGGTGTCGGTAGGTCTGGGTGGACGGTGTAACCAGTGTCGATGACCGCAACAACAATTGAAGGTGAACCAGTTGTGTGGCTCCAAGCAGATTCAATACCAATTCCTTTGTCGGTCGTTGCAAAATCTTTGAGATACCACTGGTTTGGATACTCGGCGTCATCAGGCGCGGCAACTATGTAGCGTTTTTCATTGATTTCGGCCGATTCAACTTTGCCCGTGTCAACAAGTTGCTGCACGAGAGAATCGGCTTCTGCGCGAGTGATCGGCTGATCAAGTTGAATGACCTCTAGTCGATCATAAATTTTTGATTCAACAGACGCATCAAGATCAAATTCGTTTTCAATCAGCGACATTGCGCTCAATGATGAACGTCCTGGTAATCGTTCAACGATTAATTCTGTGATCAAGTCGTCGTTGGCTTGCGTGGCAACTTCAACGGTCGCAAGTGAGTGCATCGGAACGGCGGCAATGGTGAGACCAATGAAAAGGGCGATCGCGGGTAAGCGCAACTTCATCGGAGAGCCTCTGCCAATGAACGTACTGAACGTTCGTTGATGGGGTCAATCATGATGGGGATCGGGGGATGAGCTCTGGGGAGAAAAACTGAATCATTGACAGTGTTGAATGTGCCAGCAAAAGTGCATCGTTCACCAGAGCACAAAGTCCAGTCTTCTGAGGAAATAAGTTTGGGTGGGCCGTCGCCCCGATATATGAGGTGGCTACCGATCCCTAAGGGGCCAAAACCGACTTTTTCGGCGGCCTGAGCCATGGTCTGATATTCGGGCCAGCGAACCTCGCGCTCGACCTCTGGCAGTTGGATACCAACTCGGGCCCCATGAATCAGACTCACCCTTATGAGGCTAGAGAGGTTTCGGTCTACGGTGGGGGGATGGGGGAAATTCTTGACATTCGTAGTGACCCAACGACCATTGATGCGCCATGGATGAACGAGGCTCTGCGGGCTTCGGGCATTGCTGGTGGAGCCACAATCACGAAGTGCACATTTGAAGGTTTCGTCGGCACGGGGCAGACCGGTTGCAACGCTCGCTTTTCGTTGGAGTGGGACAACCCGGCAGGTCGCCCGAAAACTGTCATGGGAAAGTTTCCGTCTTTTGATGAAACGGCTCGGGCCACGGGTTTTGGTGGCACTGCATATGTGACCGAGTTCAACTTTTATTCGCGCATCGCGTCGACCGTCAATGTGCGAGCACCGAAGTGTTATCACGCTGCGCTCAATGTGGACGAGCAACAGTTCTGTCTCATCATGGAAGATCTCTCGGGGTCGGTGCAGGGTGACCAGTTCACGGGCCTCACTCTTGATGAAGCTGAACTCGCAATTGATCAAGCAGTTCTTTTGCATGCGCCACGTTGGGGTGATCCGACCCTTCCCGAATCTGGGGTTAACCCGAGCACGCTTGAAGAGCGGTCAGCCAATCTTGCGATGATCTACGGCTTCTTGCTTCCGGCATTCGTCGAGCGTTTAGGCGCCCGCCTCGAACCCGAGATCTTGAAAGTGATTGAAGATGCGGCACCAGTTATTGGTGCATGGGCTTTGGGCTCAGGAACTCCGTTGACTGTCGCTCATTACGATTTTCGACCAGACAACTTCATGTTTGCTCGTGAGCCCGATGCTCCGCCGCTCGTTGTCGTTGACTGGCAAACCGTCAACGAAGGACTGGGCATGGTTGATGTCGCGTACCTGATTGCTGGAAGCTTTACGCCCGAACGTCGACGTGAAGTTGAGAAGCAATTGATTGAGTCGTATCGCGTCAAACTGAATGCGGCCGGAATCAACTACGACGTTGATACGTGCTGGCGCGATTATCGCTTCGGTTCAATTTGGGGCTTGATCATTACGGTGCTCGCAACGTCAATGGCAGCACGTACCGAACGCGGTGATGATCTCTTTGTCACGATGGCCACTCAGTATGGGCATTTAGTTCTTGATCATGATGCAATGAGTTTGTTGAAGTAACAATTTTTTGGGGGAAATATGACAACGACAGAATTTGATCCAGATTCGCTTCGGGCGAAGTATGAGTTTGAGCGCGACAAGCGTTTACGCGCCGAAGGCAACGATCAATACACCGACATTTCTGACTTTGAGCAGTATCTCGAAGACCCGTATGTGCAACCGCTGAATCGTGAACCACTATTTGACGAAGTTGAAGTAGCGGTTATTGGTGGAGGCTTCGGTGGATTGCTCGCTGGCGCACGGCTACGTGAAGCTGGCGTCACCGATATTCGAATGATTGAAAAAGGCGGCGACTTCGGCGGAACTTGGTATTGGAATCGCTATCCCGGTGCGGCGTGTGACGTTGAGTCCTATATCTACCTACCTTTACTTGAAGAAATCGGTTACATCCCCAAGCAGAAGTACTCAAATGCACCAGAGATTCTCGAGCACAGCCGAGCAATCGCTCGTTTCTTTGATCTGTACACCAATGCCTGCTTGCAAACCGAAGTCACTGAATTGCGTTGGGACGAAATCGATCGTCGCTGGTTGATTCATACCAATCGTGGCGACATCATGCGCGCCAGATTTGTCGTGATGGCCAATGGGCCGCTACACCGACCCAAATTGCCAGGTATCAAGGGAATCGAAACCTTTAAGGGACACACTTTCCACACCAGCCGCTGGGATTACGACTACACCGGTGGTGATTCAACTGGCGGATTGTCAAATTTGAAGGGTAAGCGCGTCGGCATCATTGGCACTGGCGCAACTGCAGTGCAGTGTGTTCCGCACCTTGGTGCATCGGCTGATCAACTGTTTGTCTTTCAGCGTACGCCATCGTCTATTGATGTACGAAACAATCGTCCGACCGACACCGAGTGGGCGGCGTCATTGCAACCTGGTTGGCAAAAAGAGCGCATGGATAACTTCAACGCGCTTGTGAGCGGTGGTTTCGCTGAAGTCGACTTGGTGCAAGACGGTTGGACTGACATCATCGGTAACTTGTTGATTCGTCTTCGTCAAGATGCCAGTCCCGATTTGTCACCAGAAGGATTAGCACGCAATCTTGAACTCGCCGACTTTGAAAAGATGGAGCAAATTCGCGCACGAGTTGAAAACATCGTGAGTGACCCGAGTACAGCCGAACACTTGAAGCCTTGGTATCGCCAGTTCTGTAAGCGTCCGTGTTTCCATGATGATTATTTGGCGACGTTCAATCGACCCAATGTTGAACTCATCGACACCGATGGTCGGGGTGTTGACTACATCACCGAAAAAGGCATTGTTGCAAATGGTATTGAGTACGAAATTGATTGCTTGATTTACGCAACTGGTTTTGAAGTTGGCACGAACTTCAGTCGTCGTGCCGGTTACGAAATTTATGGTGTTGAAGGCAAGTCACTCACCGAACATTGGGAAGACGGCGCGCGCACCTTTCACGGCTTTCATAGTCGTGGATTTCCGAACTGTTTCATTGTGAGCGGTGTGCAAAGTGGTTTCACGGTGAACTTCCCGCACATGCTCGAAGAACAGGCGCGTCATATTGGTTACATCTTGAATCAGATTTCTGAAAAAGGTGCGACACGAATTGAAACTTCTGAAGAGTCTGAACAGTGGTGGGTTGATCGCATCATTTCGCTGTCGCAAAACAACATCAAGTTCCTTGAGTCATGTACGCCTGGCTATTACAACAACGAAGGCAAACCAGCTGCGCGAAGCGTGCAAGGTGGGAGTTATGGCGGCGGGCCAGTGGCCTTTGTGCAGGTGCTGGAGCAATGGCGTGCCGACGGTGGCATGCGCGGACTCGTTACTTCATAAATCGTCGGATTTAGTTGCTTTCAAAGCGGCAGGAATGAAGGCGATAGCGCACGCCCCGAGCACAACAAACATGGTGGCCATTTGCACTTTGTAGGCATTGCTTTGATTGCCTATCCACAAAATCGCAAGAACTGGCAACACGATCACAGCGGTAAAAATCGTGACAAGTTTTTGGGGATTCTTGGGTTTATTGCGACTTTTGTGCAAAATATTGAACGCATAGGCCGGAATCACGAAACCGCCGATTGCAGCAAAGAGCGGATTGACCTGGCTCACGCTCTCGTTGGTGATCGATCGGGTGATGTACACCGACGCAGCGGTGGCAATAGCCGTCAAAACGCAGGTAGCAGGTGGGGTCAGGCGCATGAGGGAAGGGTACCGCATTGGCCCTACGCCCGAGGATTGGACGGTTTTGTCGTGTTATTGTCAAAAGGTGCGCGGGTTACGGGACATAATTGCCCAATCTTTGAAATTGGCTGAATGGCCTTTTCGTGACGACGGCCCGCCCTTAGCCATCGGAACTTCGCTGTTGTACGAGGGAATGGTCGTTGGCGGTTCGATTCAGGTGTTCGAAGATATTGGCACCGTGCGAGTGATCGCCTTTGGCGGCGTTGGAAATCCCGGCGCGTGCCGTGCGCAACTTGATGAATTGATCGGTCGCATCAACCCCACGTTGCTTGACGTGAGCTTTGAGATTGATTTGGTTTTGCAGATGCCAGTGTGTCGTGCAGTTGTGCGCGTCGACGAAAGTGCAACACAAGAGGACGTGGCCGCTGATGTCATCCGAACTTTAGGTTCGGTGACCGCGAACTTCGCTGCTGTCGCTCCCGCATTTTTAGCAGTTACTGCCGACAATAAGAGTGTGAATGAGGCGTTGGGTCTTGTGCGCCTTCCTGAGGGCACGAAGAAAAATTTGATTGGTGGGGAATCGTGAAGGGTTCAAAAATGGAATTAGATCAGCAGTCAACGCACAAGCAAATCGGTGCGAAGGTTGAGCAACTAGGTCCTGAGTCAGAGAGCGACTCACACGCGTTCGGTGAATTTGCGTTGAAATCAACGGTGGCTGGATTAGGAATGTTGGCGCAGGCTCGCATGGAAGTTGGTCGTGTCGATGATCCAGCTGAAGTTGAAGCTGACGCGATGGCTCTTGACTTCTTGCGCTGGCAACAATCGTCGGGTCAGCTAAGCGCTCCAGCTCATGAACAAATCAGTAGTGGGCAAACATCGCGTTCATCTTCCAACGGAACAATGGAAACTGGTGGTTTCGCAGTTGGTGACAGCATTGAATCAGATATCTCTCGTGAAACTGGACGAGGTTCGGGTCTTGATGGCTCAACTCGTGGACAGTTCGAAGGTTTCTTTGGCGTAGATCTAGGTGGCGTGCGTTTGCACGCTGATAGCAAGGCTGCCGAATTAAGTCGATCGCTTGGTGCTGAAGCCTTTACTGTTGGCAACGACGTATTTTTTGGTGAAGGTCGATTTACTCCAGGCAGTTCGTCCGGTATGGGCCTTCTTGCCCACGAACTCACCCATGTTGTGCAACAAGGTGGTTCGTCAATGCGACGAGTCGACCCAAATGCGGTCGCATTGTCACGTTCACCCTTGTCTGGAGCGCAGATGATTCGTCGTGTGGACTTCAGCGACTCGTCGGCTCTTGAAGGGCATGACTTGATCGAAAAAGTCAGCGGCTCTGGGGCTAACGCGGCCTCTTTGAGAGAGTTTCAAGAGGTAAAGTCCGGCTTCAAAATGGATGTCAATGATCCTGACGGGATTAAGTCAACCGAAGGCTTGGCACTCATTTCTTCCTCATTGAATACAGCGTCGGCAGTTGCTGACTTGTTTGAAGCTTTTCAAACATCAACGCAAGCGACAGTGAAAGACCGCGTTGCTGCTTCGTTCGGTGCAGTCAAAGCCGCAACTGATATGTCAAAGTCAGTTTGCGAGTCAGTACAAGCGGCTTCAGCGCTTTCGGAGAAGTTGGCGTTGAGTTTGCTCCCTGGATTGGGTCTCGCAGTTTCATTGATGTCGTTGGCTGACAATGTGTACAACACTCTGTTGCCATTAATGACCGCACGGAACCAAACAAGCAAAGTTCTTCAACAGATTACCGAGAAAAAGTCAGGAATAACTGATACAGAATTATTGAAGAAAGCTGATTTGGATATTGCGGCGGTTTCAACTTTGTTGTCAACTGAACATCGACAAATTGGATTTGCAATCGCTGACATTGTGGCAGATGTGACTCAAGTTGTTGGTCAAATAGCAACCCTCGCAACGGGTCCGTTTGGTATGGCTGTCACTCTTCTTGGTGTTGCGATGAATCTCGGAACACAGGTCGTGCGAAAAGTGACTGAATGGGCGCTTTCAAATTCGGCTTACAAGAAAAAATTAGAAGCTGCGAGCGCCAAAGGGGATCACGAGAGGGCAATTGCCGCGGCAACCCTTGCCACCGATGCTGCGACAGCAGCACCGTCCGACAAAGCACTGGCGGATAAGAAAACCGCAGCAGATGCAACGGTCAAGGCTAAGAAGATTTCCGCCGATGCTGCTGAAGAGGCGCTCATTAAATCAGATGCGAATTCTGCCTTCATTCGTATCCTTGAGATGTCGTTTGCTCCGATACGACTCTCGCCAACTGAGGTAATGGATGTTGAGCAACGCAAATTGTTGATTGACCTTAAAGTTTCAGAAAACTTTATTAATGCAACAGTGGATGAATTAAGAAAGGACTCGAGTGCCGAGATCCGCCATGATGACGCGGTTGGCGAGGCATCAGAACTTGTGGCCGTTGGAGAACCGATGTTGTTCACTGAGCGAGTCAAAAATTGGGGAAAGGCGGTGGTGGGTTCGTTTACCAAAGTAGGAAATTGGCTTGCGAAGAAGGCGGGAGGCGAAAAACCGATTCCAAATGCCTCCGACGAGGTCGTGAAAAAAGAAGCCACTGCGTCAACCACAGTTATCGCGAATTATGTGCGGAAGAAATCAAAGCAAGGTGACAGTGGAGTCAAGGTTGAGCAAGTGAACAATCTTCTTCAAGCGCCTTACATAAAGTTGGTCACGCGACTTCTGGTTGATCCTGCAAAGGAGGCTCAAGATCTCGAGAAAATTGGCGAAGCTATTAAATTAGCTTTGCAATCAATTCTTGCTGGTGCAAGTTCTCGCACCAGTCAGATTGAAATTGACACCATTGAAGTGACTGCTGAACGGGGCAAAGTCACGGTGACGTTTAAAACGAAGGAAATTGTTGCCGCCGAGCAAGCAGCTGCTGCTCAGGCTGCTGCGGCAGCGGCGGCACAGGCAGCGGCACCTGGTGCTGGGCGACCGACTAGGGCACTTCCGCCGGCACCTGGTGCGGCACCAGCGGGTAAGGCGGCGGGCAAGCCTGCGCCTGCCAAGACGTTTGACACGGTGAATCCGGCGTACGGACATCGCACTCAACATGTCAAGGGTAAGTAAATTGCATTTTCTGATGGTCTAAATGAGTGACGAACTGCACTTCTCGTTGGACGAAATCGGAGTTTCTGTTCTTGCTCCAGTCGGATTCATGAATGATGCACTTGGTGATGACTCAGTCATTTTGTGGGACGACCCCGAGGATGACCGACCCGATTCCGCTACTACTTTTGAATTTCGTCGATTGTTGGTAAAGGGATCTGCGGCGCGAGAACTATGTGTTCAGCGACTAGGGCGAGTTTCCCAATGGATGGACGAACTGAATGTTGTTGCTGACGGGATTGTTTGTGAAGGTCAAACCTTTGTGAGCGACGGCGATGGTGGTCCAATGCAAGGATTCGTTGCCATAGTGCCACTGGAAATTCCAGTAGCACTACGCGCGGAGTGGAAAACAGACGATGACCGCCTCAATGAAATGTTAGCTATTGCTAGTAGCACTCGATTTTTGTTACCACGTGATATTCATCTAACGAAAAATTCGCTCACTCATATTGATTTTCGAATGAGCGTCGATGTTCCTGAGGGGTGGACGAGGACAGTCTCGGATGATCACATGGAGATGTCGGGACCCGGAAGCCGTTGGGTTTTGAAAAGGGCGACACAACCGGCGATTTCGGGCACCTCAGAACTGTTATTTGACGACATTTCATTGACCGCTCACCTTGGAGTCGGAAAATTGCTTGCTCAAGTGCAACATCCGAGTGACGAGTTTTCAATAACCGCTGAAGGTGACGATCTCTCTACACTGATGGAAATAACCCGGTCGTTGCGTTTCCATCAATTCATCGATCAATTATCACTGGATTAGGTATGAAATTCGGATCGTCAAAAAATGCCAACCAATGGGAATTATTCGCTGACGAAATTTTGCGATTCGGAATTGTCAAGCAAGGGCCAGTCGGTGACGATTTAGCCAAACAGGGGCTTCTATTGCCGGGTTTCAAGTCGCGAGATGCCCTTGAAAAAGAGACTGACAAGAATCTGAGTTCGGCATGGAAGATGTTGGAATCTGAGATGTCAAGTAAGTCGTTGTTTGCGACGGCGATTCGCTTAGCTCGCGCTGACAAACATGATGCCGCCCTCATTGCTGTGTTGTCTGCTGTTGAAATTAGGCCAGAGCGCCGTCGCGTGGTTGCCGGTCTTGGTGGAAAAACTGATGGAACAGTCACCCTTGGCGTACTTTCACATGTGTTGCCCGAATCGCTCACCGCGGCTGCACCCGACAGTCGCCTGATGCGCTCTGGTTTCATTCATGTCAGTGAATCTGGAGCGTGGGCCGCACGCGAAATCCACCTCGCGCCATCTTTGGTGTGGTCATTACTCGGAGTTCAAGATCGTGATCCCGAACTTCCGATTGATATCGAGCACATTTCGGGTGTCGCCGGATCTGGTGATGCTCAAGTGATTTTGGTGGCTGGTCCAGATCGTTCAGCACGTCGACGTCGCGCTCTGATGCGCCTTGGTGCAGAACGGGCGATCGCCCTGAAGGGAACTGACGAATCAACAAATTGGGCTGCGGTAGTTCGCGAAGCCACATTGTGTGGTGCAGCAGTTCTCGTCGATGTCGTTGATTCAGTTCCGCCACGTATCAAATGGTGGATTGAACGAGCCAATCATTTGCGTTGGGGAATCTTGTCGGAAAATCAAATACCCCTAGAACAATTGCCCGATCGGGCGTGGGTTGATGATCAAATCAATGATCGCGTTGCGAGCGCTGCATCAGTTCTGCAACAAATGGGCGGCGCCTTAGGTGCAGGTCACCGTTTGACCTTTACGCAACTTGACCAAATCCGAAAGTCGTTACCTGCGCTTGGCGGAGACCCGAGCCATGCAGCGCGTCGTTTAGTCACTGGTGATCTTGATCGCTTGACCACACGTATTCGTCCCACTCGTTCATGGGACGATTTGGTTTTACCAGTTGAAGATTTTGAACGAGTGCGGATGGTGGCAGCGCGTTATCGTCACCGCGACACCGTTCTTGACGAATGGGGATTCAAGCCGATTCCGTCGGCTGGTGTTGTTGCCATGTTTAGTGGCCCTCCCGGAACTGGCAAGACCATGTCGGCCGAAGTGATTGCTGCAGACTTAGGTCTTGATCTTTTCAAAGTCAATCTTGCGACAATGGTTTCAAAATACATCGGTGAAACCGAAAAGAATCTTGAGCAACTATTTGATGTTGCCGACACTGGCAACGTCGTTTTGTTATTTGATGAAGCCGACAGTATTTTTGGAAAACGCAGTGAAGTATCGGACGCACAAGATCGTTACGCAAACCTTGAAGTTTCGTACTTGCTTCAGCGCATCGAACGTTTTGACGGATTGGTCATTTTGACCACCAACCTCAGTAGCAATATTGACAACGCGTTCTTGCGTCGAATCCACGTAGTGGTTGATTTCCAAGCTCCTGATGAAGGCGAACGTCGCACCCTTTGGTTGAAGGCTTTGCCAAGTGATGCTCCTCAAAATGATGTTGATATCGATTTCTGTTCGCAGTTCAAGTTGTCGGGTGCAGATATTCGATCGGTTGCTCTCGGTGCAGCATTCAGGGCGGCAGATGAAAAGAAGTCGATTTCAATGTCGCATGTTGTGACGGCACTCTTTGATGAAATGCGTAAACAAGGTCGACTAGTTGATCGTGCAGCGTTTGCGCCATATGCGGCTTTGCTTCCGCCTGAAGGCCCAGTTCGTCGCGTTTAAGTACATGATTTCAACTTGCTTAGGTCACATCCACCCGTTTGTGACATGGGGGTGGGTAGGGTGACGCAGCCGGGACGATGGTTCGTCCGAGCGATGCGTGTCATCCCAGACAGGTTCGCGGCACCTGTCAAAGGAAACACCCCCCATGTCCCCATCCACTTCAACTGGTCGTTCGACCACGCCCCAACGACGTTCCGAAGGCGGTTCGCCTGCTGGCGGAGCATCCTCAGCAGCTCGTCCATCATCTGGTGGTCGCCCTTCTGCTGGCAAAGCCCGCAGCAAATCAACCAACCAATCACGAGCCAAGTCGGCATCGCGTCGTGATGATCGTCGCGGTTTCCGTTCTGAGAATGGTTCAGCGACGGCTTCTAATTTCGCTCCGAAAAAGCCTTCGATCATTCCGATAGAAGTCGGACCCGATAACGGATTCGTCAAAATTGGTGTGCCGGCAAATCTCGCTGGCATCTTGGCAGCAACTGGCGTCACCGAACCTTTCTCGATTCAAAGCGTGACGTTGCCCGACTCGTTGGCTGGTCGTGACGTTCTTGGTCAAGGTCGAACTGGTTCGGGTAAAACACTGGCGTTCGCATTGCCGTTGATTGCGCGTTTGGCTGCAACCAAAGTTGGTCGTCAGGCCAATCGTCCCCGTGCACTGATCTTGGTGCCAACACGTGAGCTTGCAACACAAGTTGCTGCTGTCATTGATCCGTTGGCAACTGCTTGTGGTTTGCGCGTCATCACCGTCTTCGGTGGTGTCGGTCACGGACCACAACGCGACGGACTTCGTGCTGGTGCCGAAATTGTTGTTGCTTGCCCAGGTCGCTTGGTCGATCACATGGGTGAGGGTGACGCAAAGCTTGATCGCATTGAAATCACCATTATCGACGAAGCCGACCATATGGCCGATCAAGGTTTCTTGCCTATGGTGAAGCGCATTCTTGATGCAACTCCAAAGGTTGGACAGCGTATGTTGTTCTCGGCAACTCTTGCTGGTGGCGTTGACGCAATCGTGTCGCGTTACTTAGACAATCCGGTGTCACATGCAGCTGAAGTTGAAGCACCAGTGTTGTTGGATCACAGTGTTTTGGTGATTGATGATGCGGATCGTCTAGAAGCCGTTGCTGAACTGGCCCGCAAAGAACGCGTTGTGATCTTCACACGTACTAAGCACCGTGCCAAGCAGATGGCAGCAAAGCTTCAGACATTCGGAATCAATGCAGTTGATATGCATGGCAACTTGTCACAGACTGCGCGCGAGCGTAACTTGGCAGCGTTCGCCAGCGGATCTGCATCAGCATTAGTCGCAACCGACATTGCTGCTCGTGGTATTCACGTTGATGATGTGCCGTTGGTCGTTCATGCTGATCCGCCGATTGAGCACAAGGCATATACCCACCGCTCGGGCCGTACGGCTCGTGCTGGTGCTGCTGGTCGCGTGATTACAGTTGCTTCAACATCGCAAGTGAGCGAAGTGAAGCAGTTGTTGCAGAAGGCTGGCGTCACGGCAACGTGGACCGGTATTGATGTATCGAATATGACGGGTCGTCCGTCAGGTCGTTCGGCTGGTCGTGGCGGCGTACGCGCTGATGGCCGTCAAGGTGGTCGTCCCGGTGCTCGTAGCGGAACAGCTCGCGGCAACGGCGGACGTCCCCGACGCTAAATCCCTCTGTGATTCTGGTGAGGATTTTTCTTCACAATAAGTAAATATTCTCACCAGAATCACAATGAAATGCGACAAATCTTGGAATCGTTGCCCGTGTCTCATTGCTGACATACTTTCGGGCTATGACCCGTAAGTACATCACTGCATTAATACTCGCTCCGATCATCGTTTTAGCAACGGCATGTTCAGGTGGCGACGACTCGTCTGCCCCGGACGAAAGTACCACCGTTGTCGGTGAAGAGACTTCTGATCACCTATATGAGGCGACCATTCGACGTACCAGTGACGGCGTCCCGCACATTGTTGCCGCAGATCTTCCGGGGGTCTTTTTTGGTCAGGGCTACGCAAGCGCTGAAGATCATGCATGTTCGTTGGCTGATCAAATGCTGAAGATCACGAGTACTCGTGCGGCGTTTCTGGGTGCTGGATCTGGTGATGCCAATATCAACAGTGACTTTGCCTGGAAATCAATTGGCATCAACGAACTAGCTCGCGAGGACTATCCGAAGGTCTCGACCGATATCACGGACCAGTTTGAGGCCTTTGCTGCCGGATGGAATGCATACGTTGAAGAAGTGGGTGTCGATGGACTTTCTGGTTGGTGCAGTGGCGCCGATTGGGTTCGTCCTGTCACTGGTGAAGACGTGTATGCATATGCACGTTCAATCGCGCTCAATGCATCAGGTTCACGTCTCGCTGGATATATCGCGTCTGCCGTTCCTCCTACCGACGCTGAAGCGCAACCAGCAAGCTATGAAACTCCTGCATTGGGCGCTACTCCAATGGCGAGTAATGGTTGGGCAGTAGGTCGCGATGCTGTTGAAGGCGGTCAGGGCGGAGTCTTGGTTGCGAACCCGCACTTCCCATGGGAAGGTGAGTTGCGGTTTTGGGAAGTTCATCTCACCGTTCCTGGTGAGCTTGATATCTACGGAGCCAACCTCACGGGAGTTCCCGGAATCGGAATTGGGTTTACGGAGAATTTCGCATGGACTCACACAGTTTCGGCCGGAAGCCGTTTTACTGCGTACACATTGAATCTTGATCCAACCAATCCAACTTCATATTTGGTTGACGGTGAACCAGTTGCGATGACATCAAAAGAGTTCAATGTCGAAGTACTCGGTGAAGATGGCACGACATCTTCAGTAACTCGAACCCTTTGGTTCAGTGAATATGGTCCGATACTCGATTTCCCTGGCGTGGGCTGGAGTAACTCTTTAGTCACCACGTATCGCGATGCCAATATCAATAACGACGAATTTATCGAGCAGTATTCGGCGATGGGCCGTGCGCAGTCACTCGATGAATTCATTGAGGCACATGAGACCTACCAAGGTGTTCCGTTGTTCAACACAATCGCGGTGAGCAAGGACGGCCGCACGTGGTACGGCGATATTTCAGCCACTCCTAATCTGACCGCAGAAGCCGAGGCCGATTACTTGGCACAGGTTGCCGCTGGCGGAATCGCGGCAATCGGTCGTCAAAGTGGCGCAATTGTTTTAGATGGTTCGAAGAGTTCAAACCGTTGGGAAGAGCAAGAAGGTGCTCGCGATCCAGGTTTGGTGCCGTGGAGCGAACTTCCCATGACTGAACGGACTGACTATGTGTTTAACGCCAATGACAGTTTCTGGATTGCGAATGCTTCAGAGACATTGAAGGGCGCATACTCAGTTTTGCACGGTGAACAAAACACGGCGCGCTCGGTGCGTACTCTTGAAAATCTTCGAATTCTTTCCAACGAAGCCGAACTGGCGGGTGCGGACGGATTGTTCTCGGGTGAAGAACTCCGAGATGCTGCAGTAGCCAATACGAGTTACCCAGGAGTGCAACTCGCCGACGGAATCGCCGAGCGTTGTGCAACTCAGCAAAATGTGATGATCCCAGAAATCGTATCAAGTTCTGGTGAAGTCGTCGTTGCAGCCTCGGCCGTTGATGTCAGTGAAGCATGTCAAGTGTTGGCCGATTGGGGTCAGACCTTTGACCTAGATGACGCTGGCGCTCCTTTATTCCGAGAATGGCTTGGTCGTATTTCGGCCTTGAATGCATGGCCACAAGTTTGGGCGGTGCCATTTGACGTGGCAGATCCGGCGAATACTCCGCGTGGATTGGCAGCAGCGCCAGCCAGTGGCGATGATCCGGTGTTGGTTGCACTTGGGCAAGCAGTCAAGGTCCTCGAATTGGGTGGACGTACGCCTGCCGCAACGCTGCGTGAGACTCAATTCGCGCCACGTGCCTCAACTCGCATGCCAGTTCCTGGTGGACTTGGAAGCGATGGAGTCACCAACGTCGTCAGCTGGGGAGGTCTCGGTTCGTCGACTGAATCAGTACCGAATCGTGGTGACCGCGTTGCTCCCGCTACATCGTTGACGGCCGACGGATATCCCATTAACTATGGAACAAGTTTCTTGATGACTGTTGACTACACACAAGGATTCCCGCGAGCATGGGCTTTCCTGACGTATTCAAATACGGGTGATCGAAAGTCGCCACTATTTGATGCTCAGTTGCAGCGTTTCAGTGAGAAGAATTGGCGCGATGTTTTGTTCACCGATGAACAAATCAATGCCGACCCCGAACTCACCGAAAAAGTCATCTTCAAGGACTAAATACCTCTGTGATTCTGGTGCAGATTTGTTGCGGATTCCGCAACAAATCTGCACCAGAATCACAATGAAATGTGAGTTTTTTACGAGTCGGGTTGGCCGTCAAAAACTAGTTTGAGGGTCAACTCGGGTTCGTCTTTTTCAAGACGCTGCAATCGATACTTGTTTTCGAACAACGCGACCATTTCGTTATCGCTGCGATACAAAATTCGTATTCCGCCGATTTGGCGCAAGCGATCAGCACTTGCCTTATCGGTAATGCGCATGGCTTGGTATGGCGACGAAATGATTTCGGTCGGTGCACTGAACTCGCTCGACAATCGGTAGGCGAATACTTCAAACTGCAAAACACCGACGGCTGCTAGCACTGGTTCGGTGTCACCAAAGTCGAGGTCGCGCAGAACTTGCACAACGCCCTCTTGGTCGAGTTGTTCAATGCCTTTACGGAACTGCTTGATCTTGCTGCGATCAAGTGGACGTGCGCTGGCGAATACTTCAGGTGCAAAGCGTGGAACGCCGGGAAATTCAACTTTCTTGCCGGCATAAATCGTGTCACCAATACGCAGATCACCAGCGTTGACGAGCCCGATGATGTCACCTGGGAATGCTTCTTCGATTGTTTCGCGATCGTTGCCAAAAGCAGTCGTTACGTACTTGGTTCCGACAGCACGACCTGATCGGGTGCATTCGATATCCATGCCACGTTCAAAGTGCCCAGAGCACACGCGAGCAAAGGCCAAACGGTCGCGGTGGTTGGGGTCCATGTTGGCCTGAATCTTGAAAACAAATCCCGAGAACGGACTTTCAAGAGCACGTTCATTTTCGGCGAGGTCGAAGCGCGGTATCGGCGGGGGAGCAAGTTCGGCGACTGCATCAAGAAGTGCACGAACTCCGAAGTTGGTGAGAGCAGATCCAACGAAAACGGGCGTGCTCTTACCCGCTAAGAACGATGGCAAGTCAACATTGGCCTCAATCGCGTCAAGTAGTGAACACGAATCAAGAGCAACCTTCCATGCATCGCCTTCTTCGGCGGCAGCTCGTTCGGCATCAATGATTTCTTCAGGCGCTTCAGCAGCACCGCGGGCGGTACGCGTGTATTTGGTGAACAGGCCAGTTCGGCGATCAATGGTGCCGCGGAAGTCTCCGGGTTGTCCGACGGGCCATGTCGCAGGTGTGGCGCGCAGCCCAATTTGTTGTTCAACTTCGTCGAGCAGTTCAAGAGGGTCGCGGCCAGGACGGTCGAACTTGTTGAAGAACGTCAGCACAGGCAAGTTACGCGAACGACAGACGTTGAAAAGTTTGAGAGTCTGGGCTTCGATTCCCTTGGCAGTATCGAGCACCATGATGACCGCGTCAACGGCGGCGAGAACGCGGTATGTGTCTTCGCTGAAGTCGCGGTGGCCAGGAGTGTCAAGCAGGTTGAAGACATGGTCGCCATAGGGGAACTGAAGAACGGTTGACGAAATCGAGATGCCGCGTTGGCGTTCCATCTCCATCCAGTCTGAGGTGGCCGAACGCTGACCCGCACGAGCTCGAACTGAACCAGCGTCTTGAATCGCTCCGGCGTATAACAAGAACTTTTCGGTCAGGCTGGTTTTACCGGCGTCGGGGTGGCTAATGATGGCAAAAGTTCGGCGCCGCAAAGCTTCGTCAGAGATGTTGGTACCGGTTTCCATGGCATAACGAGGGTACAGGCAGGTCGCCCACTGTTGGGGTACATCTGGTCGAACTAAGTCAGGCTATTTTGGGCGATTTGAGAACAATTCGAACGCCATCGCTGTGACGACTGCTTCGGTGCGATTGCCCAGGCTCATGAAAAGTTGGCGGAGCGACGCATATGACAAGAAGTGGCCAATTGCGGTGAATCGATCTTCGTTCATCTGGGCGCGCTCAATCGAGAACCACCGCTGGAACTGAGCCTCAAGGGTGAGGTCGCGCCCGCGTGTCGCTTCTTTGGCCGATGCCCAGTTGTAGCTCAATTGTTCGACTGCTTCGATGAGTGGACTATACGTACGGATGAGAGACACGCGGAGTTGAACCAGGGTTTCTAAACGATCATGCAAGTTGGTCGTGGGAACATCAAATGTGAGCATGTGTTTGATATGCG
The DNA here is from genome assembly GCA_044338135.1 of Ilumatobacteraceae bacterium. GTDB lineage: Bacteria > Actinomycetota > Acidimicrobiia > Acidimicrobiales > Ilumatobacteraceae > Casp-actino8. The sequence continues at coordinate 6,615 of JBIIMF010000014.1, read as the reverse complement.
GTTCAATTTGTTGCAGTGACAATTCAATGAGGTCACCGATTGAATCAAAATAACGAGTAAACGTTCGCTCAGAGATACCAGCTCGATCGGCGATATCGGCAGCAGTCAAATTGACGCGTCCCTCGGCGACCATAGCGATAATCGCATTAATGACCGCTTCTTTGCCCTTGCGGACGCGATCGTGTCGCCCATCTAATTTATGAATCGTGGCTCCACTCATGAAGTTCACAATAGCCATCGAGTGAGCACCACTCTGAATTGAGATTGCATCAGTCACTAGGTACTAATGGACGGAGCCTGACGAGGTGCAGGCGGCTAGGTTGTGGGCATGTCTCCTCAAGGCGAAAAACACTTCAGTCAACGCATCGGACTCTTGCGCGCCATGGTGCTTGGGGCAAACGACGGCATCATCTCGACCGCTTCCTTGATTCTCGGTGTTGCCGCGGCCGACGCTACAGGTCATACAGTTTTGGTTGCGGGCACTGCAGGGTTAGTCGCAGGAGCGGCATCAATGGCGATTGGTGAGTATGTCTCTGTGAGTTCGCAACGCGACTCTGAGCAAGCAGATATCAAAAAAGAAATCTGGGAATTAGAAAATACTCCCGAACGTGAGTTGGCTGAACTCACGGGTATTTATCAAGCTAAAGGTTTGTCACATAAGTTGGCCCGCGAGGTGGCTGAAGAACTCACTGCGCACGATGCTCTATCGACACACTTGGCCGAAGAACTTGGTATCTCACGCCACAATCTGGCACGACCGTTGCAGGCAGCGGTGAGTTCGGCAGCAGCGTTTTCAATCGGCGCGGGCATTCCTTTGTTGGCTTCATCACTAGCAAACGATGCCAATCGAATTTGGGTCACGATCGTGACGGTATTTGCCGCATTACTAGGTCTTGGTGTTGGATCGGCCAGATTTGGTGGGGCTCATCCAGCCCGTCCCGTTGTCCGAATTTTACTCGGCGGCGGCGCTGCTATGGCCTTCACGATGGCGATCGGCAGTTTATTCGGCGCAACAGTCGGGTAACCGAATCAGGTTCCGCAGAATGTCTGGTAGTTCTTGTATTCAGTCGGCGCAGGCTGAGTGAATCGCTCAAGACCTGAACGTTCGTTGAAGGGTTGTTGAAGGACCTCAAGGAGCGTCAGCGATGGATTGAGGTCGCCTTCAGTCGCTGCTGCAAGAGCTTCCTCTACTAGATGATTGCGCGCGATATAGATCGGGTTGACCTGGTTCATTGAAGTAGCAATCACTTCGGCTGTTTGCGATTCGCCAGCGATGAGTTGCTTCCATTGTTTTTCCCACACATCGTATTGTTCGATGTTGATGAACGAATTGCGAGCAGCCGATGCGTCGCCGCCAATGACCGATGAAAGGGATCGGAAGAATTGGGTGTAGTCAACTGATTGAGTATGCAACATCTGCAACAAGTCGTTTACGAGATCTGTTGGCGCATTCTTGAGTCCTAGTTTTTTACTCATGCCCGCATCCCACAAAGCCTGATACTGCTTCGGGAAGTCCATCAATACTTCAGTTGCTATCGCTACAGATTCTTCTTTGTCATCTGAAAAGAGCGGCAATAAAGTTTCGGCGAGGCGAGCCAGGTTCCATTGCCCGATATTGGGTTGATTGCCAAACGCATAGCGTCCGTTGTGATCAATTGAACTGAATACGGTGGCAGGGTCAAATGCGTCCATGAAAGCGCACGGGCCGTAGTCGATTGTCTCGCCAGAAATTGTCATGTTGTCGGTGTTCATGACTCCATGGATGAAACCGACGAGCGTCCATTGTGCAATGAGAGATGCTTGGCGTTGAGCAACTGCTTTGAAGAACTCCAGATACTTATTGTCAACGTGAGAGAGATCTGGATAATGGCGATCAATCGCATAATCGGCGAGTCGTTGCACCAAAGTGGGGTCTTCGTGATGCGCTGCGTACTGAAATGTTCCAACCCGAAGATGGCTTGCGGCAATACGACACAGGACTGCGCCAGGCAACCAAGTTTCGCGAGCTATTTGTTCTCCGGTTGCGACAATTGCCAGCGAACGAGTTGTTGGTATGCCGAGGGCATGCATCGCTTCGCTGACGATGTGCTCGCGCATCATGGGCGCGATGGCTGCTTTGCCGTCGCCACCGCGAGAGAAAGTTGTTCGACCCGAACCCTTGAGATGTAGATCAAAGCGGTGACCCGCGTTGTTGAGGATCTCGCCTAGTAGTAGTGCGCGTCCATCGCCGAGTCGCGGTGAGTATCCACCGAACTGATGACCGGCGTAAGCAAGGGCCATGGGCGTGCACCCATCAACCAATTCGTTGCCAATTAAGAAACGTGCTCCGGCTTCTGTTTTCAAGAACTGGGGATCAAGATTGAAAGAGTGAGCAACTACTTCATTGACAATGAGTGCAGTCGGTGACGGCGCAACATCAGAATTCCAAGTGATGGCCAACTCTGGTAAGGCGCTCGTATATGAGTTTTCAAAAGTTACGGGGAAAGAACTCACAAGGGTGAGGTTAGGGGACTGCGGGTGAACTGGGCTATTTGAGTAGAGTTTTGCCATGGAACTTTCGCAAGCCCTGTACACAACTCGCGCCATGCGTCGCGTCACAACCGAGCCAATCTCTGACGAAATCATGGCCAAATTGTTGGATGCGGCGGTGCGAGCACCATCGGGTGGCAATACACAAAAGTGGCGCTTCCTCATCTTGACCGATCAAGCAAAGAAGACTGCACTGCAAAAGATCTATAGCGAAGCCTTAACTGATTTGAATGCCACGCAGTACAAGCCCATGATGGATCTCATCGCCAATGGTGATCCCAATGATCCCGAAGTCATTCAAGTGAAGAAGACCTACGCGTCGGGTCGTTGGTTGGCCGACAACCTCGACAAGGTGCCGACGCTGTTGTTCGCATGGGGCAAGCCCAATGGTGAGAGCTCCATCTTCCCGGCTTTGTGGAGCTTGCAATTGGCTGCGACCGCCGAAGGTATTGGAACATCGTTGACGACACTGTTGTTTAAGAAGCACACTCAACAAGTGCTCGATTTGTTAGGTGCTCCGGCAGTTGGTGAGTGGGTGCCGATGGCGATGATCACTCTTGGTTACCCGACAGGCAAGTGGGGAGTCGCCAAGCGTCAGCAACCTCATGAAGTCGCTTTCCAAGAAACCTGGGGTACGCCCGTTTCGTGGACTGTCGACCAACCCCTTTGGTCGTAAGGGGCGATCTGGGCGGGAAAAGCTGAGGAAAACTGCCACTTCGCCAGACCAGATCGGTCAAGAAATGCGCAGTGTCACGGCTGGTTGCTGCGGACGTTGAGCAGGCAAGATGACGACGTCGCCGTCTCGTTGAACTGTCTCGTGTGATCCGAGTAGTTCTACAGTTCCCTTTGGCAATCCCGAAATCGTGAATGAGTCTTGCGCTGTTGCGAGGATCATTGCATACGTTGCGCCATCTGCACCTTGTGTGAGTCGCACAACTGAACCATCAGATGCTGAGAGCATGTTCATTTCAAGTTTGTGCGAGCCGAAAATTGCTTCACCATTGAACGTGAGCCATTGCCCAATCTCAACCAGCCGTTGCTTCTGAATGTCAGGGATTTCGCCGTTGGCTTTTGGGCCGATATTGAGTAATAAGTTTCCACCATCGGCGACGCTGTTAATGAGTAAGTGAATGAGTTCGACTGCAGAGGCGTAGGTCGTCTCATCATCGAGTTGGTTGTAGCCAAAGCTCATGCCGATTCCGCGACACACTTCAAACTTGCGACCGGGTGCAGTGAGTCCTGACGAGTACTCGGGAGTGATGTAATCGCAGTGGGCATTGCCTTGTACAACGCCGATCATGTCAAAGCGATCGTTGACAACTCCATTTTCGTTGATGTTGTAGTAGTCGGCCATGAGTTGCAGCGCACCAGCACCTCCACCGGGCCAGCCCACGTCGTTCCATAGCAAATCTGGTGAATAACGATCAATGAGTTCCAGGTAATGAGCAGTGGCGTATTGCTTGTACTCATCAGATTGTGGTGTGGCCATCAACATGCTGAGCCAGCCGTTGTAACCAAGTCCCTGAAACGTCAGGTCGAGCCCACCGCAGTAGTACAAACCAGCGCGCATGCCGACACTGCGAGCTGCATCACAGGCTTCGCCAACAAGGTCGCGCGGTGATGTGTAACGCGGACCCTTGAATGGGTTGTGCAGTTTGGTGGGCCACATGAGTGCACCGTCAATATGTCGTGTGCCCATCACGATGTATTTGGCCTGCGATTGAGCGAAGACGTCAGCCCATTCATTGGGGTTCCACTCTTTGGCAGCTTCGAAGAACTCGTCAATAAATTCGTCATAAGGCTTATCGCCGTATACCTCGGCATGATGTTTCTGAACCGACGAACCTTCAATGGCGAGCGAGTTGACGTACCACTCGGCATACGGCGACTCGGTGAACGCCACGACATCGCCGTACTTGGCGGTCTGGGCAAAGAGATCTTCGGTTAATGGGGCATAAGCCGGAACCGAGGCGGGGTACCAATGAATGAATATCCCAAATTTCGCGTCGTCGAACCACTGGGGCAAGTGATGCTGCTGAACCGACTCAAGGGTTCCTTCGTATTTCGCCATGGACACACGGTACTTGAGCGATCTGGTCTGGCGAAGTGGCAGGTTTCCTCAGCTTTTTACGACCAGATCGGCTAGTTGGGAACTTATTGGTGCACTGAGCGACTAATGGCTTGTGACCAGTACCGAATCTGAACTCGCCGTGCCCGACATCAATGATGAACCATCTGCTAAAGGCGCACTGTGGCGTCGCTTGTGGAGGCTCCACTTCTTGGCTGGCTTGATCATCATGCCAGCCCTCCTATGGTTTGCGTTCACTGGCCTTGTCGTGCTGTATGCAGAACCGATTAATCATGTACAGCACAGTTCGTTGTACACCGTTGAACCATCTGGTGAAGAGGTGTCACTTGATGATCAAATGCAGGCTGTTCAGGCTGCGTATCCCGACTATGAGTTTTGGTCGGTCACGCCTGCTAAAGAGAAAGATCTTTCGAACACCTTTTCAATGGGCGATGCAGACGGCACGCCGCGCAATGTCTTTGTGAATCAGTACACCGGTGAAGTTCTTGGAACATTGCGGCCCGACAAAGGCTTGGTGTCCTTTGCTAATTCGACACACGGTTCGATTCTCCCGCGTCAATTCACCATGCCGATTCCATCGTTGAATGGAATCTTCGGAGACGGCCCAGCATTTCGCACAGTTGAAATCGGTGAAGTTGCGGTTGAAATCATTGCTGGCTGGGGCCTCATTCTCGCGATCAGTGGTCTGTACATGTGGTGGCCGCGCAAGCGCTCAAAGAAGCGTTTGTTTATTCCACGATTCAAAGAAGGCGGACGCCCAATGTGGCGCGATATTCACGCGTCGTCGGGTGTTTTGTTGGGTTCAGGTTTGATTTTCTTTGTGGTGACTGGTTTGCCGTGGGCCACTTTCTGGGGCAATGAATTTTCGGCGGTTGCCGCAAAGGTGACGCCGAATACTGAGAATTTCTGGGAGATCTCTGGACCGCCCTCAAATATTCCTCAGGTCGGTGATCTGGCTCGCAATGGAATGAAGATTCCATGGGCATCACAAGAAGATTCGGTCCCCACCTCGGGCGGATCGATGGATATGCCCGGAATGGATATGTCAGAAGATGGATCGCACGACATGGATGCGATGCCGGCACCAGCACCCGCCGAGCGAGTTGGTCTTGAAGCGATTTATCGCGCCGCGCAAGAAGAAAAAATGTTGGCTGGATTCTCGATCGCTCCACCGACCGACACGGTGAACGACGATGGGTCAACTTCGTACGGTGCGTTTGTGGTGATGAATCCATGGCCATCTTCACTTGGTCAACAAGGTGCGCTATATCTTGATCAGTTCAGTGCCAAGACGTTAGGTACGAGCGATGCCGACACTTGGGGAGCAATTCAACGGGTTGCCGAACTTGGTGTGCAGACCCATATGGGAACTCAGTTCGGAGTGATCAACCGCATCGTTTTGACTCTTGTTTGCGTCATGGTCATCGTGAGCATTTCATCGGCCCTCAACATGTGGTTGCGTCGTCGTCGCAAGGGTTCGTTGGGCGTTCCTCGTCGGCCCGCCGAATACAAGACTCAGAAAACTGTCGGCATTGTGGCGGTAGTGCTCGGCATCGTTTATCCGCTGTGGGGAATGAGCGCGCTTCTATTGTTAGGTGTGGACTTTGTGATTCGTCGAATTAAGGCTTCGCGTACGCCGAACCTCACCGCGATTTAAGTCGATCTGGTCTGGCGAAGTAGCAGATTTCCTCAGCTTTTCCCGACCAGATCGCGTGAGGCGACGTGTTGGTCGGGGCGAACGGTGATGTAAGCGTCATCTGCGAGACCAAGAACTGCGTCCCACCAATTGTCGGGGTCATCAAAGTCGCGACCGACCTGTATGCAGTTCCCATCGACTTCGGCAGTTGGTCCGGCAATCACTGTTGCTTGAGTGAGATCAATGAGATCAAGCGATGAAATCGTTTTCCCGTCTCGTATCAACCAACCATGAGGTAGGCGACTGCCAGGTTCACTTGAAGGCGTGTAGTTGCGAATGATGTCATCGCTGAGTGGCGCAA
>JBIIMF010000173.1:0-2501 GCA_044338135.1 Ilumatobacteraceae bacterium | reverse complement strand
AACGAGTGCAACCCCGAGGCTGGTTACGGACGACATACATTCGATCTCGTTGACACCATGGCGGCTGTACACCGCATCAATCCAGACGACGTCGGTTCATCAATTCCACGACCAACTGATTGGTCAACATATTTAGGCGGACTCATTGATCGATTCCGTCAGGCCGACCACAACCATGCAGAATCAAATCCATTTTTGCGCTATGTCGCCGAGTGGCTAGATGCCAATCGTCCACCCCCGCTTCCATTACGACTCGTGCACAGCGACTTTCAACCCGCCAACATCATGGTTGGCACCGATGGTTCACATCAGGTCATCGACTGGGAACTCACCCACATTGGCGACCCACGCGAAGACCTGGGCTATTACATGATTTATTCGTCGGCCTCTGGCCCCAATCTCATCGTGCCCGACCCTGAAGCATTCTTAGCGCGATATCGCGAGAAGACTGGCTTTGGCGAAGACACCATCAATATGGCAACACTCGGGTATTTCTCATCACTCGCTGCAATCACTGTGTACGGTCAAGTTTTGGCGGGTGCTGGAGCGATGGCGCGAGGACAAAACTCGGGAATCATGACGACGTACACGTTGAATGCGCTCACTGTCGGACACAACAACTTCTTGGCGGGTTGCATCCCGCCGACACTCTGAAAGGGACCGTGATGTTTTCTCGACCCACTACCGATCAAGTCATTCTCGACTGTCGCAATGAATTGTTGAACGCCGTTGATTCGGCAGTCAGTGACCCGACTGTCAAGATCACTATCCAGATGCTTGAAAACGTTTTGCGCAATGTCGCTGAACGTGCTGCCCACGAAATTGCGTGGATGCATGAAGAAACTGATCTCATGATTGGTTTCGCCGACGAGGTCGAGACAACTCTTGGCAAGTCTGACGAACTCACGGCCGCTCGCAGCGCCTACAACTCTGGCCGATCAGACAGCCTGCATCTTGATGATGTCAGCAAGACCTACGGCCTGGCCGGTGAATGTTTCTCAGTGGCGATGGAGAAAGTCTTCGCTGCATCGCACACCGCCTTACATCTTCGTAGCCGCGAGATTTTGGCGATTCGCCTCGATCACGAAAACAAGATCATGGGCGAATGGGCCTTCGTCGGACGTGGCTAACACAAAGATTTCGGTTCAAGTAGTCACGGGTGGGCACCCGTTTGTTGCCGACGCATTCTTTGCTGTCTTTGATTCAATCGACAACATCACATGGACTGCTGCCGATACGCCATCAATCGGATATGACGTTGTCGTTTTCTACGACATGCCCGGACTGAAGTTCACTGGCGGCAATCCCCCCGTTGATCTTCCGGCGCCAACTGCCGAGCACATCAAAGTTCTCAGTGATCTACAAGATGCCGGAACTGGTTTAGTTTTCATGCATCACGCATTAGCAAGTTGGCCGATGTGGGACGGCTTCGCCGATCTAGTCGGTGGTCGCTTCCATTATCAGCCGGCGACTTTACGCGGCGTGAGTTATCCCGACTCTGGTTATGTCTTTGATGTTGAACACACCATTGAAGTCATTGACTCTGATCATCCGATGTGTGAAGGACTCGGAAGTTCATTCACATTGACTGATGAACTGTATTGCTGTCCCATCTTTGAAGATGAAGTCATCCCACTCATGCGTACGACTTTTGCGACCGATGATCCCAAGAACTTCTTTTCAGCCGATCTTGCAATCCGTGGCCAGCGCAACAGCAATGAAAATTGGACCCATCCGGCCGGAAGCAATTTGGTTGCCTGGGTGAAGAAAGCAAAGAACGCTCCGCTTGCCTACATCCAATTCGGCGACGGACCGGTGACATACATCGATCCCATGTTCCGCAAAGTGATAGCTAATGCGATCACTTGGACTGCTTCGGCCCAAGCACGCGCCTGGGCCAGCAGCAATTAGCTCCAGGTATTCCAGCGCACAAACTTTTCGGCTGGTACACGCTTAGCCAATTTGAAATCGGTACCAATCGTGTAGGCAACCGGGAACAAACCAGCCTGGGTGTACTGATCGAAAGGAATGCCCAGAAGTTCGGCGGCTTCTTTTTCATTGGGTAAGTGCAACGTCGTCCATGCTGATCCGAGACCGCGCTCACGCAATGCAAGCATGAAACTCCATACGGCGGGAAGCAATGAGCCCCAAGCCGAAGCCTGACCGAAAGTTGGCGTACCAGCATCAAGTCGACCAGCAATTAACGGAATCAAGAGCACGGGAACTTCTTCCAAGATGCCGGCGAGGTGCATTGATGAATCGACGATGCGCTCACCTTGAGCATCGCGCTTGGGACGATTGGGATCGTTGACATATGGGTAGTAGTTGGCGCGATACATATCGGCCAAGGCCTTCTTCTTCACCGGATCGTCGATGAACAACCAGCGCCAGCCCTGCATGTTCGAACCAGTCGGTGCTTGGTGCGCAATTTCAATGCACTCCATCAGCACTTCGCGCTCGACAGGTCGCGTGAGGTCGAGGCGCTTACGCACCGAACGCGT
>JBIIMF010000172.1:0-2502 GCA_044338135.1 Ilumatobacteraceae bacterium | reverse complement strand
CAATTGCCCGCACCATTCGTGCACTTGAAGAGATGGTTGTCGAAGGTGTTCACACCACGATTCCGGCCGACTTGGCAATCTTGAAGCACCCCGACTTCGCTGCGATGAAGCATTCAACGAAGTGGGTTGAAGAAGTTCTCGATCTTTCGGGTATCGAAAATACTGCTCCTGCAACGTCGGGCGAAGATGCCGAACCACTCGTACGTCGCAACACCACTGTTGAAATCAATGGCAAGCGTTTCGATGTCGCGATGTGGGTTCCCGAGCAGACTGCAGTGATTTCGAGCGGTGCACCCAAGGCCGCAAAGCCGAAGCGTGCTGCCGGAAGTGGTGCAGGCGGCGGTGCCGGTTCTGGCCAAGTCACCGTGCCGATGCAAGGCACAATCGTCAAGGTGCTCGTTGAAGTCGGTCAAGAAGTCGAATCGGGTCAGGCCGTATGCGTGCTTGAAGCCATGAAGATGGAAAACCAGATTCTCGCCGAAAAAACCGGCAAGGTCACCGAGATCAAAGTCAAGGCTGGCGACACCGTCGGTTCTGGCGATGTTGTCGTTGTTATTGCCTGATCACTTCATCTTTTAACGACGATGGTGCCCGCGGCAGCATCGTGCAAACCTTGACGCAACGGGTGAAATGCTGCGCGTACATACACCGCGATGTTCAACGCGAAGCCAATCACCGGCACGACGCCGGCCACGGTGGGTACCAGCGCGCGCACAGCTGCGTAGGTCCAGTTCACCGGTGAGCCGTCAGTGCGATTCACCACGCGCAACTTCATGATGCGCTTGCCCGGTGTGGCACCCGAAGTGGCCACGAACGCCGTGTTGTAGAACAGGCCAACGCCCAGCCACAACAGGGTCAGCCACAACAGATTGTCGTCCTGCGCTTCGGTCAGATCGCCCCCGAACGACAGCGAAAGAATGAACAACGGGATTCCGATAATCAGTCCGTCTAACACTTGGGCCAGAGCGCGCTGACCAACACTTGCTAAAGCATCAGCACGCGGGGATTCAACAATGATGGGTGGATCAAAATCACTCATAGGTATTTATTCTGCTGCTTCGGCCAAGGCTTCTGCCAATGCGGGGTGAACTAAAAGACTTTCGACGATGTCTGTCACCTTCAAATTGGCAGTGACAGCCAACGCAATCACACTGATTAATTCGGCAGCGTGTCGACCAACGATTGATCCACCAAGAACGACACCAGTTGCGGGGTCCGAAATAATCTTCACGAATCCACGCGCATCGTTATTGATGAGCGCCTTGGGTGTTGCGGAAAATGGCACCTTGGTGACGCGAATCTTGCGACCGTGAGCGAATGCTTCTGCTTCGGCTAATCCCACATCGGCGATTTCAGGTTCGGTGAAAATTGCTGAAGCCGCTTTGTCGTAATCGAGATGGCGATGATCGCGAGTGTGCAATCCCATGACGTGCTCGGCAATTTTGCGACCCTGCATTGATGCCACCGACGAAAGTGGCAACTTGCCGCTCACATCGCCTGCCGCATAAATATGTTCAACGTTGGTAATGCAATGATGATTGATCGGAATGTATCCGCCGCCATCCATGTGCACGCCTGCCGCTTCAAGATTGAGTCCGTCGCTATTGGGGATCGAACCAATGGTGAGCACTGCATGACTCGCACGCACTTGACGACCGTCATCGCATTTGATGACCACTTCATCGCCTTCTCGTTCAATTGATTCTGCTCGCGCGCCTTTCAACAGACGCACTCCACGGCGCAAGAAATCATCTTCGAGAACTGCCGCAACTTCTGGGTCTTTACCCGGCAACACTTGCTGGCGACTCACGACTAACGACACTTTGGCACCGAACGATTCGAACATATGCACGAACTCAACTCCGGTGACACCCGAACCAACAATGCACACATTGGTCGGGAAAATCTTGGGCGGGTAGCAATCACGGGTGGTGAGAATGCGTTCGCCGTCGGGCCGCACCCAATCAGGGATACGTGGTCGCGAACCCGTTGAAATCATGGCCGCATCAAATTGAATAACTTCGGTCGCTCCGTCAGGAGTCGTCACAACAGCGCTCTCGGGCGAAGCGAAACTGGCGCTGCCCTTAATGATGCGTACACCTTGGCTCACCAAAAGTTCGGACGTGCTGTTCGACAGATGATCCTTGATGTCTTCAATTCGGTCGGTAAGCGCTTCAACATCAACTTCGGGTTGCATTTCTTCAAGGCCCATACCGGCCGATTTACGACCAAGGGTCATTGCGCCACCAGTAGCGATCATCGTCTTTGATGGAATGCAATCCAGAAGGTGCGCCGCTCCCCCAACGATTTCTCGTTCAACCATCACCACATCGGCACCCAAGCGCGCGGCATATGTCGCCGCGGTATTGCCGGCCGGACCGCCACCGATAATGAGAAAACGTACTGCCATGACTTCAGGTTACCCCTCGGTTCTTGGCCGTCTGGGCGGTTCACCTGAGACAGCGGTCAACCCCACGTCACGGCAAAAGCTCTTTATGCCCA
>JBIIMF010000050.1:0-8877 GCA_044338135.1 Ilumatobacteraceae bacterium | reverse complement strand
GAACCAGAGGAGACCACGTGCTGTCGAACTTGAAGAACATCTTCAAGGTTCCCGACCTACGGAACAAGATTTTGTTCACGGTCATGATGGTGTTGTTGTATCGCTTAGGCGCGCACATTCGCGTTCCGGGCATCGACGACCAAGCTGTTCGCCAATTGCGCGAATCAGCGCGTGAACAAGGTGCGCTTGGCTTCTTGAACTTGTTCTCGGGTGGAGCCTTTTCATCGTTTGCCATTTTTGCTTTGGGCATCATGCCGTACATCACGTCAAGCATCATCATGCAGGTGTTGACGGTTGTTATTCCAAAGCTTGAAGAGTGGCAACAAGAAGGTGCAACTGGTCAGCGCAAGATCACTCAGTGGACGCGTTATGTCGCCATTGCCATTGCGACCTTGCAGGGCGCTGGTTTGACATTCATTTTTGGCCAAGGCCGAGGTTCAGCGTTCTTCACCGCATCGGCCACCGCACCCGACATTGTGTTGTTGCCTGACGGAATGTGGCCGCGTGGTTTGCTCGTCATTATCTCGCTTGTTGCTGGTACAGCATTGTTGATGTGGATGGGTGAACTCATCAGTCAACGCGGTATTGGTAACGGTATGAGCATCTTGATTTTCGCATCAATCGTGAGCTCGCTGCCCTTTAGCTACTACTCAATTCTGCAAAGCAAGAAGTGGGTTGTATTCGCCATTCTCGTGGCCGTCTCCATCGGAATCTTGATTGCCGTTGTGCGCGTCGAACTTGGTCAACGGCGTATTCCCGTGCAGTTCGCCAAGCGTGTTGTTGGTCGTCGTATGTATGGCGGCCAAAGTACGTACATCCCATTGAAGGTCAACCAGGCCGGTGTTGTTCCGATTATTTTTGCCAGCTCCGTGATGTTGTTGCCCGTCCTTGTCACCAACGTCATTGGTGGTTCAGGAGGCTGGCGTCGTTCGGTGACCGAATGGGTCGACCGCAACTTGGTGTCGTCACAGGGAATGCTCTACATCGTGTCCTTCGCGTTGTTGATCATTGCGTTCGCCTACTTCTATAACTCCATCGCTTTCGATCCGATTCGTCAGGCCGATCAGATTCGTCGTCAAGGCGGATTCATTCCTGGTATTCGTCCCGGACCGCAAACTGAGCGTTATCTCGCTAAGACCGTGAACCGCATTACATTGCCCGGTGCTTTGTTCGTTGCTTTCATTGCCATCTTGCCGTACATCGTGTTGTGGGTCGGTGACGTGCAGTCATTCCCGTTCGCTGGAACGACGGTGCTGATCGCGGTTGGTGTTGCTCTTGAATTGATGCGCCAAGTGGATAGCCAGCTCATGCTGCGCAACTACGAGGGATTCCTGAAGTGATGCTCACGCAGCATCGGTGGCTGCGTCAGGACTAACTCATGACCGCGGGCGTTCGTCTGATCATCATGGGTCGTCAAGGCGCTGGCAAGGGCACACAGTGCCAGCGAATTTCTCGGCACTACGTAGTTCCCCACATCTCAACGGGGGATATTTTGCGCGCTGCGGTTCGTGAAGGTACCGAACTCGGCAAGATGGCCAAGCAGGTCATCGAAGCTGGTCGCTTGGTGGGCGATGACATCATGATCGAAATTATCCGCGAACGCCTTGAGCAAGATGATGCCCGTACTCGTGGCTACATCCTTGACGGCTTTCCGCGGACCGTGGCCCAGGCCATCGCTCTTGACGGAATCGCGGCCGAACGACCCATCCATGTGGTTCTTGACCTTGATGTTCCCCGCGACTTAGTAATTCAGAGAATTTCTGCCCGCCGGGTATGTCGTGACTGTGGAACCAATTATGTGGCGACATCACAAAAGCGTGGTCCCTGGATCTGTGATTCGTGTGGAGGGGACGTCGTTCAACGAGCTGACGACACCACCGAATCGATCAGCCAGCGACTTGATTTGTACGAGTCCCAGACCTCGCCACTTCTTGAGTTTTACGGATCTGATGGACGACTCGTTGTGATTGACGGCTCGCGCTCAACCGATGAGGTCTTTGACGCCTTGACGATTTCTATTGACACCGCTCGGAAGAACAGCTGAGCCCGCCTGTGGATAACTTTTCTTCGAATATTGCCACGAGTGGCTCCGAAACCTGGGCTATGGTTTTGCTCCGAAAAGACTCCCAAGTTTCTCGTGAAGATTCTGGCCCGAGGCACTTGGTTCATTTGAGTCTCGGCGGTAGCATTGCCCCTCGGCCCAATGGCCGACCCTGCACGCGTCCTCGTGGCGCACTGCAGTGTGCAATATCCGCCCTGTTAGGAGTCAGTTCTGTCCAAGCCCAAAGACGACGCCATTTTGCTCGAAGGAACGATCCTCGAGTCCCTGCCGAACGCCATGTTTCGGGTGGAACTAGAGAACGGCCACAAAGTTTTGGCGCACATCTCCGGAAAAATGCGAATGAACTACATCCGAATTCTTCCTGGCGACAAGGTGCAAGTAGAGCTCACGCCTTATGACCTCACCCGAGGTCGCATTACGTATCGCTACAAGTAATACAAGTTCGTAAATAGTCAATAAAACCAGTCTTCATTCATTCAAATTCATTCAAAATTTAACAACAAGAAGTGAGATGACCATGAAGGTCAAACCAAGCGTTAAGAAAATCTGCGAGAAGTGCAAAGTGATCCGCCGCCACGGCAGTGTCATGGTTATTTGCGAGAACCCGCGTCACAAGCAGCGTCAAGGCTGAGAAGAGAATAAGGAAACAGCATGGCCCGTATTTCTGGAGTTGACATTCCCCGCGAGAAGCGGTTGGAGATTTCGCTCACCTACATCTTTGGCATCGGCAAGCCGACTGCACAACGCATGTGCGCCGATCTCGACATCAGTCCGAACACGCGTGTTCGCGACTTGACCGACGAAGAAGTCAACAAACTTCGTGGTTGGGTTGACAAGAACGTCACCGTCGAAGGTGACCTTCGCCGCGAAGTTCAGACCGACATCAAGCGCAAGATCGAAATCGGTTGCCTCCAGGGCGTCCGTCACCGTAAGGGCCTGCCCGTTCGTGGCCAGCGCACTCACACCAATGCTCGTACCCGTAAGGGACCGAAGAAGACCGTTGCAAACAAGAAAAAGGCAGTGAGGTAGCACATCATGGCTAAGCCGAAGCCGGGCGGACGACGCCCCCGTAAGCGCGAGCGCAAAAACGTCAGCGTTGGTGTGTGTCACATCAAGTGCTCGTTCAACAACACCATCGTCAGCATCTCTGATACCGAAGGCAATGTTTTGTCATGGGCTTCAGGTGGCGGAGTTGGTTTCAAGGGTTCGCGTAAGAGCACACCTTTTGCTGCACAAATGGCAGCTGAGAAAGCAGCGAAGGCCGCTTTCGAACAAGGTATGCGTCGCGTCGAAGTTCACGCTAAGGGCCCTGGCTCTGGTCGTGACACTGCGATTCGTTCATTACAGAACACTGGTATCGAAGTGACTGGCATCAAAGATGTCACGCCCGTACCCCACAACGGCTGCAAGTTGCCCAAGCGGAAGAGGAACTAAATCATGGCCCGTTACACCGGACCCAAGGTGCGTTTGTCGCGCCGTCTGAATACCAACTTGTTCGAAAACGAAAAGGGTCGTAAGGCTCTTGAGCGTCGTCCATTCCCACCGGGTCAGCACGGACGTACGCGCCGTCGTTCAGCCGGTAGCGAATACCTCGCACAGCTTCAGGAAAAGCAGAAGGCTAAGTACATCTACGGTGTGCTCGAGCGTCAGTTCCGCAAGACCTACGAAGAAGCCAACCGCCTACAGGGACCGACTGGTGAAAACCTGTTGCGTTTGCTCGAGCTTCGTCTCGACAACATCGTGTATCGCGCCGGCTTCGGAAGCACCCGCCCGCAGGCTCGTCAGTTCGTCAGCCACGGACTCATCTTGGTCAATGGCAAGCGCCTCAACATTCCGAGCGCTCGTGTCAAAAAAGGTGATGTCATCACCTTGGCCGTGAAGGCTCGCGACATGATCGTGATTCAGCACAACATCGACACCTTGGACCGTTCATTAGTCGGCTGGCTCGAAAGCGGAGACGGCGGCAAGCAAGTCACCGTTCGCAACGAACCAGCTCGCGAGCACATTGATGTGCCCGTACGTGAACAGCTCATTGTCGAGCTTTACTCGAAGTAATCCAGCAATTCAATCTGTATCTAATACTGCCTAAGTACAAACCCTCGACGAACGGAAGAGACAAATGCTCGTCATCCAGCGCCCCAGTGTCGAAGCAATCGGCGAACAGAACGGTAACCGTCAGAGTTTCTCTGTCGGACCTCTTGAGCCCGGCTTCGGTCATACCATCGGTAACTCGCTTCGCCGCGTGTTGCTTTCCTCCATCCCCGGTGCCGCCATCACGACGGTACGTTTCGATGAAGCATTGCACGAGTTCGACACCATTCCTGGTGTCACCGAGGACGTCACCGACATCATCCTCAACCTCAAAGACATCGTTCTGATTTCGCAATCCGACGAAGCAGTCATCATTCGTGTTGACGTTCGTGGCGAGGCCGGAACCATCGTGACAGCTGGCGACATTCAGTGCCCAGCCGATGTTGAAATCTTGAACAAAGATCTCGTCATCGCTCATGTCAATGGCAAGGGTCGTCTTGCATTCGATCTCACCGTCGAGCAGGGTCGTGGTTACAACTCGAGCGATCGCGATTCAGGATCACGCACGATCGGTGTGATTCCGATTGACGCAATCTTCTCGCCAGTTCGTCGCGTCATGTTTGATGTGCAGCCAACTCGCGTTGAGCAGTCAACCAACTACGACAAGCTCATCATCGACATCGAAACCGATGGCACCACCACACCGCGTGATGCACTCGCTTCAGCCGGCGCAACCTTGCGTTCGCTCGTTGATCTTGTTGCCAATTTGTCTGAAGAGCCCAAGGGTCTTGAACTTGGTGAAGTCATTCAGGCTGGTTCATCAAGCCCCGATCTTGACATCGCAATTGAAGACCTCGATCTCTCCGAGCGTCCCCGCAACTGTTTGAAGCGCGCCCAGGTCAACACCATCGGCGAACTTCTCAGCAAGAACGAAGACGACTTGTTGAACATCACCAACTTTGGCCAGAAGAGCCTCGACGAAGTCAAGCAGAAGCTTGATGAGCGCGGCCTGACACTTCGCGGCTGAGCCACGAACGTTTTAACGAAGGAAACACACCATGCCCGCAACACCACGCCGTGCCAGAAACTTTGGCGGTAGCTCACAGCACCAGAAGTTGATGATGGCTAACCTCACTGCTTCTTTGATTGCAGCTGAAGCCATTGAGACAACCGAAGCTAAGGCCAAGGCACTTCGCCCCATCGCCGAAAAGCTCATCACCAAGGCCAAGAAGGCTCAAGACGGGAACGCCATGAGCGTGCACCGTATTCGTCAGATCCAGGGTTACCTCGGTGACAAGGAAATGACGCACAAGTTGGTCGCTGAAGTTGCTCCTCGTTACCTCGAGCGTAACGGTGGCTACTTGCGCATCTTGAAGCTTGGTCCGCGTCAGGGCGACAACGCCCCCATGGCGCGTATCGAACTCGTCTGACATTTTCGCGTCCGCCATTTATCTGGTCGCGAGCAAACACTTATGAATACTTCCGAGCCCGCCACCAGGCGGGCTCGTTTGTTGATCGCCTACGAAGGTTCACACTTCAGTGGCTTTGCAATCAACGAAGGTGTGCGCTCGGTCGCTGGTGTGATCGGCGATGCGTTGTCGTTGATTTCACGTTTTCCTGTACACATCACTGGTGCGGGTCGCACTGATGCGGGAGTGCATGGTTGGGGACAGGTCATTACGTGTGATTTGCCGCTGGATATCGATCTCGAGACCTTGCCACGACGTTTGACCAAAATGTGCTCGCCTGGCATTGTGGTGCGCGCCGTTGAATGGGCTGCATCAGATTTTCACGCGCGATTTTCGGCGTATTGGCGGCACTATCGCTACACCGTGCTGAATGATCCGGTGGCCGATCCATTCTTGGCAGCAACCGCCTGGCACGTGCCGCAAGAACTTGATTTACCGCTGATGTATTTGGCCTGTGATCCGCTGATTGGCGAACACGACTTTTCGGCCTTTTGTCGCAAGCCCAAACCGGTTGAAGGCGAAAAAGAGCCCAGTATGTTTCGTGAAGTGACCCAAGCCCGATGGTCTGAACACACCAGCGAGCGGGGAGCCCGACTTCTGCGGTTTGAGATTCGAGCCAATGCCTTTTGCCACCAGATGGTGCGCTCAATCGTCGGCACCTTGGTTGATGTGGGTCTGCGCAAGCTGACACCAGGCTCAATGTCGGGCATTTTGCACTCGGGTGTTCGGACCGAGGCCGGACAGGTCGCCCCAGCCCACGGACTGTGTTTGTGGGAAGTGGGCTACGGCCAAGATGTTTTCATTCGCCCGCGAGAGATATTCGGGTGACCACCCTGTCGTTTTTACCCATAATGCCCGTATCATTTCTCAGTCCCTGTGGGCTGCGTTGTCCCGGGAACCTTTTCTGAAAGAAGTATCTATGAGCACCTATACGCCAAAGGCCAGCGAGATCGTTCGTGAGTGGCATGTCGTCGACGCTGAGGGCATGATCCTTGGTCGTCTTTGCACCGAAGTCGCACGTTTGTTGCGCGGTAAGCACAAGCCAACATTCGCACCACACATGGACTCAGGCGATCACGTCATCATTATCAATGCTGACAAGATCGTGTTGACCGCCGATAAGGCCAACACGCGTTTGATTCACAACTACTCGGGTTACCCCGGTGGTTTGAAGAGCGAAACTTTCTCCAACTTGTTGAACCGTCGTCCCGACGAAGCAATTCGTGGTTCAGTGCGCGGCATGTTGCCCAAGGGACCTCTCGGACGTCAGATGATTAAGAAGCTCAAGGTGTACACCGGAGCAGAACATCCTCACGGCGCGCAGAACCCGACCGTCCGCAAAATCGACCACGCCAAAGCTCGCTGAGCAAAGAATTCAAGGATCATAAAATGACGAAGCCTCTTACTCAGACAACCGGTCGCCGCAAGGAAGCAGTCGCACGTGTGCGAGTTCGCCCCGGCACTGGCAAGCACACCGTGAACGGTAAGCCACTCGATGTGTACTTCTGCACCGCGACTCAGCAGAACGCCGCAGTCGAAGCATTGCGCGTCACCAACACGACCGAACAGTACGACGTCGATGCAACCATTCATGGTGGCGGCGTGACCGGACAGTCCGGCGCAATGCGCATGGGCTTGGCTCGTTCACTCGTTGAACTCGATCCCGATTCACGTGCTGCACTCAAGAAGGCCGGCTTGTTGACCCGCGACTCACGTCGTAAGGAAAGCAAGAAGTACGGTCTGCGCAAGGCCCGTAAGGCCGGACAGTACACGAAGCGCTGATCGCGACTTCTATGTTGGGCGCAAGCAATTCGCCCCAGTTACACATGTCTATTGTTCCGTCATTTGGCACCGATGGTGTTCGTGGCGTTGCTATTAGCGAAATCACGCCTGAATACGCGCTTGCTCTTGGTCGTGCCGTTGGCACAGTTCTTGGTTCGCCGCGTTTAGTGATTGCACGCGATCCACGAGTATCTGGTCCCATTCTTGAATCAGCGTTTTCTGCCGGTGCGGCTTCAGTTGGTGTGCGTGTTGAACAGCTTGGTGTCTTGCCGACGCCGGCAGTTGCACTGATTGCGCAACAAGAAAATGTTCCTGGTGTGGTGATCACCGCGTCGCACAACAAGTATTCCGACAATGGCGTCAAAGTGTTTGCGGCAGGCGGACGCAAGTTAACCGATGCCGATCAAGAGCTCATCGAGGCTGAAGTACTCAAAGTTTTGAGTGGCGCCGCTCCAATCACTTCAGACGTTGGCATCATCGTTCGTCGTAGTGATGCGGTGACTTTATATGTTGATCATCTTGTCGAGCTTTTCGGTGAAGGTTCACTAGCTGGCTTACGTGTCGTCATTGACTCGGCCAATGGTGCAATGAGTCAAGTGGCACCGTTGGTGTTGCAGCGACTCGGCGCCGATGTGATTTCAATGAGTGATGCACCCAATGGTCGTAACATCAACGACGCGTGCGGTGCGACATCGCCACAAACGTTGTGTGAATTCGTCAGCGGTACTGGCACTGGTGTTTCTGTTGATATTGGTTTTGCATTCGACGGAGACGGCGATCGCCTGATTGCGGTTGATGAAAATGGACGAGTAGTCGATGGCGATCGATTGATTGGATTGTCAGCTATTGATCGTCGTGACCACAACACATTGGCCAACAACACCGTTGTCGTGACTGTGATGTCAAATCTGGGCTTTCATCAAGCCATGAAGCAACAAGGCATCAATGTTGTGACAACTACTGTGGGCGACCGCTATGTGCTTGACGCTATGGAGCTTGGTGGATTTGTGATTGGTGGCGAGCAAAGTGGTCACATCATCCATGGCGATCTGGCCACCACTGGTGACGGGTTGTTAGCTGCAATTGTTTTGGCCCAATTGGTGCGACGACGCCAAGAAAATGATGGGTCAAAATTCTCACAACTCGCGAGTTCAGTGATGCACACATTCCCGCAAGTTCTTAAGAATGTCAAAGTTGCTGTGCGTCCGAATGATGTAGCCAAACTGTTAGCGCCAGAAATTGCCGCTGAAGAAGCAGTTCTTGGCGAAAACGGCCGCGTTTTGGTGCGGGCGAGTGGCACTGAACCACTGATCCGCGTGATGGTTGAGGCTCCGACCGCTGAAATGGCCAATGAAGTTGCCGATCGACTCGTTGCCGTTGCCGTCAATAAATGCCTGTGAGCCTGGCACTGCATAGTTGTTCGGTAACCTGATTGTCATGTGTGGCATCATCGCTTTGGTCGGTCGACCCGCTCGGCGGAGTGCCCCCAGCGTGGCCGAAATCGTGCAACACCTCGACGCGGCGATTGCGAGC
>JBIIMF010000174.1:0-2510 GCA_044338135.1 Ilumatobacteraceae bacterium | reverse complement strand
GCCGACTGGATAAACGAAATTGCGAAGAGTCCACCGACGACATACCACTGATAATCCTCTATCCAACTGAGGAACGAACGGATCTGGTCCTCAAAGGCTTTGCCACCAGCCCATAAGAGCGACAATCGAATCGAGATGCCGATCGCCAATAGCAAGGCAAACTTACGTGGGTCAATGCGGCGGTGACCAGCCATCATCCAGACCATGTTGGATCCGCAGAACCAAATGATGACAATCCATCCAGCGCGGTCAATGGCTTTTTCAAACCAGCGATAGATCGCTGGCATTTCGCCGGCCTTTTGTTCGGTCCAACCGATTGCTCGTTCTCCGTACCAGCGGCCCAAGAAGAACAAGACCATTCCGGCAATGAACATACGCGTGAAGCCGATCAGGGCATAGGGAAGCGGGTCAATGAATGGCACTGAACCAAACAAGTTGCGGTTGCGGCTCGCCAAAGCCAGCACAAGAGCTGGTCTTTCATCAACCCAGGCCGGCCCAATATTGCTACCGACCGTTCCGAGGGTGAACAGAGTCCCCGATGCAATCAGGATGAATCGTCGGGCGAACGCCGAGACTTCGATGGGGGCCGAATGCGGCGGAGGCGGAAATTCGGCTGGTGCGTCACTCATACCCCGACAATCTAGGGCAATCTTGCTCGAAGGACGGGTCGTCTGGTGGGGCAACCAAAGTCAACTACCTAATTTATATCGGCGATTTGTATGTTTATTACTGTACAAACTACTCTATTGCCATGTCTGCCGATTCTCGTCGCACCTTCTCGTCGTTAGCGAATCGAAGTGTTTCGCTCATTGTTGTCATTGCCCTCGTGGCATTAGTGCTCGCCATGGGCAACCAAACCCCAGCAAAAGTTGATGCCTACACCGCCACTAATGGCGGGTGGTCGTGGACCGTTCAGGGAACGTCAAAGAGTATTGACGGTCAGACTTATTACGGCAGTTCCAAGCGGTCGACCACCATGCCTAATGGAATTGTCGCGAGCGTGGCGGTGACTGGCGAGGTCTATATTTCGCCGACCGATCAAACTCTCGCTTCCCGCGGTGGTGCCGATGCGAACTATGTGGCCAGTGGTATTGCGTCGTCAACTGGAGTGCAGATCATTACCAATGACACGGGATGTACATATGGAACATTCTGCGCGAATCGCGGCACCATCACGTTGTCGTTCTCACAGTCGGTGACCAACCCAGTTCTTTCGTTTGCCGGAATTGGCGGTGGAGCGCAAGCGAACAGCGGCACCTACCGAACCGTGACCTGGTCTGAACTAGAAGTCACGACCTCCGGTGTGACATTGACCGATCTCGGTGGTGAAAACACCAGCATTGTTGGCGGCACTCGCATTGAGCCCACGGTCAAAAACCCTGATTTCAACTGCAGTTCAATTTTAACCGGATCCACCTCGTATGGCGCGACCGCGAAAGCAGCGTGCGGATCGGTGCGCATCAACGGAACATTCACTTCGGTTTCGTTTGATGTTGATTTTGGAAGCGTCAACAATGCGCAGCCGTATCCAGGGCCAAGCCAAG
The DNA here is from genome assembly GCA_044338135.1 of Ilumatobacteraceae bacterium. Classification (GTDB taxonomy): domain Bacteria; phylum Actinomycetota; class Acidimicrobiia; order Acidimicrobiales; family Ilumatobacteraceae; genus Casp-actino8. The sequence continues at coordinate 966 of JBIIMF010000174.1, read as the reverse complement.
TTGAAGATGGTTGGTCGCTCGTTGTCAGTCTCGATGACGACTACGGATTGGCTCCCTCGGTCTATGACTCGGCCGATGAGGCGTCGCACACGGTGGGTGCTCTGAAAATGGGATCAGTTGTCACTGCCGATCAGACCAATACCTTGAACCCGACGACTAATCCTGATTCGGTTGCATTTGGAACGGCAATTACCGCCGACGATGGAACAACTGCATTTTCGGGACCGGTGAGTATTGGTGCGGCTGGCACAACATTTACCGCACCTATTTCGCTATCGGGAGTCACGGCCAGCGCGACCCTCTGTGGATGGATTGACTTCAATAGAAACAGTGTTTTTGACAACCCTGGCGAACGCGCCTGTGCAACTCCGGCAGCGGGGGCCACGACCGCGAACTTGACGTGGACGATTCCGGCGACCGTGACATCGCTCGTGACATACGCTCGACTGCGTTTGAGTTACAGTTCGGCGGCGAATTCACCGTTGGGCAAGCTCAGCTCGGGCGAAGTTGAGGACTATTCACTCACATTTGCGCAAACCATCCCAACAACGACAACGACAACGACAACGACAACGACAACGACAACGACGACAACCACGACGGTTCCGCCGACGACTACGACGGTTCCGCCGACGACTACGACGGTTCCGCCGACGACTACGACTACTACGACGACAACGACCACTACTACTACGACGACAACGACCACTACTACTACGACAACCGCGGCACCGGTGACGACTGCAGCGCCGACGACTGCACCACCGACGACTGCTGCACCGACAACTGCACCACCGACGACTACTGCACCGACAACTGCACCACCGACGACTGCTGCTCCGACAACTGCACCACCGACGACAGTGGTTGTGAATGACGCCAATGTTGACGATTATGGGTTGGCACCAACTTCATACGACCAAGGATCAGTCGCAACTCACACCACGGGAAGTTTGAAGCTGGGCG
>JBIIMF010000171.1:0-2544 GCA_044338135.1 Ilumatobacteraceae bacterium | reverse complement strand
CCTTCATCGGCTTCTTTGACGACCCGAATGACTTCGGGGAATTCATCCATTGTCGCGATAAACGGGACCTCACCAAATGGCCCAAGTCGGCTCGAGAAAGCGCTTTGTTGTGACGGATTCAGGGTCTGACCACGCACCACAAGCACCTCGTGCTCGCACATCAGTGCCCGCAATTCGGCGAGATCGTCGCCATCGAGGTTCACCAGGTCTATTCCGTAGACCTCGGCCGCAAAAACTCCCGTTAATGGTTGGGCTTCGATAGGCATACCTCAACCCTAACTGTTCTAAGGTTTAGGTATGTCAGCGTTAGAAATTCCGAGATTTGGCGAGTTACTCAGTCCATTTATTTCGCAAGTTCCCGACGGCACTCGACCGCGGTTCTTGGCATTGCTCGAACGAGGCGCGGCCAATCGTTATCGCTTATGGGCCGAGCAACTTCCCGAACATGCGACTGTTCTCACTGAGTGCGCAGAAAGCGAAGACGAAATCGCGAATCGAATTGAAGGAGCGTTTGCTCTCGACGAATCTTTGCGCGATGAACTCCTCGCCCCTCTCCCGCAAGCAACTCAGACCTATTACGACGCATTCGCCCCATACAACGTTTGGGATCAACTTCGTATTCAGGCAAACGCCGAACGCCAGGGCGCTCATGCGTGGCGATCAATTGCTGCCACTCATCCCGATGCATATGTGGTTGAGGTTTTGCATTCGTGTTCAGCGCTCGAAGAACTGAGCGCCGACGCGCTCGATGCATTGATTGCCGCACACGCCCCGTCACACTGATCACGACCTAGAATTCTCTTTTATGCCTCTGAAGCGACTCTTTCGTACGCTTCAATTCGCGACCCTTTTGATGTCGTCCACGTATGGCGTGATGTTCACCATGCTCGACGATTATCGCGACAAGTACGGAATTAGCGAATCGGGACTTGGGTTAGTGCTAGCGGTCGGATTCTTTTCGGCATTCTTTAGCCAGATTTCCATTGCTCCATGGGCCGACCGTGGACGCGCCAAAGTCTTGATGATGACTGGATTCTTGTTGGTCATCATCGGCTGTTTATTTATGGGCTTCGGTCAAAACTTTGCCCTTTTACTCATCGGTCGTCTACTGATGGGTATCGGTGGCGGCATGTCACTACCCGCATTGCGAAAGATCGTGATTGTTTCTGATCCCGAAAATCTCGGCGGCAATATGGGCAAGTTGCTCAGTGTCGATATCGCCGGATTTGCACTCGGTCCAGTCATTTCAGTTTTGACCGTCGACACCATTGGGATCGCTGCACCTTTCGTCATCATTGCTTCCGCAGTCTTGGTCGTCACTGTTGTACTGAGTCGAGTCGCCGTCCCCGAAACCGCCAAAGCCGATCGGCCCACCGAGCGCTTGGCATTTGACCTCCTGAAAATTCCCGCAGTATCGGGAGCAATCTTGATTGGTGTCTCGCTGTTCTTCATGATTGGCACATTTGATTCGCTGTGGTCAATCATGATGGACGATCTCGAGGGCCCTGAGTGGATGGCCAATGCCGGCGTGAGCCTGTTTGCGTTGCCAATGATTTTCCTCGGTCCAATCGGTGGCCGTCTCGCACAAAACAAAGGCGCGTATCGGGTCGGGGCAATCGGCAGCATCGTTGGCGCCGGATGCATGACGATGTACGGCTTCTTGCCGAGCCCGTATCTGATGATGGGCGTTTTCTTTCTGCATATTTTGAATGACGGCTTCTCGATCACCAGTTCTGGAGTCGCAGTCAGCCAAGCCGCACCCGTCGAACGCCAAGCTGGGGCCCAAGGTTTGCTCGGCGGACTACAAACTCTCACTGGCGGAATTGCCGCCAGTTTCGCGGGCTGGAGCTACGACCACCTGGGTCGAGGTACGACTTTTTCAATTACTGCAATCGTGATGGTTATTTTGGTTCTCTCAGGTTTGGTACTTGCTGGCCCCGAACACCGCAGAGCGCCCAGCGCTGTGCCAACATCTTGATCATGGGTTTGCGTGACGGTGATGGCTGGGTCTTTTGTAATTGTGGCTATCGCCATTGGGGACTTCATGGCGCCGCTGGACTCTTGATGGTGCGCTTCGATATGGGCGAGCCGCATGTGTTGTTGCAGTTGCGCGCGGCGTGGACACATGGTGGTGGCACCTGGGCTATTCCGGGCGGAGCGCTTGACTCTCACGAAAACTCCATTGAGGCGGCAATTCGCGAAGCATACGAAGAAGCCGGAATCGATCAGCAATTTTTAGACGTCAAAGACATCTACTCCGACAATCATGGCAACTGGCGCTACGACACGGTGATTGCTCATGTCACGGGCGATGTCGGTGCGCATGAAGCGAACTACGAAAGTGACGAAGTTCGGTGGGTCGGAATCTCAACTGTTGAAGGATTTGATTTGCACCCAGGCCTGCGCAGTTCGTGGCCCCATGTATTGCCAAAACTCATTGCATCACTACCTAACGAAGGATGAACATGGGACAGCACATCAGTTATGAACTCGAAGGCGTGACCTACATTGGTTACCTTGCCCTTCCCGAAGGCAATGACACGG
>JBIIMF010000049.1:0-9007 GCA_044338135.1 Ilumatobacteraceae bacterium | reverse complement strand
TTCCGATCATCATGGTGACCGCTAAAGGTGCCGAGATTGACACAGTGGTCGGACTTGAAGTTGGTGCAGATGACTACATCACGAAGCCCTACCGCATGCGCGAGTTAGTCGCACGTATGCGAGCTGTGTTGCGTCGCTCGGCGTCAGAGCAGGGTGGCAAGGTTTCAGACCTTGATGACAATGCCCTCGAGATAGGTGCCATCGCCCTTGATCCCGATCAACATCGAGTATTGGTCAATGGTGCAGAAGTAGCGATGCCATTGAAGGAATTTGAGTTATTACATTTATTGCTCGCCAATGCTGGGCGGGTGCTCCCACGTGAAACTCTGATCGACCGAGTTTGGGGAACCGATTATGTCGGCGACACGAAGACCCTTGACGTCCATATCAAGCGCCTTCGTAGCAAGATCGAAGATGACCCAGCGGTGCCCACCCGGATCGTCACAATTCGTGGTTTGGGTTACAAATTCGAACGAATCAAGAGTTGATCTTCCACTTTGGTTCACGCCCACTCACCTAAAGTAGGCGTGTGAGCGAGTCGACTGAACAACCGATAGACGGTCGAGTCTTGCCAGGTCGGGGTAAGGGCAAAAACTATGTTCCGCCCAAACATCAGCACCATTTTCAAGTGAGTCCGTTCACCCGCTTAGTTCGGGTGCATGCACTGATGGCAGCCGGCGAAGCCTCGATGGCGGTTGCTCTGGCCGACTCGTTGTTTTTGTCCATCACTCCAGGTGAGGCTCGCGGTCGAGTGCTGTTGTTCTTGGCGGTGAGTTTCGCCCCATTCTTGATTTTGGCGAAATTCATTGGCCCAGTGATCGATCGAATGCCAGGTGGACGACGTTTGTTGGTCGTGCTCATCGCGTCGCTTCGGGCAGTGGTCATGGTGCTCATGGTGTCGCAACTTGACTCGTTGTTGCTGTTCCCGTTGGCCTTCGTGGCGATGGTCCTGAACAAGACATACTCAGTTTCTAAGTCGGCTCTTGTGCCTGCACTGATTAAGTCAGATAACAATCTGGTTGAAGCCAATGCCAAGTTGGGCGTGACGGCAGGAATTGTCGGATTCTCGGCTGCTATTCCTGCAGGCATCTTGAGTTTGATCTCATCGAAAGCGACATTGATCTTTGGTGCTGTCATCTTTGTATTGGCCGCTCTGAATGCGATCCGTTTTCCAAAACAGACTGTTGCCAAAAATGAACCTGAAGAATTAGAGGTTCGTGAACTGCATCAGCCCGGAGTTCTCTTAGCTGTCTCGGCCATGAGTTTGGTTCGCGCCAGTGTTGGGTTCGTCTTTTTCCACTTGGCATTTTGGTTTGCCGATCCACAACGGGCTGAAGTTGTTGGAAGGAGTACGAATGGATTGTGGCCCCAAGTCAAATATCACTTCGGCCCCCAATTCGGCACGATGTGGTTTGGTATGGCGGTCAGTATGGCCGCCGTCGGTTCACTGCTTGGGAACCTGAGCGCAAAACGCCTGAATAAGTTGAAGCGTGTCGAGTATCTGATCGTTGTCGCGTTAGCCATTATTGGTGTTGCAGGTTTGTTGACAGCAATCACCTCGGTGACGATTACGGCGTTGTTGTTAATGGCACTTGTGAACTACGCCGCGGCAATTGGCAACATGGCATTTGAATCGATCGTTCAACGAGATGCACCTGATGTCAATCGTGGTCGTGCGCTCGCCAATTACTACACGCGATTCCAATTGATGTGGGTCGCAGCTGGAATTATCCCGGTGTTACTCAAACTCCCTGGAGTTGTTGGTTTTGGCATGGTGGCCGCAATCGGGTTCAGCGGTGCCTTGATTTATTGGATCGGTTTGCGACAGATCGCCTTGGGAGCCGAACCATCTTCGATTGTTGCTCAATTGCGTCAGCGTTTTAGTCGTTCTCGCTAATCTCGAGTCGCGCCAACCATAATCCTGGGGCATCGAGCTCAGAAAGTGTTGGCAAATTGGCCGCTGAAACGTAGAGCGGCGCTAAGCCACCTTCACCATTGCGTTCAATCACTCCTTGTACAAAATGGCGGCCGCGCTCAACTTGCTGTCGATTGATGTGCAGCCCGAGGAGTTTTTCAACAAAAACCGTCTCCTCGCCCGACTCAACTCGACGACGACGTGCAGCTTCGGCGATTCGAGAAGGATTACCGAGCACTCGTGAACCGACCGCATCGGTCATATGGTCGGTCCATCCAATAATCAGACCAAGTAATGCGTCGAGTTGCGGTTGCAGGCGGTTTTGTTCTTCAGAGCGAACGGCACCCAGCATCAGTTCGGGATCACTCAAAATCTTTTGCAGAGATCCCATGAGATCATTGGGATCGGCGCTGTCGAGGTTGCTCAATTTGTCGGTGATCGCCGAAGGGTCGGGACGAAATGCAGCAATAAATGATTGCACCATGTCGGTGACAGCATCGCGAATATGCGGGATGCTGTACAACTGATGCACGACGAGTTCGCGAATCAGGGTCCACATGCGGACATCCTCAAGAGGTAAATCCCATTCTTTGGCGAAGGCATCAACAGTTGACGGAACAATCGCGATCTCATTTTTGACCGGTCGGGGGAGTGGTAAGTCGTATTGCCCAAGAGATTTCTTGGCGAGGTGACCGACCATTGAACCGACAGTCATGCCCATCGTCATCGGGGCGATCATGTTGGTGAGGCCCGCAAACATTGAAGCGAATGGATCACTTTCGGAAGATGACTCAGTGGATTCGTTTTGCGGAGAACTCAGGGCCGTGGCCAACTGGGTGAAGAGAGGCCGGTAGTCATCAAGAGTTCGTTGAGCCCACGCACCTGGAGTGACCATGATTGGTTCAACCGAACTAGCGGTGCTGATGTCACCAAGTCCGGTGATTTGGTGAACGTGCATGCCAGCAATGCGGGCAAGGTTTGCATACTCAATGCGGACAATCGGATCGACGTTGGGTTCGGTTTGGCCTTCTGTTGCAGTGACGAGTGCTACCTGGCGAGCGGTGTCCCACTGAATCGGACCTTGGGTATTGAACATCTTCATCATGTCGCCAAACATGGGCATGTTGCCGAACATCTTGCCAAACATATTGCCGGGATTGTTCTCGGAGTTGGCGTCGTCGCCGTCAGATTCAAATGGATTGGGGAAATCAGCAGGCACATTGCGAGCATAGATCTATTTCTCAAGGTTTATACAGCGCTTCAAGTCGCGGTAATGTCGCCATTGTGACAATGTCAGTGGCTTCGCTAGATGAACCAGGTTCTGAAGGGTTGGCGCAAGGCCAAATCACGAACGATGTGATCCGGGTTGTCGTGAGCGGAGGACAATGGCCCCTCGGAAAACGGGTGATTGAACGCTTGAAGAATGACGGCGGGTTTGAAGTTCGTGAAGTTAATCAGAGCACTGATGCCATTGATTCTCCTGTCGATGTTTTTGTCCACTTAGCGCCAGGCGATCACGATGCTCTCGTCGAACGTCGACGAAGTGCAGTCATCGGTACCCCTGAGTTACTTCGGGCCGCAACTGTGCAAGGCGCCAAGCATGTTGTGCTGTTGTCCTCCGCGATGGTGTATGGAGCTTGGCCGAATAACCCAATTCCGCTCACAGAAGAAACCGCACTTCGGCCCGACTTTGGGTTTGCTTTTGCTCGACAATTAGCAACAGTCGAACAGTTGGTTGACGATTGGCGGGTGTCTTCTGCTGATCGAGCGACATGTGTGTTGCGACCGGTGCCCGCCATGGCCGCCGATGGTGCATCAAGTCTGGTTCGAGCTCTTGCTGCCGGAATGGGTGGACGACTGGGCGAAGATGATGTGCCTGCTCAGTTTTTACACCTTGATGACCTCGCCGATGCAGTTGTCTTAGCGACGCGCAAACAACTCAATGGTGTCTACAACGTCGCACCAGATGGTTTTGTTCACAGCGCGCGTGTGCGTTCTTTGTGGGGTATGGCGCCACGATTACGTTTACCTGATCGAATGAGCGAAGTCGTGAGCGACTTACGTTGGCGTTTTCAACGTGGACCGATTCCGCCAGGTCTTCGTCCGTATGTGCGATCAACGTGGCTGGTTTCAAACGGACGATTACGTGCCGAGGGTTGGACGCCGACTGTCACAAATGAGCAGGCATTCGTTGAAGGAACTAACGCCAAATGGTGGACGATGCTGACTCCGAAGCGAAAGCAAGAGATTGCATTAGGCGCAATGGTTGTTGGGTTTTTGGCAACCGTCGTTACGGTGCTGGTGACAGTGAGAAAATATCGTCGCCGTCGCTGAGCGCTCTGATTTGTTTTTCAATACTCTGAATCGGGATAAAGCCAAGTGCTGTGCCAACGTGAGTACACAGGCCAATGAGTCGACCGCTTTGATCAACAACTGGAGCGCCTTCGGTGTATGCCCAAATATCCATCTCGTTACTATCGCTTGATCGCAAAGTGATCATCGCTTGACCAGAAGTTTGATCGACGATGAGTCGTTTGGGATTTTCAAGCAACACTGTCACGACTTGACCAGACGCAAAAGCTTGGCTGTATTTGATACCACTGGTACGAGTCAAAGTGCGAAGAAATGTGACCGGATCAAACTGTTGTTCAATTTGCAAGACCGCAATTCCGTTATGTGGAAATATGTGAACAAGGTTTGCCGTATTCACTGAACGATCGGGTAGTTGAACTTTGACTGTTTCAAGTTCGCCGAGAGCAGCGGCTGTCGTTACCAAAATTTGATCATTGAATAGAAGGATTCCCATTGCCGCCGAAGTTGTCAAGTTGCTTTCAACTGCAGCGACGTGGAGGTCGGCGTTGGTGAGAGCGACCACATCTGACGTGCTTTGGCGACCTGCTCTTGGGATCAGTATGACGAGCAGTCCCGTGATCAAGACCGCTCCAGCGATGCATGAGAAACCGACAAGGCCCCGTCCGCGTCGGCCGATGTCGATTGGAGTCAGAGCTTGCAGGTTGACCGCGGCAAATCCGACTTCGGAAGGATGGCGCCACATGCGCTCGTGAGGTGGCTGCGGGGCTGGGCTGTACGAATCGTCGGGATCGGCGTCATCGGAGCCCATTCCGAAGCCGTTGTTCATTCCCACAATCAGGCAGGTTAGTAAAGAATGCCCAAGAGTGGTACGCGGTCAAGCGTTCATCTTGGATGTAACCGCTACGCTCAAGATGTGCTCGTTGAGAAGTCCGCTGACGAATGGTTTGCCATCACCGACGAACCATTGTCGGTTGGTGAGTTGTACGACTGGGCGGTCCGTCCCGACTGTGGAGCCGTCGTGGTTTTTTCTGGCACCGTCCGCGACCATGCGGTTGAAGACGGCGAGCTGCGATCAGGTGTTGAATTCTTGGCCTATGAGGCGTACGCCGAAGAAGTGATTCCACGATTCCGCGCGATCGCTGTTGAAGCTCGCCAACGCTGGAACGATCTTGGACGATTCGCCCTGGTGCATCGGGTGGGTCGTATTGAACTCGGAGAGTCGTCAGTGATTGCTGTTGTCTCTGCTCCGCATCGACCGGAGGCCTTTGAAGCCGCTCGTTTTGCGATTGACGCTTTGAAGTCATCGGCCCCAATCTGGAAGCACGAGACATGGGACGGTGGAAGTGATTGGGGCACTGGAGCGACGGCACCAGTTGATGCCTCGCAAGTTCGATCAACCGAAGGTGCTGGGCACTGATGGTCTATGTCTTGCTCGCAGTGGTCGCGATCTGTGTCGTGGTCTTCGCAGTACTGGCAACGAGTCGGCGCACTCCTTCAAGTAATGACAGCGTTGCTGACTTTCAGCGTCACTTGAATGCGTTGTCTCCTGAGGCACGTCGACATACAGTCGAGAACTACCCCGACATGAAATCTATGGAAACGTCGCCGATCGAGGAAACAGAGGAATCAGACGATGGCACGTGACCTTGCAATTGACTTAGGTACCGCAAACACATTGGTGTACATGAAGGGTCGCGGCATTGTGCTGAACGAACCCTCAGTGATTGCCCTCAATCGTCAGACGGGTGAGGTGCTGGCAACCGGTCACGAAGCGTGGCACATGATTGGCCGCACGCCTGGTTACATCGTTGCGGTTCGTCCGTTACGCGGCGGCGCCATTACCGACTTTGACGTGACCGAGCGAATGATTCGCCTGCTTTTGCAGCGTGTCGGGGTCAGTCGCTTTACTCGTCCCAAGGTGGTTATTTGCGTGCCTTCGGCCATTACCGAAGTTGAGCGACGGGCAGTGACCGATGCGGCTCGCCGCGCCGGTGCCGCCGACGCCCAATTGATCGAACAGCCGATGGCCGCGGCAATCGGTGCTCAGTTACCTATTGACGAACCGGTTGGCAACATGGTCATCGACGTCGGTGGTGGCACGAGCGAAACCGCAGTGATCAGTTTGGGTGGCATCGTCGCGCTCGAAGCTGTACGAGTCGGAAGTTTTGATATTGATAACGCAATTCAAAACTACGTTCGTCGCGAACACGGTATTGCAATTGGTGAACGTACTGCTGAAGAGATCAAAGTTGCCATTGGTTCAGCCGCACAAACTCCCGATGAAGTTGAAGCCGAAGTGAGTGGTCGCGACTTGATGATGGGTCTTCCGAAGACTGTTGTTCTGACGCCAGAAGAAATTCGTTACGCGATTGACGATGTCGTGTCACAAATTGTGCAGTCGGTTGTTCGATGCTTGGCAAAAGCACCAGCCGAACTCGCGCAAGATTTCTTGACGCGTGGTATGTACTTAGTCGGCGGTGGTGGTTTGCTGCGCGGACTCGCCGAACGTATTGAGCGTGAAACCCAAGTGCCGGTACGCATGTCGCAAATGCCGCTTGAGGCTGTCGTACTTGGTGCTGGTCACTGTATTGAGAACTACGACGCATTGAAGCGTATGTTCATGGGTCAGCGACGTTAAATGAATCGTTACTGATTCAGTTCGCAATGATCGGCACAATGAGGCCGTTCTGCGATAAGACCCACACTTCACCCTGAGCATCAGCCACGATTCCGACTGATTTTTCGACAGTACCGAGATCGATGACCCCACAATTTTGTCGCTGATCGTTGACGCAAAGAGCCTGAATCTTGCCCGTGCAATAGTCGGAGAAGATGTACCAGGTTCCGGTGACAGGAACCTGTGAGCCGCGATACACGACACCACCGGAAATTGAGCAGTTGTTGTTGACGTGTTCGTATTCGTACACGGGTTCGACCGCGGTAAAGGTTTCGTGCAGACTTTGTTGGTCAGCATTGAATTCGTGTGTACCTTCGCGGGCGCTCCAGCCAAAGCTGACGCCTTGCACTTGATCAAATGGCACGACGTTGATTTCTTCCCAATGATCTTGGCCAACATCGGCAATCCACAAATCGTTGGTGACTGGATCAAGTGATGCGCGCCACGGATTACGCAAGCCGACGGCCCAAACTTCGCCGGTATTCCAAAGACCATCGTTCCCGGTTATCTTCCAAATCTTGCCGAGTGGGGATGTGATGTCTAATGCGTACCGTTCGGGATCGTTGGCGAAACCACCGTCACCCATGAAGACATACAACGCACCATCAGCGTCAACGATGATGTCGCCACCGTTGTGGTTTGGGTACGGCTGTTTGATGGTGGTGATGATGTTTTGCGACGCCGTGTCAAAGGTCCCGTCATCGGCAATCAAGTACGAAGCGATGACGGTGTCACCATCAAGGTTGGTGTAGTTGACGTATGCACCTGAACCAGCGGGGGCAAAAGCGAGACCAAGTAATCCTTGTTCACCTTGGGCGATAGTGAGATCACTGATGTCAAGAACTTCGGTGCCTTTTGTGCCGTCGGTTTCAAGTTCAAAGATTTTTCCCGAACGTTCGGCGATGTACGACTGCAGTGTCGCAGTTCGACGAACTGCGATGTCGACCGGATCGACGTAGTCGGTGATTGGCGTCCCGAGAGTTGCGGAAAAACTTGGCTCAGCAGCAACCGTTGTTGAAGATTCGGCGGGTTCAGTTGCAGCGATTGTTGTTGAGGGTGCTGTTTCTGCTGCAGTGGTGCTGACAAGAACCTCAGTCTCAGAGGCACAGGCGATGAGCGAGACCGCAGCCAGTGTTGCCAACACGCCGTGGCGAACTTGGACCATTTTCATCACGAACGCTCGCGACGAATCAGACCTTCTTGAACAACCGTAATTGCGAGGTGGCCATCGTGGGTGTAAATCGAACCAGTGGCTAAACCTCGAGCACCAGAGGTAGTCGGTGTCATCTGGTCGTACAGCAACCATTCATCGGCACGGAATGGACGATGGAACCACATGGCGTGGTCAAGGCTGGCCATTTGTAATCCGCTGTCGGTCCAGTTGAGACCATGCGGCAAAACAGTTGTGTCGAGAAGAGTCATGTCACTTGCATACGTGACGATGCACGCGTGAAGCGTCGGGTCGTCGGGCAAAGTACCGTCGGCACGTAACCAAACTTTTTGTTGCACTGTTGGTGTGCGTGAACGCGACATGGGGTCGCCATCGACATAACGAATATCAATCGGACGCGGGCGGTCGTACCACTCACCAAGTAAGTGCTTGTGAGGAGCCATACGCGTTTTGAAGTCGGGGAGACTTTCAGGGTCAGGGACATCGGGCATTGGTACCTGATGAGAAAATCCCTCTTCGGGCGCATGGAAACTGGACTGCAAGTTGAAGATGGCTTGGCCGTGCTGAATGGCGACGACGCGGCGAGTCGAGAAGCTCTTACCATCGCGGATGCGGTCGACGTCGTACAGAATGGGCGCAGTGGGGTCGCCTGGACGCAAGAAATAGGCATGCAACGAGTGCACTCGGCGATCACGGTCGTCGATGGTGCGGGAGGCGGCCACGAGGGCCTGTCCGGCCACTTGGCCACCGAAAACGCGCTGGCGATTTTCTTGAGGTGAGCGACCACGGAACATGTTGACCTCAATGGCTTCGAGGTCAAGAAGGGAGATCAGGTCGTCGAGGGCGTCAAACACCCTTACATCATGACACGCAGGAGCGTGTTTCACACGTGGTTCTTGGCTAGCGTCTCGCCCGTGGCACTTTTACCCTT
>JBIIMF010000048.1:0-9032 GCA_044338135.1 Ilumatobacteraceae bacterium | reverse complement strand
ATGGCTTCGAGGTCAAGAAGGGAGATCAGGTCGTCGAGGGCGTCAAACACCCTTACATCATGACACGCAGGAGCGTGTTTCACACGTGGTTCTTGGCTAGCGTCTCGCCCGTGGCACTTTTACCCTTGAACCCAGATGAACTCCTATCCACTACCCGCGCCGTGCGTAAGCGCCTCGATTTTGACAAGCCGGTCCCGGATGAACTCATTCGTGAGTGCGTGTCGCTGGCCATGCAGTCGCCGTCGGGCTCAAACAGCATGACGATGCAGTTCATCATCGTGAAAGACGAAGCCAAGCGCAAGGCCATCGGCGCTGTGTACCGCGAGTGCTTCTCGCAGTATCAGGCCATGGACGGCGTGTACATCCGCACGATCGACAAGGGTGACGCCGAACTGAATAAGCAGCAGCAGCGATCAGCCGACTCAGCTGACTTCTTGGGTGACCACATGGGAGACGCCCCGGTTTTGGTCATCCCGTGCAATGTCGGTGGACGTACCGAGGCCGCTGGCGGTCTTGGCATGATGGCATCATCGGTGATGGCAAACATCTTGCCCGCGATGTGGAGCTTTATGTTGGCCGCTCGTGCCCGTGGCATGGGAACCGCATGGACCACTGTGCACCTCATGATGGAACAGCAAGTTGCTGACATCTTGGGAATTCCGTTCGACACTGTGCAACAGGTGTGCTTGTCGCCTTTGGCATTCACCAAGGGAACTGATTTCAAAGCGGCTATTCGTCCCGACGCTGAAACCATCATCCACTGGGATAAGTGGTGATTTCAGCGCAACTGCGCGAATTAGCTCTTGCCACAACTGGGTTTATGCCCGTTGATGAAGGTGATGCACTACATGAAGCAGCGCTCGGTGCCGCGCGCGCATTGCCAGGTTTGCCCATGCTTGAAGTGGGCTCGTATTGCGGACGTTCAACGATTTGGTTAGGTGACGCAGCTCGTCAAGCAAACACCGTGTTATTCGCAGTGGACCATCATCGCGGATCAGAAGAAAATCAACCGGGCTGGGAATGGCATGACGCATCGCTCGTCGATCCGGTTGTCGGCAAGATGGACACGCTTCCTTTCTTTCGTCACGCAATGTTTCGAGCCGACTTAGAAGAACATGTTTTAGCAGTGGTTGGTCAATCGCCCATCGTTGCGAAAAACTGGACGGGTTCATTGGCGTTTTTATTCATCGATGGTGGCCACGGTATTGAGCCGGCTCGACTTGATTATGAGTTGTGGACTCCGCACGTTGCAGTCGGGGGAGTATTGGCAATTCACGATGTGTTTCCTGATCCCGCCGATGGTGGTCGACCGCCATACGAACAGATCTACTTGCCCGCAATTAATAGCGGTCGGTTTGAAGATGTGTCAGCAACAGGAAGTCTGCGCGTGCTGCGCCGTGTGTGATTCTGGTGTCGTTTTAGTCGGTAATACCAATTAAAACGACACCAGAATCACACTGGGCGTTGGGCAGCGCGTAACCCGGCCCACGCCAGATCGCTCACTTGACGAGCAATGAGTTCGGGATCGAACTCGCCACCAAGACGCAGCAGACGACGCGAAACACCTTCGGCCAAACCGACGAGTGCGTGAGCCAACGTGCGGCGGTGTTCGGGATCAATGTCGGCAGTAATCAACGGTTCAATAGCGTCGGCAACTTGTGATTGAAACTTGCCCGCCGCTTCGCTGAACTCGGGGTCGCGACGCGAACCGCCACCGAACAACAACTGGAATGCGTCGTGGTCGTCATAGACCCACTGGAAGTACGCACGAAAACCAAGTTCGGTGCGGCGACGCCCGTTGCTTTGTGCAATTTCAGGAGCAGTAATGACTTCAAGCATGCGGGCGCCAGCATCTTCGATGAGCGCCAAATAGAGTTCGCGCTTTGATTCGAAGTGTTGATACAAAACAGGTTTAGTGATGCCTGCAGCTTCGGCGACATCATTCATTGATGTCTGGTGGTAACCCTCGCGGGCAAATACATCAAGTGCAACTGCAAGTAACTGTTCGCGACGCTCGGCCGCTGGCATTCTTAAAGACATAACGCCCTCAGGGTACCTTCACAGACCTTGAGCGACATCATCTTTTTCGGCAGCTTTGACGGCATAACCGAGGACGATGGCAGGTGCAAGAAGAATGGAGCCGAGCACCATGCAAATAGTGATGAGGGTGACCATGGTGTCGTTGAAGTCAACCGTGAAAGCCACGATGAAAAGAGCGATGGCGGCAGCGAAAAGCAAGTATCCGGTTCGATTGGCACGCTTGGTCCACAAGGCAATCTTTGCCCGCCGAATCCGAACGGGATCAGGTGTCGTTTGTGGGTTTTCGGGGGCATTCATAACGCTGTCAGCCTAGAGGGTGGGCTGACAGTCTCACGACGGGCTACCGTTCCCATGTGGCAGTTCTTGTGGAATGGTTTGAATCGGTATGCAAGGTGGTCATAGACCGCCCTGACAAGCGCAATGCGGTCGATCTGGCGACGTTGCAGGCTGTGCATGAAGCCCAAGCAACAGCGGTGTCGGGCGGTGCGCGAGTACTTGTTTTGACAGGAACACCGCCAGCTTTTTGTAGTGGTGCCGATCTTGGTGGAGTTGAGTTGGGTGAATTTACCGACACTTTGTTGTCGGTTTTGCGCGGATTCGGATCGATGGATTGTGTGACGCTCGCAGCAATTGATGGACCCGCGCTTGGTGCAGGTTCGCAGTTGGCTGCGGCGTGCGATTTACGCATTGCAACTCCAAAGAGCAAGTTTGGAGTGCCAGCGGCAAAGTTGGGACTTGCCGTTGATTCGTGGACCGTCGAACGTATTGGGCGCGAAGCAGGTTGGAGTGCAGCGCGTTACATGTTGTTATCTGCTGAAGCGATTCACGCCGATGAGCTTGTTGGTGGCTTTGTTCATCGCCTCGGAAATCTTGATGATGCAATGACATGGGCGCACGAGATGTCATTGCTTGCTCCACTCACGATCAAGGCGCACAAGATGGCGCTTGAACGTTTATCAGGTGTAGATATTTCGCTTGAAGCAGTTGAACACGCACGCCTTGCAGCCTGGGCAAGCAATGATGCCAACGAAGGTCGACAAGCGTTTTTGGAAAAACGTAAACCAGATTTTCTAGGTAGTTAGCTTTTAGGCTGTGTTTTTCTCAAACCATGTCTCTATCGCGGGCACGAATTGATCGATATACGCGATAAAAAATGAAGGACATGCCAAGGAACATGATGAAGAACAACAACAGTTGTTGCCATCCGCCACGGTCACTCGAACTAGTGGGCTCGCGACCGCAACCGGGTTGCGGGATTGAACTAATGCACGATGTGACATCTCGTTCAAGATTCATGAATTCGTTTTCGGTGGTCGGCGGTTGCGTGTCAGCCGTAATGTCGAGTTGTGTGTCAGCTGGGGGAGTTGTCGCGGCTGCGGACGACGATGTTGCTAGTCCGATGCCGAGAGCCAACGCGATGGCAAATAGTGCGGTGGTCAGGATCCGGCGAATGTTCACCCCTTCATCGTGCCACTTCGCACCACCAAATCGTGCTTCTGGTGCAGAATCGTGACGAAATACGCAACGATTCTGCACCAGAAGCACGATTGACTTTTTGTATGAGGGGTCGGCTTTAAGGCTTCTGGTAATGGCGACTACGATCAGTGAGGTGACTACTCGCCGCACTGTCCTCGTTGTTGACTTTGGTGCGCAGTACGCACAACTCATTGCTCGTCGGGTGCGTGAGCACAAGGTGTACTCCGAGATCGTTCCGCATACCATCACGGCTGAACAGATTGCCGCCAAGAACCCTGCTGCCATCATCTTGTCGGGTGGCCCGAAAAGTGTGCACGTTGAAGGTGCGCCTCGGCTCGACCCCAAGGTGTACGAATCGGGTGTGCCGATCTTGGGTATTTGTTACGGCGCCCAGTTAATTGCTCATCAACTCGGCGGCGAAGTGGGTCGTGGATCACGTGGCGAATATGGTCGCGCCCAAATGACTCGTATTGCTGGTTCACAATCAACCTTGCTCAGATCAGACTTGCCCGATGTGCAAGAAGTCTGGATGAGTCACTTCGATGCGATTTCGCAAGTGCCCGCTGGCTTTACTGCAACTTCGTCGACTCCCGAAGCTCCAGTCGCTGTTCTCGAAAATGCCGATCGCAAAATTTGGGGCGTGCAATATCACCCTGAAGTTGTGCACTCACCCTTTGGTGCACAGGTGCTCGAAAACTTCTTGCACAACCTTGCTGGTTGCGATGCAAGTTGGACCATGGGTTCGGTCATTGATGAACAAATTGCCTTGATTCGTGCGCAAGTGGGTGACAAGCGCGTGATCTGCGGTTTGTCGGGCGGAGTCGACTCGGCTGTTGCTGCAGCACTTGTGCATCGCGCGATTGGTGCACAACTCACGTGTGTGTATGTCGACACGGGCCTCATGCGTCAAGGTGAAAGCGATCAAGTTGTTGAAACTTTCAAACGCAACATGGGTATTGAACTGATTCATGTTGATTCTGGCGCGAAGTTTTTTGATGGTCTTAAAGGAACGACCGAACCCGAAGCCAAACGCAAAATTATTGGCGAGCTTTTTGTGCGCGTTTTCGAACAGCACACGGGTGGCGTCACCGATGCCGAGTTCTTGGTTCAGGGAACGCTGTATCCCGATCTCATTGAAAGTGGTGGCACCGACGGCACGGCTTCGGTCATCAAGAGTCACCACAACGTTGGCGGGCTTCCTGCCGATATGACACTCAAGTTGGTTGAACCGCTTCGGGCCTTATTCAAGGACGAAGTTCGCCGACTCGGCAGCGAATTGGGTCTGCCCGACGAAATTGTCTGGCGTCAGCCGTTCCCAGGTCCGGGCCTTGGGGTGCGAATTATTGGCGAAGTGACCCCTGACAAGGTGGCTATTTTGCAAGAAGCCGACGCCATTGTTCGTGAAGAAATTCGTCTGGCCGGGCTTGAGCGCGAGATTTGGCAGGCCTTTGCGGTTTTGCCCGATATCCGCTCGGTGGGCGTGATGGGTGACGAGCGCACCTATGCCTATCCGATCATCATTAGGGCTGTGACCAGCGACGATGCCATGACCGCCGACTGGGCGCGCCTGCCCTTTGACCTGCTCGAGCGCATGTCGAGCCGCATTATCAGCGAGGTTGACGGGGTCAATAGGGTCGCCTACGACATCACCTCGAAGCCGCCCGGCACCATTGAATGGGAATAGCCCGACTGCAACACATTCGTAATATTCGCTAGCCTGACAAGGGTCATGTTGAGTCTTCGCCCAAGCCCCCGAATGCGCCGCCTGGCTGCTCAGGTTTTGGTGAGTGCCATGTTGCTGGGCACCGTCGGAGTTGTCGCCGTCGAACGACCAGTTGCCGCCGACTCGGTTGATGATGCCAAGCGCAAGGTTCGCCAAATGACCGATCAGCTTGAAGCCGCTGAAGCCGAAGCCGACCGTCTTTCCGAAGAACTCCGAATTGCCGAAGACGACAAAATGCAGCTCGAAATCGGCATCACCCAAACCGAAGCCGATATTGCGGTCAAACAAACTGAACTTGGTGGACTACAAACCGAGATGTCCGACTTGGCCATTGAAGCTTTTGTTGGTGGCGGCCGTGGCGGAAGTATCACCGGTCTGTTGGCCCCGGGTGGTGGCCCAAATGAATCGGTGCAGAAGCAGTCGCTCACCGAAATCGCACTCAACGTAGGTTTTGCAACGACCGATCAACTTGATTCGGTCATCACCGATCTGGGTCAACTCACTGAACAACTGACTAAGCAGAAGAACAAAGCTGAAGATTTAGCGAAGAGCATTATTGGTCTGCAAGAAAAGACCGACAAAGAAATCTCTAAGTACACCAAGCTCAAGGCCAAAGCCGAAAAAGAACTAGGAAGTGCTCTGGCTGCAGAAAGAGCTCGTCGTGCCGCTGCGGCAGCCGCTGCGGCACGTGCGCAAGCGGCGGCACTCGTTGCATCGCGTGGCAATGGAATTCCGAACTCTCCAGGTGAAGCAGCGAAGAAGGTTTTTGATCCGTCGTCAATTCCTTCAACAAGTTCGCGTGCTGCGATTGCCGTAGCGGCTGCAAAAAGTCAGGTCGGCGTGCCATACGTGAAGTACATGTCGAAAGAGGGAGTCGGGTTTGACTGTTCTGGCTTGACGACATTTGCTTGGCAGCGAGCCGGCATTTCGTTGCCGCATCAGTCGCGTGCGCAGTTTGGTCGCGGGCCGCAGATTCCCACCGAATACATCGAACCAGGCGACCTGGTGTATTTCCATAATCCCATCAGCCACGTCGGTATTTACATTGGCGGTGGAATGATGGTTGATGCTCCTGGCGTTGGCCGAAATGTGCGAATCGCTGCGGTGACGTGGTCCAAAGTCGTTGGTGTGACTCGCCCGGGGTGAGCCCCGGCGCTGCAACACGAACTACGGTTCTGTTCACAAGTAGGTGAACGGAGCAAGTATGGCTGACCAGGCCAATTCACATCCCACAGATATTCAGGGCGTTGATGTCGTTAAAGTTTCGGCGTGGCTCACTGCAAACATTGATGGCGCGCAGGCCCCGTATTCGTTCTCACTCATCGCTGGTGGGCGTTCAAATCTCACCTACAAGGTCACTGATGCCAACAACGTGAGTTATGTGTTGCGCCGTCCACCGCTTGGTCATGTGTTGGCGACCGCACACGACATGGCGCGTGAACATCGCATCATTGCTGCTGTCGGTCAGACCGGTGTGCCAGTGCCCAAAACATTGGGTGTATGCACTGATGAAAGTGTGAACGGTGCGCCGTTTTATGTGATGGCCTTTGTTGAAGGTGAAGTTTTGGATAGTGCTGAAAAAGCCGCAAAGCTTGACCCGTCATTACGCATTGATGCGTCAATGAATTTGATTGATGTGTTGGCCGAACTGCATGCGGTTGATGTTGATGCAGTTGGGCTAGGCGATCTTGCCAAGCGCGAGGGCTACATTGAGCGACAGATCAAACGTTGGAGTACTCAGTGGGAAAACTCGAAGACTCGTGAGTTGCCTGAGATTGATGAAGTAGTTCGTTTGTTGTCGAGCAAAGTTCCGCAACAACAAGGTGTCGTCATTGCGCACGGGGATTTTCGCTTCGGCAATGTGTTGACCAATGTTCAAAATGGTCGCATTGCTGCAGTGCTTGATTGGGAACTATGCACGCTGGGTGATCCGTTGGCCGATCTTGGTTATATCGGTGTGTATTGGAGCGATGGGCCATCATCGGCGTTGCGCGCCAATGACCCGACGCCTGCCGGAGGTTTTGCGAAGTATCAAGATCTCGTTGATCGCTATGCGAAATCAACTGGTCGCGATGTGAGTGGTGTTGATTACTACGTGGCCTTTTCGTGTTGGCGCCTCGCAGTGATTAGCGAAGGTGTGTACGCGCGCTATTTGCATGGTGCAATGGGTAAGCAAGAAGGAATTGACATGAATGCCATGCGCGCTGGTGTTGATGGTTTAACTATGCGCGCTCTTGAATCAATTAGAAGACTTTTGTAAACGGAGACTGTTATGAGCACAAATGTATTAACTGGCTGGGAAAAGGGAACTTTCACCGCCGCGTCAATCACGCACGATACGTATCGTCGCGGAACTGGTCCAGGAATCATCGTGGTGCACGAAATTCCGGGTATCACGCCGACTGTTGCAAAGTTTGCGAATGATCTTGTTGATGCGGGTTTCACAGTCATCATGCCTGTCCTTGTTGGGACACCTGGCAAGGCCCCGAGCGGTAGTTACATGGCTTCGTCGATGGCCAAGGTGTGTATCTCTAAAGAGTTCACCAATATGGCGCTGAATCAAACGTCACCAGTGATTGCTTGGTTGCGTGCTCTTGGTCGTCAATTGAATAATGAGTTGGTCGAAAAGGGAATCAGCAGCAAGGGCATTGGCGCGCTTGGCATGTGCTTTAGTGGCGGTTTTGCTCTGGGCATGATGGTTGATGATCACATGGTTGCGCCGGTGCTGAGCCAGCCATCAATGCCGTTCAACGTGACCAAAAGTCGCGCCGGAGATTTGAATTTGTCTCCCGATGATCAGATTGCAGTTGTCCGTCGTGCCGAAGAAGGCTGCCAAGTACTCGGATTGCGTTTCACTGGCGACAAGTTGGTGGGGGATCGGTTTGCGTCATTGCGCAAGTTGATCGGTGATGCGTTTATTGCCGTCGAGTTGCCGTCACAGAGCAAGAAGGATCACTCGGTGCTCACCGAACAACGCGACGAGCCAAGTGTTCAACGCGTCATTGAGTTCTTCAACGAAAAACTGAAGTAATTTTGCGATTCTGGTGTGGATTTGTTGCGCTATATGCAACAAATCCACACCAGAATCGCAGGTATTAGTACGTCAGTGTGAAGCGCGGGTGCTCCCACGAGGTAAGTGCATCTATCGGCGAGCCAGCTGATTCAAGTAAGTGGCGCGCCAACAAACCTTTGGCTGCTTTGGCGTCGTGACCCGCAACTTTTCCTGACTTCTCCACAAACGTCACCGAACTCAAACTTGCATATGCGTCAGGTGTCGGGGTCCATGCTGCGCGATGTTCATTGGGCAACAGATCAATCACGTGATGTCCGGCCAGTCGCGCGTTTAAGGCTTTTGACAACGGCTCGCGCCACCAGGTTGACAGTTTTCCGATCGGCGCAAACGACGCACCCATTTTTAATTTGTAATCGGGTATCTGATCGTCGAAGCCAACGAGGCCAAGTAGGCCCGACAGCACGATGATTGATTCGGCCGCTCGGGCATGAACCTTGGCGCTCATGGTTGACGGCGACATGTGGTCCCACACCACGCCGGTGTAGCGCTCGTGGGCTGCCATGGTTGGGGCGCCGACAATTGACGTATTCATTTCTTGGGCGTGGGCCAAATGTTTGCCGCCAACCCCCAGCAATTTGGCGTCGCCTCCGCCAAGTTCTTCGAGGGCAGTCGCAATTTGTGAGCGATGTTTACCAAGTGTTTTCCCAAAATCACCCGAAGTCGCCTTCCATTTGGGTGCCGACCCGCCGTCGGCCTTGCCCTCCGATGGAGGGAGCAAAA
>JBIIMF010000011.1:0-28728 GCA_044338135.1 Ilumatobacteraceae bacterium | reverse complement strand
ACAAGATCGCCGTACCGGACCGTGAGATGGTCGACAACCAACGTGGGCTCACCACGGTCAATACGAGAGAACGACGGAACGTCTACAGCCACGCCTTTGACTTTAGTCGTGGGGGCGGGCAACAGCCGTCGGGATAACCTGAGGATTCTGTGATTGATGTCCGTTTACTTCGCAATGACCCCCAACTGGTGAAGGCTGCTCTTGCTCGGCGCGGCAAGCCCGAACTTCTTGTCCAACTAGATACTGCGATCAGCCTTGATGAACAAGTACGCGATATCACGGCTCGTCGTGACGCTATTCGTGCTCGAGTGAACGAACTCTCAAAACTAGTCGGGAATGCACGTCGCAATGGCGACAACGACGAAGCTGAGAAACTTCAAGCCGAAAGTCGTTCACTTGGTGACGATGAAAAGTCTTTAGTCGAATCTTTTGAAACAGCTCAGGGCCAACTGCGCGATGTCATGTTGCGTTTGCCAAACCTGCCGCATACAGATGCTCCCGATGGTGCAACCGATCATGACAATCCATTAGTGATTGGTCCGAATCAAATGCCATCCAGTTTTGCTGAACATCAGCGTATGCCGCACTGGGAAATTGCTGACAGTCTGGGCATTCTTGACAACGAACGTGCGGTCAAACTGAGTGGCGCAATGTTCACAATGCAGCGCGGCGCAGGAGCCATGCTGTCTCGCGCGCTTTGTCAATACGCGCTCGACATGAATGCCGATGCATTTGAAGAGATTCGTCCGCCATCTTTGGTGACTACTGCGACACTGACTGCAACTGGCCAACTGCCGAAGTTTGCCGAAGACGCTTACGCCATCGAACGTGATGATCTGTGGTGTATCCCAACTGCCGAGGCTCCATTGACTTCAATGTACGCGGGTGAAGTATTAGAAGAGTCTCAACTGCCGTTGCGTTTGATGGCTTATTCGTCGTGTTATCGCCGTGAAGCCGGATCGGCTGGTCGCGATACACGCGGCATGCTTCGTGCGCATGAGTTTGACAAGGTTGAAATTTTCGCCTTGAGTACACCCGAAACTGCTGACGAACTATTGATTGAATTGCGCGATCGGGCTGAGCGATTGATTGCTGGCTTGGGATTGCCATATCGCATCATTGAAATTTGCACTGGCGACATGGGTCAAAGTCATCACCGCAGTTTCGATATTGAGGTCTACGCACCTGGTTGCGATAACTGGCTCGAAGTTTCGTCGGTCTCCTGGTTTAGCGATTATCAAGGTCGACGTGCCGATATTCGTTATCGCAAAGCTGGTGAAAAGGGTACGCATATTGCGAATACTCTTAATGGCTCAGCACTTGCTGTTCCGCGTGTATGGGCGGCAATCATGGAGAACTTCCGCCAGGCTGATGGCAGCGTGATTATTCCTCAAGTGCTGCGTCAATACATGCGTGGACTAGAACACATCAGTCCGAAGATCTGACCATCATGAACCTGCGCGACCGTCGTATCCAATACGAAACCGCAGGATTAGATTTTGACGATCTTGACGAGTCGCCAATTCAGCAATGGCATGCCTGGTATATCGAAGCAGTTGAGGCCGAACTAGCCGAACCAAATGCGATGGCCGTCAGCACGATTGACGCCGATGGAATGCCAGATTCGCGCATTGTTTTAGTTCGCGGATTTGATGATGATGGTTTGACATTCTTCGGCAATTACAACAGCGCCAAGGGTCAACAGATTGATGCCAACCCTGTTGCGAGCGCGGTATTCCCGTGGATTGGTTTGCATCGGCAGGTGCGGGTACGGGGCAGTATTGAAATGTTGCCGCGCCATGAAAGCGATGCATACTTTGCTTCGCGTCCCCGCGATAGTCAATTAGGTGCTTGGGCTTCGCCGCAAAGCGAAGTCATTGAAGGTCGTGATGTTCTGAATCAACGGCACACCGAGTTTGCCGAAAAGTTTGGTGGAGCCGAGGTGCCACGCCCACCGCATTGGGGTGGCTGGTTGCTCGTGCCCGAAGTTTTTGAATTTTGGCAGGGCCGACCAAACCGATTGCATGATCGTTTTCGTTATCGACGCGATGATGTCACCCAAGACTGGGTCATTGAGCGTTTAGCTCCGTAACGTTGTCGTAGTCCACGCGTTGACGGCGCTGACTAGTCCGTTGATTAACGATTCAGTGTGTGGGGGCAATGATGGCCCTTCCCAATCCCAAAAGAGTGGAGTTGTTCCGCGCACACGCGGTGGCAGTTCGATCTGAACGCCAGTACCTGGTGGCAAATTCACGGGGTTTCGTGGATGAAGCCCACGAAGCTCTTTGGGGATCTCATCGATATCGGTGATGACTTTGTATGCCGGAAGATGCTCGCGCAAATGCGTACCGACATGCTGGGCAAATATTCGATGTTGCCCACCGAGCAACAAAGACGAGTAATAGCCCTGTCGACCGAAGCCGTGAATGGTGATCACCGTGTGTACGTGTTCGATGAAACTCTGAAGTCGTATTGAGGCATCGGGTGAAACTTCAATGGACGGAATATGACGCTCCATACCTTTGGGCTGATGGACTCCGTAGTAACTCGTTCCGCTGCGTTCGGCCGCCTGCATCGCAATGACTTCAGTCATTTCTTCAAGACCGCCACCGTGATACGCCATGAAACCAATGCGTTGATCTAGCGGGATGTCGTGTCCACGTAGAGTGAGGACTTCTTCAACATCAGGATGGTCCAGGAGTTCTTTGAACATGAAGTTTTACGAACTTCGTTCTAAGTCACGACGTCGGGAAACGAACGTATATGTCAGCGCCGAGCCAACGATGACGGCAAATACGATTGCGAGGACGAGACGATTGTTGTCAATGTATTGAACGATTCGCCCTTGCCAATTCAAGACACGGCCCGTGAGGTCGTCATCGTATTTATCGCGGATGTCGTTAAACCAATACCAAGAGAGATAGAGACCCGAAAGAATCATCACGACTGCTGAAGCAGTTTCTACGTAAGTCATGCCAGTGCGCAGAGATTTCAGTAAGCCACCTTGGGCCAGTGCGAGCGTGACAGTCAAAGTGGTGATGAGTAGTGACATGGCGATGCCATACAACGCGACAGCGACAACTCCTTGGAAGAAACCATCAGTATCAATGGTGCCTAAGACCGTGGCCGAAAATGGTCCAAGAGTGCAACCGATTGAAGCAACTGCATAAGCCAGACCAAAGATATACATCGATGCAATTGTCTGATCGCGCTTACCAGTTTCTAGTTTGGGAGTTGAAAACGGTAAGCGATAGCCAAACAACATAGCGATACCAAGAATGACTAAGGCGACACCAATCAGTAAGGCAAGGTATTTGGCATTCTGATTTAACCAGTCAGTGAACAATCGGCTGATTCCGCCGACGATGACAAAGACAGTCATGAAGCCGGCTGAAAGCGCAGCACTCACCAAGAGCGCGCGACGAACGGTGGCACGTTGGGTTCCGGGTCGGCCACTAACACCAAGAAAGTACATGAGGTACGTCGGCAACAAGACAAATCCGCATGGATTCACTGCAGCAAGTAACCCACTTCCGAAACTCAACCACAGACGATCTGAGCTGGCAATCATGAAACACCCAATTCTGCGAATGCTGCTTCGATGTCGTCAGCGGTGAGTTCGCCGGATATTTGCTTGATGATTGTGCCAGCGGCATTCACAAAGAAAGTTGTGGGGAAAGTCGAGACGCCATTGGCAACAACCGATTCGCCATTGGGATCGCGCAAGATCTCGTATGTGACACCGATGTCGCTGATGAATGATCGAGCAACTTCGGGGGAGTCCTGAGTGTTAATGCCAACAAAACTCACTCGGTCACCAAATTTTTCGAATGCAGCTTGCAAAGCGGGCATTTCTCTTTTGCAGGGCTGACAATTTGAAAACCAGTAATTGACGAGCACGGGTTTTCCACTGGTAAACAGACTTGCTGTTTCGACAACTTGGTCGTCAAGATCTTGAACATTGGCATTCTTCAGTTGCTTACCGACGACAGGTGCATTGGTACCGATTCCTGGTTCTTGGTAGACGCCGGGTTGATCTAGTACGACATCAGTTTCATTGGAATCTTGCTGCAATGACCCGACGATCACAATTGCGCATGCCGCTGCTGCAATAGCCCCGATAGCGGCAATCACAAACGGATTCATTCGCCGAAGTGAGTCTTTCAATGCCACAGTCTCAGGTTAGTTGCCAGCCATCTGATCGAGACTCCAGCAATTGGTGACTGTCGTTGTGATGGGCCAGGGATGCCCGGCCGCAGTTTGGGGGGATACTGCGGCCGGGATTTCCCGGTGCAGTGATGGGGTCGTCAAGCGTTGCCCATCACCGAGATGAATGTGGATGATTGTGTGATGTGACTAGGCGACTCGAATGGCCACCTCGTAACTCTTCTGTTCACTAACGCTCGAGATACTGCGAATTGTGCGATCTTCATCGATCACCAAAATCGGTTTCGGTAACACCGAGGGTCGACCACGGGGTCGCCGGTCGACCACGATGCGTCCGTTTTCGATGAGTTCACCTCCCCAGACGCCCCATGGCTCGTCACGTTCAAGGGCGCCCTCAAGACACGAAGTCGACAGGGAACATCGGGCGCAGATTGCCTTGGCGCGAGCGATGTCGATGTTCTCGTCGCTGAAGAAGAGTGGTGTCAACGTGCCGTTGCCGTCGGCGCAACGAGCAGTCTGTTTCACTGAAGCAAACGTGACGACTTCTGTGAATGCAACCTCTTCGATGCTGATGGGGGCTTCAAGGATCATGGTCATGGTGTTCTCTGTTTCTGGTTGTTGTATTTGGTCTGGATTGTGGCGATTTTGATTGTTTGGTTTGGGTCGGGAAAACGAAAAAGGCCGCTGGGATTTCCCAGCGGCCTCAGTGAGGATTCTCGACGTTGGTATGTGACCTACGTGAGTGACTCCCTGAGCCGCTGGGGTGAACGCTTGGTATTCACCGCTGCGAAGCCGGCTGCCATATAGGCAGTTTTGGCGGCTGAATGCTTCATGCCTGCGTGCTTAACGGCGAACGTGTTCTCAGGCGCGAAGGAGAACACTGGCCATGAGATCGTGGAGATCAACGGAGTGTTCTGGAGAGACATAACGTTTGATAGGCAATCACTTTGAAACGCCAAAGTCAACTGAATTAGCGAGTTCGGATTGGTCATGCTGGATCGAGCGAGCGATAGTGGCCCCAAAAGGTGATCACCAAAAGTGCTATTCCTCCTGCTAGAAGGGCAATTCCGCTGGCGGCAAGAACGAGATCTTGACGCTGTTGAGCCTGGGGAGAAATCTTTTCGTTTTTGCTGAAAATGATGAAGAATCCGATTCCGATCAATCCAAAGATTCCGGTTGAAAGAGAACTCATGATGCGGATCCGCTTCATTGTGATGGCGTCGATATCGGATAGGTCGGGGTTGGCCATTGCAGTCATACCTACGAGAGATCGCCAACACCAAAATCTCGCACTTTTCATTCTCATCAAAGGGTTTTGTTCAGAAGTTGTTTGCCAAGTGGAGCAATGAACTTTGCTCTCCCGAAAGTTGGGGTTGCGAAATTCTCGTTACGTGAATACCACTTTGATCAAGCCAATTGATCCTCCTTTGATCAAGAAAATTGATCGCCCTTTGTTCAAGCGAATTGACCCCTCGGTATTACCGATTGTGGTTCTGTCGGGTGTTTCGGTGATTGGTACGGCGTGCACGCCGTTGTTGTTGGGCAATCCCTTGGCCCTGATGATGCTGAGTCCACGAATCGTGTTTATGGGCTTGGCGGCAGGACACATGCCGCTTCTCCCGTTTGTCTTGCTTACAACTTTGCGTTTGTCGCTCACCGATCCGTTTCACTTTTTAATCGGACGACGACACGGCCCCAAGCACATGGTCAAACTTGGTCGAATTGGACGTTGGATGGCCAAACCAGGTCGGAATCACAAAGCTCTGGCCATTGGACTTTTGGCAGTACGTCCGATCGGTCGACACTTGATGTGGGCTGGAGCTCAAAACGTGCGGGTTCGCTGGGTAGTTGCAATTGATCTTGTCAGCACAGTTGTGTACTGCGTCATTGTGCACAAAATGGCTTCAACACTTACGTGAATTAGGTGTTGGGCTTGTGTAGTACGACGTACTGACTGCGACGTAAAGCGATCGGAGTTGATCGGGTGATGAGACGCTGAACAAGTTTCACAACAGTTTTCCCGCGGGGCATTAAACGACTTGAAAGTTCGAGGGGCTGAATTGGGCGAGCAAAGACTTGTGCCGTAGTAAACCCGACGGCTTGGCCCGCAAAAATAATCAGTTGCGGTGGCATGTCTCGTTCGGTGACGCCGAGGTCTTTCATGGCCTGTATTGAAACGGCGCTTGAGGCATGTCCCGAACCTGGCTCGAGAGTGATGCATATTCCGCCCGGCTTCAATGCACGGTATGCGCTCTGCAAAGCAAGACGTTCATTTTCGGCATGATGTAAACAATCGTAGAAAATAACGACGTCGAATTGATTTTCAAAAGGAAGTGATTCAAAGTCACTCACAACTACCTCGAGCGGCACGTTGTATCGGGCTGCATTCGCGCTTGCAAGTTCAACCATCTCAGGAGCGATATCGGTTGCTGTTACTTGGTATCCACTCAATGCGTAAAAGCAACTCGTCCAACCACTACCAGCACCAATATCAAGGATTGATGCGGGTGGGCTAGGCAACAATGAAATGAGTCCGCCCATTTCTTGGAGATACATACCTCGAAGGTCATCTGACCAAGGTTTATCCATTGCGTGCTTCTTGCCGATGTCTCCGAGGCGACCGATGTAAGCAATCTCGTCTTCTTTGGCCACGCGTCCATACTATGGGCACAGCGTCTCATCAAGAGTGAACTAGCGGTACGGTCGGGGTATGAGTGAAATAGCACTTTTGGCAAATACCGCCGCGACGTTGATCATGGTTGGTCTGATTTGGTTTGTGCAGCGCGTTCATTATCCCTTGCTTGCCAAATTTGAAGTTGGCCAGCAGCGAGAAGTGGGGAACGATCATCAACGCCGAACATCACAGGTCGTCGCTTTGCCGATGTTGATTGAAGGTGTGACCACATTGGTTTTACTAGTCGACCGTCCAGAGCAAGTCACATTGGTTTTGCCTTGGTTGGGCGCATTTCTCTTAGCAATTTCATTGGGTTCTACGATTTTCCTCTCGGTGCCGCTTCACCAAAAGATGGTG
Source organism: Ilumatobacteraceae bacterium (assembly GCA_044338135.1). GTDB lineage: Bacteria > Actinomycetota > Acidimicrobiia > Acidimicrobiales > Ilumatobacteraceae > Casp-actino8. The sequence continues at coordinate 21,530 of JBIIMF010000011.1, read as the reverse complement.
GACCAACCAAGTGCAGAGATCGGCGTGAAACTTGTTGCAACCAATTGGCCACGAACAGTGTCATGGACCTTACGAGGAGTGGTGTGTCTCGTGATGTGTGCTCAAGTAATGAGTTAGTTATGTGAGGTCGGTTGCTGGTGCCGAAAATTGAGATTGATATAACCGGTGGTACGCACCATGGGCTATTAATAACTCGTCGTGCGAGCCCTGTTCAACAATTGAGCCATTCTCCATCACCAAAATAATGTCAGCATCTTGAATAGTTGAAAGGCGATGCGCGATGACAAAACTCGTGCGCTCTTTACGTAACGCATTCATGGCTTTTTGAATCAATACCTCGGTTCGTGTGTCAACCGAACTAGTGGCCTCATCCAAAATCAAGATCGCGGGATCGGCAAGAAAAGCGCGAGCGATTGTCAACAGTTGTTTTTCTCCAGCACTCACCGCGCCAGACTCGCCAGTCAGAATCGTGTCGTAACCGTCAGGAAGTGTTTGCACGAATCGATCAACGAATGTTGCCTTCGCAGCAGCACGAATCTGTTCTTCTGACGCACTGGGGTTTCCATAGGCGATGTTCTCACGTATGGTTCCGTTGAATAGCCAAGTGTCCTGTAAAACCATTCCGATTTTTGAACGCAACTCGTGACGAGGCATCTCGGCGATATTGCGGTTGTCCAAAACAATTCGGCCACCATTGAGCTCGTAGAACCTCATGATCAGATTGACGAGAGTGGTCTTGCCAGCACCGGTTGGTCCAACGATCGCGACTGTTGTGCCTGGTTCGGCAACAAATGACAAATCGGTGATGAGTGGTCGGTCGGGATCATACGAGAAGGTCACTTTGTCAAACTCAACGCGACCGATGGTAGGTGAAGGATCGATTGAGCCAACATCTGCCGATTGCTCTTCGGCATCAAGTAATTCAAAAACACGCTCAGCTGAAGCCACTCCTGATTGCAAGACGTTGGCCATTGACGCTGCTTGAGTCAAGGGTTGTGTGAATTGACGCGAGTACTGAACAAAGGCCTGCACATCACCAAGACTCATTGTCCCTGTTGCAACTCGAATTCCGCCGACGACCGCGATAGCGACGTAATTGAGATTTCCTAAGAACATCGTGGCGGGTTGAATTGCGCCAGAAATGAACTGAGCCGAATTTGCGGCCTTGAAGAGTTCGTCATTCAGGTTCTTGAATCGTTCTTCAACTTCTTGTTGACGTCCAAAGACCTTGACGATTGCGTGGCCTGTAAATGCTTCTTCGACCAATCCATTCAGTTGTCCGGTGTAGTTCCATTGTGAAATGAACTTTGCCCGCGAGCGCTTAGCGATGATTGACATGGTCCACAGGCTTAAGGGGATCACAGTTAGTGCGATGAAGGCCAAAACGACTGAAACCGTGAACATCATGAAGATAACACCAACAATGGTCAGCAGCGAAACGACGAGTTGACTGAGTGATTGCTGCAAGCTTTGCGCAATGTTGTCAATGTCATTAGTGGCGCGACTGAGTAGGTCGCCCCGTGAATTCTTATCAATGTAACTCAGCGGTAAACGATGGATTTTTGCTTCAACATCGCGCCGCATTTTGAACATAGTTCGTTGGACGACGCCGGCAAGCAAGAAAGATTGGCCGTACGCGAGTACATACGAAAGCATGTAGATGCCAATTGCAAGTTCAAGCGTGCGATGCAAACGACCAAAATCGATTCCGGTGATGCCATCGCGTTGTACTAAACCATCAAAGATGATGTCGGTGGCATGACCAAGAATTCGTGGACCAGAAACGATGAGAGCAACACTGCTCACTGCCATCAGGAGAATGAGGAAAACCAGCCAAGTCTCACGTCCCATGCGGCGACCCAGTCGTTTTGCAGTGAGAGCGAAGTTCTTGGATTTCTCGGCGGGGACACCAACGGTATTCATGCGACCAGTGCGCATCTCGGCAACGTTGCCAACTGGGGTCTGAGCTTCAGTTTCTTGATTCTTTGAAGTCTCTGCACTCATCAGTTGTCACCTTCTTGCGTTGCTTGAGACGCAACGATTTCTTGATAAGTGGAACATGTGGCGCTGAGATGTTCATGGGTACCAAGGCCCACAATCTGCCCGTCTTCGAGGACCATGATTTGATTCGCGTGCCGAATTGTAGAAATTCGTTGACCGACAATGACCGTGACTGAATCTGAAATTTCAGGAATAAGCGCGGCGCGCAGTTTTGCATCGGTTACTAAATCAAGTGCTGAAAATGAATCATCAAAGATGTAAACCTCAGGTTTGCGCACGAGTGCTCGAGCGATCGCTAGTCGTTGGCGCTGTCCTCCTGAAACGTTGCTTCCGCCTTGAGCAATAGTTGCCTCGAGTGAGCCAGGCAGATCACGAACAAATGAATCGACTTGGGCAATAGCGAGAGCTCTCCACATTTCGTCGTCAGTTGCATCTTCTTTTCCATAGCGAAGATTGCTTGCGACAGATCCGGTGAATAAGTAGGGCTTCTGAGGAACGAGGCCGATTCGTGTCCAAAGTTCTGCAGGTGCTGTTTGGCGAATGTTGACTTCGTTGAGCAAAACATCGCCGCCGGTTGAATCAATGAGTCGAGCTATGAGGTTAATCAAAGTCGTCTTACCCGAACCGGTGCTCCCGATAATCGCGAGAGTTTCTCCGGCGTCAACTTTGAAAGAGATGTTGTGTAGTACGGGCTGTGCTGCACCCGGGTAACGAAATTCCACATTGCGCATTTCTAATGAGGCCCGAGCCCGAGTGATACGAGTGGGATCGTCAGAGATCTCTACTGAAGACGGAGTATCCAAGACCTCTTGGATGCGCTCGGCACTTACTGAAGCTCGTGGCCAGAGTGCAGCCATAAACGTGGCCATCATGACCGACATCAGAATCTGAGATAGGTAGGTAAGAAAGGCGACCATTGCGCCAAGGTTCATTTTTCCTTCAGAAATCCTGGATGATCCAAACCATACGACTGCGACACACGAGATGTTGACGATCATGGTCGCAGTAGGAAACATGAGGCTCATGAGCCGTCCGCCCCGTAACGCAGTTGCGGTCACTTCAATGTTTCCGGCTCTGAATCGTTCAATTTCTTCTGGTTCTCGAACAAAAGCCCGCACCACTCGAATGCCTGAAAGTTGCTCTCGGAGAACTTCGTTGATGCGATCAATGCGTTGTTGCATTAAGCGGAACGTAGGAACCATCTTGACGACGACTGTTCCAAGAATCGCTGCGACCAGTGGAACTGACACGACGATGATCCACGACAATGCCACGTCTTGTTTGAGCGCCAGAATCAAACCACCGATAGCGGTGAAAGGTGCGGCTAACAAAAGTGTGCAGGTCATCAAAACCAACATCTGTACTTGTGTCACGTCGTTAGTGATGCGCGTAATCAATGAAGGCGAACCAAAATGCGCAACTTCGCGTGACGAGAAGTTATTGACTTGATGAAAGAGTGCCGTACGGGTATCTCGACCAAATCCCATCGCGGCGCGAGACCCATAAAAGACTGCAGCGATAGACAACACGACCTGGATAAACGTCACGAGCACCATGACAAAACCCATACGCCAGATGTAGCTGGTATCGCCACGGGCAATTCCCTTGTTGATGATGTCGGCGTTCAATGTGGGTAGATACAAACCGGCGACGGATTGAATTGCTTGAAAGACGACAACGACAACCAAGAGGTGGCGGTAGGGAATCAGCTTGTCTTTGAGCAATTTGGACAACATCTCAACCTTGTACCGTACAACTAAGTCCCTAGTTGCCCCTAGTTACTGTGCTCCTGAGAAGGATCTGGGCTCAGGGGTAAACTCGTGGAATGACTCGGCGACTGATGATCCTCGTGGGATTAATGGTCCTATCCGCATGTGGCACGGCTACATCGGCAACCGAAGAAACTTCTACAACTGTGGTGATCTCAACAACGACGACATCGACGACCACTACATCAACAACAACGACCACGACGATGCCGCCGATTCAAATTTCAGGTGTTTTGACCGATGTGGCCGAAGCCGCAACGCTCGGTCCGCTACCTGAGAATTTTGCCCTCGGTGCAGCGGCAGCGAGTAAGTCACCGCTCTACGACAACGGTTGTCATGCCTCGACAGCAGCAATCAATCCAGTCATCTGTGAGTTCGGAGATCTTCAGAGCGACATGGTCATTGTCTTTACTGGTGACAGTCATGCTGCTCAATGGTTTGGCGCTCTTGAAGTTGCCGCCCGAACCAATCACTGGAAATTGGTGTCGATGACGAAGTCTTCGTGTCCGGTGGCCGATGTTCCCACCTATCGACGACGAGATGCATTACCTGATGGCGAAGAGTTGCTGTATCCAGAATGCGATGAGTTTCACAAACGAGCTCATGCAACTATTCGAGAAATGCAACCCGACTTAGTGATCTTTCCTGTCTTGTCGCGCTTCCGTCTCGTGAACAACGGGGGAATTGCCGCCTTTAGTGCAGGATTAGGCAAGTCAATTTCGGCAGTCGCTGGGCCAGGCACGAAGGTATTAGTCCTTGGCGAGACACCCAAAACAAATGGTGAAGATATCCCAAGTTGTCTGGCGAAATTTAAGAGTGATATTTCAAAATGCGCGAATCCCCGCTCGCGTGCCGAGTTTCCCGAGCGCATTAAGTATCTTTCAGATACAGCTGCTCAACATTCAGCGACGTATGTGAATCCGGTCGATTGGTTTTGTACGACTGATGTATGCCCAGGACAAATCGGCGGTCGAATCGTGTATCGCGATTACAACCATATTTCAGATCAATTTGCGCGCTACCGTGCTCCACAGATTGCTGAAGCGATAAAGATTGCTTTAGCCGGACCAGACGCACAATAAGTTTTCCCAAAGAAAGAGAATCAACATGAATTTCACGATGTACTCAACAAAATGGTGCGGCTACTGTCAGCGTCTCAAGCGCGACTTGCGTGATGTTGGAATTGATTTTGAAGAAGTAGATATCGAGCAAGTTCCCGGCGCGGCCGAACTTGTTGAGAAAGCCAACAACGGAAATCAGACAGTTCCTACTGTCATTTTTAGCGATGGCACTGCGATGACTAATCCATCACTTGCGAGTATCCGCGAACATTTGGGTGCGTGAACTACTACCTTCCGGCAGTATTGGGATAGATGATTCCTTTGCCCGTGTTCCGGGAGATCAGAGCCGGGTTTGGTGCGAGCAATCCTCGTCGACGTAATTCGGGCATCACACCTTCGCCGACCCAGTAAGCCTCTTCGATGTGCGGGTGGCCCGACAGAATGAACTCGTCAATACCCAGTGAGTGGTATTCCTCAATGCGGTCAGCCACTTCAGAATGATTACCGACAAGTGCAGTCGCAGCTCCGCTACGTACCAGCCCGTAACCAGCCCACAAGTTTGGCGCAATCACTAAGTTTTCTTTCGAGCCTTTATGCAGTGATGCCATACGTTGTTGACCAACCGATGTCGTGCGGGCAAATTGATCTTGCGACTCGGCCATGCGGTTGTCATCAACGAGGTCAAGAAAACGTTGTGTTTCTTTCCAGGCATCATCGGCATGATCACGAGTGATGGTGTGTAGACGAATGCCGAACGTAAGCGTTCGACCTTGATCGGCGGCCAATTGACGCATGCGTGCAATACGCGGACCAATCATCGATGGTGGTTCGCCCCACATGAGGTACACATCAACATGCTTCGCCGCAATTTGTTCAGCAGCTGTTGATGCTCCGCCGAAATACAACTTTGGTTGCGGGTCGGGGGCTTGACTCACCGTTGCTCCGGCAACTTTGAAATGATCTCCGGCAAAATCAAAAGGTTTTCCCGACAGTGCACCACGCAAAATCGTCATGAACTCATCGGTGCGCGCATATCGCTGATCGTGATCAAGCCAATCACCAAAACGTTGTTGCTCGTCATCGTCTCCACCCGTCACAACATTGAGAAGCAAACGACCATCAGAGATTCGTTGAAATGTTGCGGCCTTTTGTGCAGCAAGTGTTGGCGTTAATGCATTGGGTCGAAACGCAACTAAGAATTTGAGTCGTTCAGTTTCACGAATAAGCGCTGCTGTCATTAACCACGCGTCTTCACACGGCGTGCCAGTTGGTGTGAGTACTCCATCAAAACCAAGTTGATCTGCGGCCCGCGCAACTTGCGCGATGTAATCAAGAGTTGGCGGACGAAAGTGGCCATTGGGACCAAAGGGTGTCACCGTACGACTGTCGCCAGACGTGGGAAGAAACCAATGCAGTTTGAGACTCATGAATTGTCTTTCGACTACCGACTATTTGATGTGGCGCTCAAGCCATTCATCAATATCTCGATTTGCTTGTCGTGACACTGCAGTGAAATCACCGAAAGTATCAAAACCATGTGGTGCGCCTGGGTAAACATGTAATTCGGTAACGACTCCTGCATGGCGAAGTCGAACGGCATAATCGATGTCTTCATCTGAGAACCCATCAAGTGCACCGACTGCAATCAATGTTGGTGGAAGCCCAACGAGGTTCGTGGCCCGAGAAGCTGCTGCATAGGGTTCAACATCTGCAGTTCCTTTTTTTGCGCCGAGATATGCCGTCCAGCCAAATGTGTTCGCTGAAGGCGACCAAATCGGATCAGACCATGTGCTTGAAACAGTGATTTGACGGTCATCAATCATTGGGTAGATCAAGAGTTGAAAGGCGACTGAATATTCGCCACGGTCGCGAGCAAGTAGTGCGAGTCCCGCAGCAAGTCCGGCACCTGCACTTGCTCCGCCAATGCCGAGACGACTTGTGTCTACTCCTAGTTCGGAAGCGTGCGACACCACCCAGGCCAAACCGGCGTAGCAATCGTCGAGTGGAGTTGGGTATGGATGCTCTGGGGCTAACCGATAATCAACCGAGACCCCGACGATGCCGTATGTGTTGCACCAATTGTCGAAACGGGCATCATCCATTTTGTTGTCACCGATGACAAGGCCACCACCGTGCATCCAATACACGCAAGGGCGGGCGTCAGTGACGTTCTTGGGTCGATGGACTCGAACCGTGACACCATCGCGGCCGGGTACCGGATAATCGGTTCGCTCAACTGAGTCAGACAATGGTGGCGGGGGGGTTGCCCCGAACATGGTTCGAATCTCGACAACCGATTCATTGGTGAGAGACCCGAGCGCTGCACCAATGTCGATCGGCGAGGCAGCCAAGAGGGCTGAGATCTCGGGGTCAAGTAGTGGACGAATATCAAGTGGTTGAGCCATGCTTGATATTGCCACATCGGCCAGTGAAAATTTCACACGAAGATGGGGACGTCCTCAAATTCTGATGCTTCAGCCCAACTTGTAGGTTCTTGAAATAAGTTGCAGATGGTGGATCAACAACAACTGGTCAGATCACGACACCGGCATTTCCAACATGGTTAACGAGTGGGTGACCAGAACTCAACCATTGCTGAGCACCCCCGGTGAGATTGACACAGTCATAGCCTTGTTGACGTAGGTATGAAGTGACACGACCCGAACGATTTCCGGATCGACAAATGCAAATGATTTGATGATCACTTGGTAACTCGGAGATTCGCGAAACTACGTCTCCCATTGGCATGTGTATTGAGTTTTCAACATGACCAGCTTGCCATTCGTGGAGTTCACGAACGTCGAAGATAAATGCATCTTTGTTTGCTGCGACAGAGTCGGCATCAATCGCCGGCTCGGCTGTAGGAGACGCCGACTGCATGTGCAAGTGAGCATTCCATGCGGTGAATCCTCCGACCATGTCGCTGACATCTTTAAAGCCATGTGAACGCAACAAACTTCGCGCGATTGATGAGCGGTATCCGCCCGCACAAAAAACCACAGTGGGCTTCGTCGGATCTAATTCGGGAATACGGTTCAAAAGTGAAGGTAACGAAACAGCTAACGAACCTTTGATTGTTCCGAGAGATACTTCGCCTGGATTGCGAACATCAATTAACACGAGATCTTTAACGGTGCCGGTACGGGTCATGAGTTCTGCGGCGCTCAGTCGTGATGCAGTTTCGACGTGCTTTGGATTTTCAACGAAGGCACGGGTCGGGTCATCAAGAACTCCGACAACGTTGTCAAACCCAATTCGTGCAAGACGAATTTTTGCTTCTGATTCATGGCCAACTGGGACAACAAGAACGATGGGCGTACCAGCCACCATGACCTCGCCGGCGTATTCGGCGAATCGCCCACCTAAGCCGATATTGATTGATCGAGCGAGATGACCTTGAGCAAATTCGGTATCGCTGCGGGCATCAATCACAATTGCACCAGAAGCCTGGTGGGCAAGTGCCTCGCTCATTGTCAGTTTTGTGACGTGGGTGTCCTCATCGAGTAACTCACGCGACTTTTGATTCATGGTTGCTGCGTATAAGAAGTAGAGCGGGGCAACCGACTGACCTTCGGTCACAGTTTCAACGAATTCGTTTTCACTCATGGGGGCAAGTGCGTAATTAGAAACTCGTTGTTCACCGATAGTGGAAGAAGTTTCGGTACTGAGGTTTTTCCCACAGGCCGAACCAGCTCCGTGTGCAGGAAAGACTTTGGTGGTGTCGGGAAGCGTCAGCAGTTTGTCGCGGAGTGAGTGGTACAGCTGACGAGCAAGTTCATCGGCGGTGACACCGATTGAAGCCAAGAGGTCGGGTCGACCGACGTCTCCGATGAAAAGGGTGTCTCCGGTAAGTACTCCGAATGGTGAACTATCCATTCCATTTGGACGAACGACGATGCTGATTGATTCAGGAGTGTGGCCCGGAGTTTCAAGGATCTCAAGAACTACTTCTCCGAGTTGGATGGTGTCACCTTGGGCGTATGTCGTGATCGGAAACTCAGGACGCCCTTCGGCGGCTCGGCCGTAACCGATAGTTGCGCCCGTTGCCGCGGCGAGTTCAAGGTGGCCAGACAAGAAGTCAGCGTGGAAATGGGTCTCGAGAACATGACCGATTGTGAGCCCATGGGCTTCGGCTTCAGCGAGGTATTCAGAGATATCGCGCTGAGGATCAACAACGACTGCTTTGCCAGTCGACGTATCTCCAATGAGATAGCTGGCATGCGAGAGACATTCCAAATAGAACTGTTGGAAGTACAAAGTGGGGGGCGAGAGAACTGGGCTCATGCCTGAACTATACCCCCTAGGGTATCTTTCGTCAACCTGTTCATTCCTGGGAAGCCTTTACCTACGAGCATCGAAGTGGGGCCGTGGATATCGGTTCAAATGCGTTCCCCGCCGAATTGGTCGGTAGCCTGCAAAGACACATATCGTCGTCCTGAGTTCGGGTTATTGGACTCTGGACGGCAATTGCGCCTTTAGCTCAGTCGGTAGAGCATCGGACTTTTAATCCGTTGGTCGAGGGTTCGAGCCCCTCAGGGCGCACAAGTATGTATGAGTTGAAAACGTCGCACCCGAAACACCTTCGGGTTGTGGTGGGACTTATTGTTTTCCAGGCCATCGTGAGTATTGTCGCCGGTCTGTGGAAAGCCCTTTTCATGCGAGACGACTTTGCGCTTGCCCTCTCGCTGATCAGCGTCGTCCTTGGGGTGGTGCATCTGTCGAACGCGAAAGCCATCGATGTCGGCAATCACCGCGCCCACCTGGTCATGATGATTGCGGTCGCTCTTCATGCCGTTTCGGCTGCCGCTGGCCTAGCCGAGGGTGATTGGATCGGAATCCCGCAGATTGCTGTTTCGGCGTACATAGTGGCGGTCCTCCTTGCCCCTGAAACACGCAAGTTCTGCGCCAAGAAAGTCGTCGCTCAACTACAGCTCTAGGTGAGGTCGGTGTAGGGGTTGTACGCAACCTCCCACAGGTGGCCATCGGGGTCGGCGAAGTATCCGGAGTAGCCACCCCAAAACACGTCCTCTGGCTGTTTGATGAGTTTGGCCCCAGCAGCAAGCGCCTCCATCATCACCCGATCGACACCTTCTTTGGTGGGTTCGTTGTGGGCCATAGTGACCCCGCGAAAGCCTGAGGTCGGGTCGCCATTGTCAATGACGCCGGCATCTTTGGCCAATTCGGACCTCGGGAAGAGTTCAAGCCAAGTACCTTCCATCTCAAAGAAGACCACGCTCTGAGTGGAGTCAAAATCATGAGTCTTGAGTCCGAGTGCTTCATAGAAAAGCCGTGACCTTTCGAGGTCACTGACCCCAAGACAGATAATGCTGATTTTGGGCTTCATTGAAGTCACGTTAGTCAAGGTGGTGGAGCAATGTTGGGAGTGCGAGACTAGGAATATGAGCGAGTTTCAAAACATCGTTGTCACACGTGATGGTGCGATCGCCACTCTCACGCTGAATCGTCCCGACAAGCGCAATTCGCTATCGCTTGAAACCATGCTTGAGATCACGCGTGCTCTACAAGACATCGGAATCAGCGATGCCGACGGAGTGATCATTTCGGCCAACGGTCCAGTTTTTTCGGCCGGTCATAACTTTGCCGATATGGCTGGGGCCGATAGCGATGAGACCCGGCACATTTTTGAAATCTGCACCGACATGATGGATACGTTGCAGGCGATTCCGCAACCTGTCATTGCCAAAGTGCACGCTCTTGCAACCGCTGCTGGTTGCCAATTGGTTGCAACTTGTGATTTAGCGATTGCTGCAGAGTCAGCATCGTTTGCGATACCTGGTGGCAAGGGTGGCTTGTTTTGCCATACGCCGTTGGTTGCAGTGGCCCGCAACTTAAGTCGTAAGCGGGCTTTAGAAATGGCGATGACTGGCGATGCTATTGATGCCAAGACAGCAGCCGATTGGGGACTCATAAATCGAGCCGTTCCCGATGATCAATTGGATGTTGCAGTTCTAGATCTGATCACTCGTGCGACTCGCGGATCAGTTTTGTCTAAAGCGATTGGAAAGCAAACTTTCTACGACCAAATCAATATGGCCCAAGATCAGGCATACGACTTTGCCATTGACATCATGGCTGATGCGGCGGCTGCCCCTGATGCGCAAGAGGGAATTGATGCCTTTTTGAATAAGCGTTCTGCGGTGTTTACACAACGACCGAATCGAGGCTGAAATGACAACGACAACTTTCTTAGTACCAGGCATGACTTGTGGGCACTGTCAAGGTGCAGTCACTGATGAACTAAGCAAGATCAACGGAGTAACAAGTGTTGACGTCGATCTTGATTCCAAAAAAGTGATAATCGAATCTGAAGCCGATGTTGAGTGGGGGGTCATTGTGGACGCCGTTGACGAAGCAGGATTTGAAGCAGTTGCCAGTTAACGATCCTGTTGTCCTCGCGGTTACTGGCATGACGTGTGCTGCCTGTGCAGCGCGCATTGAAAAGAAACTCAACAAAATTGATGGTGTGAGTGCAACTGTCAATTACGCCACTTCTAAGGCAACCGTTTCCGTCGAAGGTACTGCAACCGAAGTTGATACTTTCATTAAGACGATTGAAGACCTCGGTTACGGTGCGGTCGCTCCGAAAATCGAAGACGGCGAATCAACGGCAGAGATTGCAACTGAAGTTCATCTCATTGATATCCGAAGGCGCTTAGCAGTAAGCGCAATATGTGCTGTGCCCGTGATGTTGATGTCAATGATTCGGCCGTTGCAATTTGATGGATGGCAGTGGGTTTCACTCACCCTCGCGTTGCCAGTGGCGATATGGGGCGCCGCACCATTTCATCGTTCGGCATGGCGTAATGCTCGACACCGAGCAACGACTATGGACACTTTGGTTTCGCTTGGTGTGATTGCCGCGATGTCTTGGAGTTTGTGGGCGCTGATATTTGGAAATGCTGGCGAAATCGGCATGAAGATGGATATGAGTTTGTTCCCTCGTTCAGCAGCGAGTGAGATGACCGACCATTCGTCAATGGGTGCTGAGCCACATGACGAGATTTACCTTGAAGTTGCAACAACGCTCGTGGCCTTTTTGTTGGCGGGTCGATATTTTGAAATTCGTTCACGTCGTCGAGCTGGCGCAGCTTTGCGGTCGCTATTAAATATTGGTTCTCAAGAAGCAACTCTTTGGCGTGATGGTGTCGAAACGCTTATTCCGATTGGTGCACTTGGAGTGGGCGAAATCTTTATGGTGCGACCTGGCGAAACTATTGCAACTGACGGTGTGGTGGTTGTAGGTCAGAGTGCAGTTGATCGCAGCATGGTGACAGGCGAGAGTATCCCCATTGAAATCTCAGTAGGTGACACGGTCACTGGTGGAACTCTCAATTCCAATGGTCGTCTACTTGTTCGTGCCACTCGTATCGGTCGAGACACGGTTTTGTCGCAGATGGCACGCCTTGTTGAAAAAGCCCAAGATGGCAAGGCGCCGATTCAACGACTTGCCGATCGAGTGAGTTCAGTTTTTGTTCCGATAGTGATGAGTCTTGCTCTAGTCACACTTGTTGTCTGGCTCCTCATCACTAGTGACACACAGCGATCGTTTCAAGCGGCTGTTTCAGTGCTCGTGATTGCGTGTCCATGTGCATTAGGTCTAGCAACACCTGTTGCCTTATTGGTCGGAACCAGTCGTGCAGCACGTGAAGGCATCATCATTAAGGGTGCACATGTTCTTGAGGCAACTCGTGGGATTGACACGATTGTGTTTGACAAGACTGGCACTCTGACGACCGGAATCATGACCCTGCAACGTGTCGACGAAATTGAGCCTGAGTATTTATCGGCGGTGATGGCGGTCGAAATGCAAAGTGAACACCCCATCGCTCGGGCGGTAGTCAACGGTTTGCGTGATCGTGGTGTTGTGGCCACTTCAAGGGTTGATGAGTTTGTCAATATTCCTGGTGTTGGTGTGTCTGCATTGGTGAACGGTCGGTACATCACGATCGGACGATCAACAAATCAAGGCACTTCAGTTGCGACGATTGTTGAAGCAACCGTTGATGGGGAAGTGGTGGCTCGTTTCGAGGTGAGTGACCAAGTTAAGCCAACAGCTGCTGCGATAGTTGCCGAACTGCGTGCACTTGGTGTGCAGCCCATGATCGTCTCTGGTGACGCTATTGGCCCGGTGGAATTTGTTGCCGAACAAGTCGGTATTGATGTTGGCGAAACGCGAAGCGGCGTATTGCCTGGCGACAAGTTGCGTATAGTCACCGAATTGCAAGCGAGCGGCGCAAGTGTGGCCATGGTTGGTGATGGAGTCAACGATGCAGCAGCCCTAGTCGCGGCTGATCTCGGAATTGCCATGGGAACCGGAACCGATGCGGCGATGGAAGCCGGAGACTTAACGATCGTGAGCGGTGACTTGGCTGTAGTGCCAAAAGCGCTTGCGTTAAGTCGGCGGACTCTCAGAATCATCCAAGCAAATTTGTTTTGGGCTTTCGCTTACAACGTCGCCGCTATACCTCTGGCCGTTGCTGGCCTGATGAACCCAGTCCTAGCCGGATTAGCAATGGCGTTGTCGAGCGTCTTTGTGGTGGCGAACAGTTTGCGACTACGTCGATAGAAGTTGCTTACGCAAGTTTCATAAAGAGTTTTTCAACCTCGTCGAGGTTGAAGCCGTTTGCTGCGGCTTCTTTAGGGTTTGCTAAGCAGTGACTCAGACCAGTCGCTAGCAATTTGAATCCGACTTGATCAAGCGCTTTGCTTGCCGCAGACACTTGGGCTACGACATCGCGACACTCGCGACTCTCGGCAAGCATCTGTTGTATTCCTCGTACTTGGCCCTCAATTCGGCGGAGACGTTTTGTGAGATCGATGGTGACATCTTCGGGAAGTTGCATGACAGTCCTTTCGCTCAAATGACTGTACCCCTAGGGGTATTAAATAGCAACGATTGCTGATTATTTGTCGCGCGGGCGAAGTGAGACTTCTGACTCGCTAAATGTTCGAGCTGAACAATCGGCCATCTGCACGGGCGGAACTGTTTCGGTGACAATCAACGTGGCAATGGCGCGGAACGCATCGGCTGCTAGTCCGACACCAACGAGTGAGACTGGTTCACCAATATCTCCGCCTTCGGCCACTGAAGATTCGATAGGGACCTGTCCTAAAAGCGGCGCACCAATTTCATCGGCAAGTGCTTGACCGCCACCAGTTCCGAATAATGGATATGAGGTTCCGTGATCGCAAACAAACGCGCTCATGTTCTCGATGACACCGGCGATACGAAGATACGAACGACGGGCCATGTCGGCGGCACGGATGGCAACTTTTTGAGCGCTCACGGCCGGAGTGGTGACAATGATCATGTCGGTGCGGGGCAACATGCGCGACAGACCCATTTGCACGTCACCAGTTCCGGGCGGCATGTCAATGAGCAAGTAGTCAAGTTCGCCCCACGCCACATCGTTGAGGAATTGTTCGACAGCTTTGGTGAGCATGAGCCCACGCCACATCAGCGCAGTACTTTCGTTTTCCACGAGGAAGCCAGTGGAAACCACTTTGAGAAGACCCTTGCCAACGACGCGCTTGTTGGGCTGAATCTTTGGTCGGTCTGACACGGGATCATGCTCGGCCTCAAGACGCTGATCAAGCCCGAGCATGCGCGGCACTGAGAAACCCCAAATGTCGGCATCAAGAACGCCAACTGTGAATCCCTTGGCGGCAATTGAGGCCGCAAGGTTGACCGTGACCGAACTTTTGCCCACGCCACCTTTGCCCGAGGCAATAGCCAAGATTCGGGTTGTCGCCGGGATAGCAGTGTCTTTGGCGTTTTCTTTGGCATTCCAGCGAGCCTTGGCCATCGTGGCCGAGCGCTCTTCGGCGTTCATCTCGCCCCACTCAATCTTGACGTGCGAGACGCCTGGGTGAGTTGCGACTCGAGACTCGATGTCTTTCTTGATTTGGCCCCGTAGAGGACATCCGCCGATCGTGAGCTTGACGGCCACGATGACCTCGCCGCGATCGGAGACCTCGGCACAGTAGGCCATGCCCAGTTCAACAATGTCGCTGCCGAGTTCGGGGTCGATGACCGCTCGGAGCAGATTCGTGACCTCTTCAATGGAGGGAGGGACCCGCATGGTCGACATGTGGTCATGGTATCGGTCATGCACGGTATGACAAGTCCTAAGAACGCAGGTATTGTGTGACTACCGATGAGTGACCATCGGCCGGGAAGTCCCGCAGTACCCATCCTCGTCAACATTTCAGGAGAACCATCGTGATTACTCTCACCGACACCGCAGCAGTCAAGGTTAAGGAACTTCTTCAGGCCGAAGGCGCTGACGATATGGCATTGCGCGTTGCCGTTCGCCCCGGTGGATGCAGCGGCTTTTCATACGAAATGTTTTTTGATAGCGACATCGCTGACGATGACGAGCAGGCCACCTACGGCGAATCAGTCAAGGTTGTTGTTGATCAAGCATCAGCGCAACTGTTGCTCGGCGCGACTCTTGATTACAAAGATGGTTTGAATCAAGCTGGCTTCAACATCATCAACCCCAACGCAACCCGCTCATGCGGTTGCGGTCAGTCATTTAGCTGATCAACTCGTTGGTTAGGCAAGCACGTCGCGAACTTCGTCGGGGTGCCACACACCTTCAAATCGATGAGTAATCACGCCCGAAGAGTCGGTCACCCAAAGTACGGGCTCAAAGGTTAGGTTCAACGCGTCAACCACGGGTGCTGTCGTTGTTGCAGTTTCGTCGGCATAGACATCGGCGTGAATAAAGATCACATCGCTGAAATCATTTGCGACTTCAATGAGACCGTCGAGAACTGGCGCACAAACTCCAGTCTGGCAATGAGCCGGTGTGCCCACCATAAAGACAATTCTTTTGCCTGTTGCTAATGCATCGGTGAGCGTCATCTCATGGAATGGGCAGGGGACTGGGAGACTCGTGCAGTAAGGCTCAACGCCGCGATGGTCACTCACAGTTGGAGTATCAAATGCTGGCAATGACTCATTGACATTGACAACGACGAGATTCTGGGGATCACGAATTTGGAACGCCGCACCGTCGGCTGGTCCACCCTCAACGACGATTGAATACATGGCAACGTCATTTGTCTCGGCTTCAAAAACCCAAAACGGTGCAGTACCTTCCCCAAGCCATCGTCGCTGAGCAACGAGGCCATCAACGACGAGTGAGTTATCGAGGTAGTTCAAAACTTTGGCGGTGAGAGTTTCCGGACCCTTCATCAGTAGCCCGTCATTGTCGGCGAGTGACACGGGGAGCCGAACTCGCCCTGGCCCAAGTTGATCGGGAACCCAACGTTGCACGATCGCCATATCGTTCGAAATTGAACCGTCAAGCGGATTCCCGGGAGTTGATCCACCGCATGCGCTGATGACACGTGACAGTCCGATTGCCGAAACGCCAACGGTGCCAACTTTGAACAAGTTGCGGCGATTTCCACTCCAGATATTGCTACTCCAAGTATTTGCGGCCATGGTTAGACCGTAGTTGTTGCAATGTTGGTTGTGGACATCAAGTAAATGTGACAATGGAGTATGGCCAATGTCTCCTTCATACTCAACGGGACTGCGGTTTCGGTTGACTCGCAAGGAACTTTGTTGACAGCATTGCGTGATCACCTGCGAATTCCGTCCGTCAAAGATGGCTGTGCCCCGCAAGGTCAATGTGGGTGCTGCACGGTATGGGTTGATGGTGAGCCGCGAGTTTCGTGTGTGACACCAGTACAACGAGTTGACGGGCGAGTTGTGACGACAGTCGAAGGCCTTGACGCGGAGGTGCGTGAAGCATGGGGCGAAGCCATGTGTGCCACTGGAGGTAGCCAATGTGGCTTTTGCACTCCAGGCATCATCATGCGATTAGAAGCTGGCAAAGATTTGCTCGCTCATATGTGCCGTTGTACTGGGTGGCAAACAATCAATGAGGCAGTGCAGGTTCGTCGGGGAGACATCGTGTTGCCACGTTCTGGGTCACGTGATCTTGTGGCTGCCCGAAATCGAGCCACTCTTGAAGGTCGGGCAACGCAAGTTGTGGGTCCCCATGTGGCATTGGGTGCAGGTGGATTTGCGGACGACATTGCGCCAACCCACTCGCTTGTTGCTGTTCCGTCTGTTGCGGGTGAATGGTTTGTTGGCGAGACAACTGCTGATGCGCGACGAGCCGCGGCAACTGTGCAGGGCCGAAAATCAAGTCTCTCGGTGACGTACCCCGTTGTTTTTCCTGGAGACTTTTCGTCTACGTCGTTCGCTCATACTTTGCAAACAACTTGGGTTGAGCCGGCTTATCTTGAGCCCGATGCGGTGTGGTGTGAACCTGATGGTGAACCAGTGGGACCATTGCTCAATGGTGGAGCCTTTGGAGGTAAATCCAAATCAAGTTCGCTCGCGCTTGAACTTCAAGAAGTGGCGCGACGTTTAGCGAATAAACATCAACGTCCGGTACGAGTGGTGTTGGCGCGAGAAGATGTCGTTCGTCGTTCACCCAAGCGCCCACCAATGGCATTAGCTGTTCGTTCAGATGGAAGTGGCGAAGTTTGGGTCGCACGAACTTCTGGCCTTGTGGACATCATCAGTGATTACGCCCCGAAATGGTTGATACACGAAATTGATGTTGATGGACCAGCGACATCCGTTGATGTTCGTGCTGCAGGTTGGGCCGAAGTCGCCGTGATGAAATCATCAGTGTCTCCAGAAACCGAATGGGGCGATTATGTGGTGTCGCCCGAAGGAGCACAGGCCTGGGCGCGTGTTGATGATTCAGGGGTTCATGTACGTGTGCAGTGCGGACTTGTGCTTGATGCTGTTGTGCTGCGCTCGTATTGCATTGGTGCAGCGCATATGGGTCTCGGATGGGTGCGTAGCGAAGGAATTGCCGTCAACGAGAGTGGAGAGCCAGTTGATCTCACAATTCGCTCGTTTGGTGTGATTCGTGCGGTCGATACTCCACTCATTGACATCGAAATTGTTGAGGACGACGATCCGTCAATCAATGGGAGTGATGCAGTGTTTGCCGCGGTCGCCGCTGCTGCATGGCGTGCTGCGGGCTTTGCGTCAACGTGGCCGTGTCAGCGTTGACTTAACCCCAATACTTGGTGACCGCGAAGAAGAGACTGTTGATTGCGAAAATTGCCGAAATCATGACCATATAATTCTTGCGAAACATCTGGTGCATCTCGGTTTGAAGTTCAGCGATCTCTAGTCGGACATCTGCGATGTCACCTTTGAGTTCGGCTCGGAGGTCGGCGATGTCACCTTTGAGTTCAGCTCGGAGGTCGGCGATGTCACCTTTGAGTTCAGCTCGGAGGTCGGCGATTTGAAGCTTAAGAAGTGCGTCATGAAGTTCAAGGTCGGTTTTGGTCGCGACGTCTTCCCAAACGCTGGTTGGTAGAAGTGTCATGAGGGTGTCGGCCTCCTTTCGGCCAAATTTTTCGGTCGCAACTAAATATAAGTCTTGTCGTTTGCTCTCGTCGATAGCCATTCTGATGCCTTTCAAATCTTCAGTCAACGAATTGTGGGAACAAGAACCCAAATGGCGGTGAGTCAACTCGCGATTTTGACAACTAACATTCCTGACATGGCAAAGACTTCTGCTCCCAAACCCCTTGGTCCATATACCCCAGTTGTTCGCGCTGGCGATTGGGTGATTGTGTCGGGTCAGCTCGGCATCAAAGATGGCGTCTTGGTCCCCGGCGGAGTCGCTGGTCAAACCACCCAGGCCGTGAAGAATCTCAAAGAGCGTTTAAAGGAAGCCGGTGTCAGTATCCATGACATCGCCAAGACCTTGTGCTTCTTGACCGATATGGACACGTTCGCCACTTTCAACGAGGCTTATGTTGCTGGCTTTGATGGCGCTCGTCCGGCCCGTTCAACCATCGGCGTTGCTGCACTTCCATTTGGTGGCGCGGTGGAAATCGAAGCCTGGGCATACAAGCCCCTCGCTCCGGCCAAAAAGGCTGCAGCAAAGAAGGCCCCAGCCAAGAAAGCTCCGGCCAAGAAAGCTCCGGCCAAAAAGACAGTGGCCAAAAAAGCTGTCGCGAAGAAGTCGGCAACTCGCCGCGCCAAGAAGTAGGTTTTGATCATGCCCGGTGCAGTGATTCTCATGATCGTCCTTCTCGGATTTCCCATCATCTTCGGTTTGTCAATGGCGGGATTGGCTGCGCTGCTTGGGCATCTGCTGTGGAAAGACGGCGAAATTCGCAACGAGGGCAGCGAGCTGCTCGATCTCAACACCTGACTCTGTTGACCGCGTCAGTTGTCAGCAAAGGCTGACCCATGGTTGGAATGCACACTCCCGATGCCGAAATGGCTCGGCTCGCTAGCAAAGCACTCTTGTATTCGATTGATCGCATTCGTATCGACCCTCCACCGTTGGGTGCCCCGCGTCCCTATGAAGAATTGCTTGAAGCAGTTGGGCAGACGATCACCAAAGAGGGCATTACTGGCGCCGAAGCCTTACGACTTTTCACCGAAGTTTTAGCACCATCGTCAATTTCGGTTGACCATCCGAAGTTTTTGTCTTTTGTTCCGGGCGCACCAACTGAGGCTTCAATCATTTTCGACATGGTTGTATCGGCCGCCAGCATTTATGCAGGTTCGTGGCTCGAAGGTGCGGGAGCGGTTTTTGCCGAGAATCAAGCGTTGCGTTGGATTGCCGATCTCGCTGATTTTCCAGACTCAGCGGGCGGTGTCTTTGTTAGCGGTGGAACTGCGGGCAACATGTCGGCGTTGCTCGCGGGTCGTCATTGGTGGCGTTCACGCAACAAAGGTCGTCATGATCACACGCGCGGACTCATCATGGCATCAAAGGGAGCACACTCGTCTGTCGGTCAAGCCGCGCGCGCCATGGATGCCGATGTGTTGTTGGTGCCAGCTGATGAACGCGGTCGTTTAGTCGGGTCGGCTTTACGTGCGACGGTTGATGCAATGTCGCAGGCTGATCGTGATCGATTGTTTGCAATCGTTGCTACGTGCGGAACGACCAACATTGGCGTGATTGATGAGTTGTCGGTTGCCGCTGACGTTGCTCAAGAACTCAACGTATGGTTCCATGTTGACGGCGCGTATGGAGCAGCAGGTTTGTGTGCACCTAGTGTTCGCCATAAGTACATCGGTATTGAACGCGCCGATAGTTTCATTGTTGATCCGCATAAGTGGCTATTTGGTCCATACGACAGCTGTGCACTGATTTATCGCAACGTGCACGACGGACCACGAGCGCATACTCAACACGCGGAGTATTTGGATGTGTTGCATAGCGAAGTTGACGAAAGTCAGCCCTGGCTTGAAATGAATCCAGCCGATATGGCCCACCACCTCAGTCGCCGTGCCCGTGGATTGCCGTTGTGGTTCAGTTTGGCTACTCACGGAACTGATGCGTATGCCGATGCAGTTGAACGAACGCTCAAAGTGACACAACAAGGCGCTGAGGAGATTCGTTCACGCCCGTACCTTGAATTACTTCTTGAGCCTGATCTGAGCATTTTGGTGTTCCGCCGTCTCGGATGGACACCCGAGGATTATCAGCGATGGAGTGATCAGCAGTTGCACTCGGGTGAATCGTTTATTGTTCCGAGTTCGTGGAATGGTGAAACTGTTTTGCGGTTTTGCATTGTTAACCCCCGCACACGAAGACAGCATCTCATTGAAATTCTTGATTCATTGGCGCCGGAGGAATCGTGAGTACAACAGACAACGTGACAAACAACATGGCAGGCAACACCGCAGATCTCTTAATTGAAAATGCGTTATTGGTGGCAACAGTCGATAATGCGCGTCGCGAGCTCAAAGGCGGATGGGTGGCGATTACCAATGGATTGGTGAGTGGAGTTGGATCGTCACTTGATCCAAAGCCAGCTGCTCGTGAAAAGCTTGATGCTACCGATTGTCTTGTGACTCCAGGTTTGGTGAATACGCACCATCACATGTATCAAAATCTGACGCGTGCGTACCCTCCAATGACCGACAAGCCTTTGTTCGGTTGGTTGCAATCGCTATACCCATTGTGGCGAGCGATTGACGAAGAAGCCGTTTATGTGAGCGCATATGTGGGACTTGCCGAACTGGCGTTATCGGGTTGCACAACAAGCACCGACCATTTGTACTTACACCCACATGGAGCTGGCGATTTATTGACTGCCGAAATTCGTGCGGCGCAAGAACTCGGCATGCGTTTTCATCCCACTCGCGGCTCAATGTCATTGTCACAAAAGGATGGTGGGTTACCCCCTGATGATGTTGTATCTGACGACGATGCAATATTGGCGGCAAGTCAATTGGCGGTTGAGCATCACCACGATCGTTCGTTTGGTGCGATGGTTCGTGTGGCTCTAGCCCCGTGCTCACCGTTTAGCGTGACCGAAGAATTGATGGTGCGTTCGGCCGAGCTTGCTGAAAAACTTGATGTACGTCTGCACACTCACTTCGCCGAAAATGCTGAAGATGATGATTTCTCGATTGCCACATTTGGTTGTCGACCCATGGAATATCTCGAGCGCACCGGTTGGTGTTCAGATCGCACGTGGGTTGCACATTGCGTGATGCCCAATCACGATGAGGTTCAGCGCTTGGGTGCCGCTGGCATCGGCGTTGCACACTGCCCAAGTAGCAACATGATTTTGGCTTCGGGTATTTCACCAGTCGTCGACCTTCGGGCCGCGGGTGTAAAAGTTGGGCTGGGTGTTGATGGTTCATCTTCGGCTGATT
>JBIIMF010000047.1:0-9075 GCA_044338135.1 Ilumatobacteraceae bacterium | reverse complement strand
CAGCAAAGATGTTCCGCACCCTCGCCGACAACGGTGTCAACATTCAAATGATTTCAACATCGACTATTCGTATCTCAGTTGTTATTGCTTCGGCCGATCTTGAAAAGGCGGCACGTTCATTGCACACCGCTTTTGGCCTCGACAGCGGCCAGTCATACAGCGCTCCGTTGCCCGAGCGGAAATAATTCGTGTCTCGCGCTCGTCGTCGTCAACATGTGCCGTGGAATGCGGCCGGTCGTGCATCTGAAACTCAAGGCGACGGCGACAGTGTTGTGCGTGACACCGGCTGGGTGTTCAACAATGAAACGGGCCAGCAACTCACTCTTGCCGAATTTGTGAATTCAGGTGAGCAAGAAGTCGGTGCCTACTTGCAGTACTTCGGATTCTTGCCTGAAGACAATGCTCAACGTTCGCTCGTTGAAATTGGCGCGGGCATTGGTCGTATGACTGCTGGTTTCACACAACGCTTCAAGTCAGTCGTCGCCACTGATTTAGATGCGGCGTTCCTTGAGCGTTGTCGTGAAACAGTTGGAAAGTTCGGAGTTCCTGAACGCCTGTCGACATCACATGTCGCCGACGGCAAAACGCTGGCGTTGCCTGACGCATCAGCCGACATGGTGTTCAGTTACATCACCTTGCAGCACTGCGAAAGCGCCGATGCTTTGGCACTCACCGAAGAAGCTTTACGAGTAGTGAAACCAGGCGGCTATGTGTTGTTGAACTATCGCACCTGGGTTGCCGCCGACCTGCTGCTGTTTCCTGCTGGTGTGATGACCCGTGCTTTGTGGCGCGTGCCTACCGTCGGAGCCCGGCTCGCCCGTCAACGCTGGTCAACCCGTCTCGGATGGCAAGCCAACCGTTTGGCCCCCAAAGTGGTGCTGGACCATTTGGCGACGAAGAACATCGAATTACTGAATCCCACATTGTGGTTTAGCCATCGCCGTCGAGTCGGTGGGGTTGAAGGAATCCCACAGTGCACGTTCATTGGCGTGCACGGCAGTCACTGGTGGTTAATTGCCCGTCGGGCAGCCTGACCTGCCCGTTAGCCTTGCGTGTTATGCGTATTGGAGTAGTAGGAGCAACCGGTCAAGTAGGTAGCGTGATGCGCAGCCTGTTGGCCGAGCGTAATTTCCCGATTGATGAGATTCGTTTTTTCGCTTCGGCCCGTTCGGCCGGCACGACCCTTCCCTGGAAGGGTGGCGAAATCACCGTTGAAGATGCGGCAACTGCCGACCCGAGTGGTCTTGACATTGCGCTGTTTTCATCAGGTGCCACATCGTCACGTGAACTCGCACCGCGCTTCGCGGCTGCTGGTGTGATTGTCATTGACAACTCGTCGGCATGGCGAATGGATCCAGAAGTTCCGCTGGTTGTGAGTGAAGTCAACCCTGGCGAAATTCGCAACGCGCCCAAGGGCATCATTGCTAATCCCAACTGCACCACGATGGCCGCGATGCCCGTGTTGAAAGTGTTGCACGATGAAGCCGGGCTCAATCGTTTGATCGTGAGTACGTATCAAGCAGTGTCGGGCGGCGGACTCGCTGGTGTCGACGAGCTTGATAAGCAGTCGCGTGAAGTATCTGACAATGCTCGCGATCTCACGTATGACGGCGAAGCAGTTGCCTACCCGACGCCTACGAAATTTGTTAAGCCAATCGCGTTCAACGTGTTGCCATTCGCCGGAAAGTACACCGACGATGATTCGTTTGAGACTGACGAAGAGCAGAAATTACGTAATGAAAGTCGCAAGATTTTGGCGATTCCCAACTTGCGAGTTTCGGGCACTTGTGTGCGTGTTCCGGTGTACACCGGCCACTCGTTAAGCATCAACGTTGAATTTGATCGACCAATTTCGGTGGCTCGTGCCAAAGAACTTTTGTCGTCGGCACCTGGTGTTGTCTTCACCGATGTGCCAACGCCACTTGAAGCCGCTGGCAAAGACCCGAGCTTCGTTGGTCGTATTCGCCAAGACTTGTCACTTGAAGATGGTCGTGGCTTGGTGTTGTTTGTGAGCAACGACAACTTGCGCAAGGGTGCTGCGTTAAACGCAGTGCAGATTGCTGAACTGTTTCTGTAAAGATCAGTTAGCACGCACAGGGAAGGGCCGCGCACCGCGGACATCCGTTGGCATAACGCTCAATACATGCAGATAGGTCAACACCCATCTGATTGGCGAGAGTGGCAACCCACGCCAAGACGTCACTGAATTCATGCTCTTGTTGCGCCTTAGTCCCTTTGCGCACAGCCTGAGCCAATTCACCGATTTCTTCGGCCAACCAGGCCACAGTTGAAGGCACGCCGCGGGCACGATCGCGATCGCCGTAGGTACGTTCGATGACATCTTGAAGTTGCGCAATATCCACGGGTTCACCGTAGAGCGAAATGGGCCAGTAAATGGCACATCCCCCGCCGAAGCGGGGGATGTGTGCTGGTCGGGGTGAGAGGATTTGAACCTCCGGCCTCCACGTCCCGAACGTGGCGCGCTAGCCAAGCTGCGCTACACCCCGATGGTGCAGAAAAAGAGCCTATAGGGAATGGGCAGTTTCCCCTAATTGCCCACTTGGGATTTGGCAGTCGTTCTACCAACCCCCGATTAGTGTGTGGAAAGACAATTACGAGGGAGCAACGATGAATGTGAAGTTTTTGCAAAGGTTAAGTGTGGGTGCATTAGCGGTTGGCCTATTGACTGGGTGTGGCAGCTCAACGAGCACAAGTGATGAAGGCTCTACACCGGCTTCAGTAGTGCCGATCACTGAGGCATCGACGACCTCGGTCGAGATGCCGACGACAACTGTTTTTGTTGACACCCGACCAGCTTGTGAGATATCAGCAGTTGATCCCAATCAGGTGGACTCAATGGGACGGTCCATTGAAGGTCTTGCAGTCATTGAATGCATCGGCGATTGGATGATCACTCAGAATGCCGACTGCCTTGAATGTGAAGGTGTGATTCCGTTGCACATTGAAGACAACGCATGGAAATTGTACGACCCGATTTATACCTACTGCTATTCAGTTCCCATGGGTTACGGGCCGGATCCCGAAGGCACGCCGGTTGACCAAAGTAATATTCGTGCGACAATTGAAATCGCAGTTGCGGGTTATCCCTGTGATGAAACCGATAAGGGCTATCGACCCGAAAGTATGACCGAACCGCTGATGTTCGGTGACATTGGTCCCCGAGTGGCTGCATTACAAGAAGCGCTCATTTCTCAGGGATTTCTTCAAACATCCGCTGATGGCGAATATGGTCCAGCAACGATCAGGGCAGTGATGAACTTTCAATATTCGCAGAATGTCTCGGTTGATGGAATAGCCGGACCTGACACCCACGAGCTGTTGGGTATCGCGTACCCGTAATCAGTTGGCCGTTGCGACTTCAGTTTCTGTTGCGGCAACTTCTTCAACGATTTCTGCAACTATTTCTTCAACGACCGGTTCGTCAACTGCGGGGATTCCTTCAGCGAAGCAACCTCCCGCAGCGATGGCCTTGCTTGCACGGCGTAAACGCAATGCATCAAGCGGCTTAATGAGCCAACCGTCGGCGCCACTACGACGCGCCATGTGCACATCGGCTTGACGATCAAGCAACATCAAGATCGGAACATGGGGCAACGTGCCACCACTTTCGTCGAGACGTAAATCCATAGTGACGGCAATTCCGCCCATGGTGCCAATCTGCATATCGAGAATCACTAGATCGGGGGTACGGACTTTGACGACTTCGACGACCGAGCGTCCGTCGCGACAATGGGTGAAAGTTGTTTCGGGTCCGCCAAGGGCGGCGACGACTTCGTCGACCAGCCAGTCAGCATCGGTAGCCAGGATCACATGCACGTCTGAAACGCTACCTCGTGGGCGTGCTGGCGACGAGATCCCGCCCCAAATCGGCGATGGCAGATAGATCATGGACATCGGTGGCCCTCTGGTAGAGGCGAACCACGAGCGCCGACCCCACTGAATCAAGCAATGGCTTCAAGGTGGCTTCTTCGGCCTGAACGATGCGGCGCACGTGAGCCAGGTTGCTGTGTAGCGCGGCCAGTTGGGTGTCGCCAGCTTGTTCGGCCTTGCGTGCCGCGGTAGTTGATGAGGTGGCTGAACCCTTGCCAAATTTTGGTTGCAGTCGGTTGATGATGAGTCCGGTCACCGGTGTGCCAACTCGCGCCAGTTCTTCGGTGAAAAAGATGGCCTCGTGAATGGTGTCGTGATGTGCCGAAGCCACCACCACGTATTTGCTGTCTGTTGACTTCAGCAAAGTTTGCACGGCGAGGGCGCGTTGACGAAAACCTTCTTCAATGCCGTCGAAGGCCTGAAAGAAGTTGATGGCGTCAGCCAACACATCTGCACCAATCACGCGACCGATTGACTTCAGAATTGGTTGTGCGGCAAAGTTTAAAACGCGCAGACCACCGCGAGCGGGCATCACTAACCAGCGATACACGCGGTGGTCAAGGAAGTTCATTAATTTTTGCGGAGCCTCAAGAAAATCAAGAGCCTCGCGAGTCGGGGGAGTGTCAACGATTACGAGATCAAATCGATCGTCATTAAACAACTCATACAGTTTTTCAGCGGCCATATATTCTTGGCTGCCCGAGAGACGACTCGCAATATTGCTATAGAAGGGATTCGTCAAAATCGCCTGTTCTTGTTGCTTATTTCGCGACTGTCGGCGAATCACTTCATCAAATGTGGCGCGCGCATCGAGCATCATGGCCCACAGTTCGCCCGAACATTTGTGTTGTACGCGACTGGGTTCATTGCTCAATTCAGATAACCCGAGTGCATCAGCCAAACGTTTTGCGGGATCAATTGTGATCAACACAACTCGGCGACCGATTTCGGCGGCTTGCATCGCTAATGCTGCGGCTGTTGTTGTTTTACCAACTCCACCCGAACCGCAGCACACAACAATGCGCGAAGTTGAAATGACGTCACGGAAATTCTTCTTGCTCATGAGTGCGCGCTCAATTCAACACTCAGCGCTTTGGCCAAGTTTTTGATGTCGCCGGCCGACAGCCCGGCACTAGCGATATGCGGCAATGAAATTGAACCTGTTGCTGTCAGTTGATTGACCCGTTCAACTTCTTGAGCATGCATCGCGCAACGTGATGCTCGATACCGCGCGGCATCACCGAGCTCGTCGTCCGGCAATCGGCCAGCCGCGACGAGAGCCGTGACTTCTGGAGCCTGATCGACTCCGTTAATCACAACTGGCCCGAAATGAACACCAACGGTTTCGGTGAGTAGCGCAGTGGTCTCGACCAACTCATTGACGGGAGTGGTTTCGGGCAGGGTCACCATGATCACTCGACATTTGTCGGGGTCGTGCAACATTGCCAGCACTTCGTTGGCTTGCGAATGCAAAGGGCCCCCGCTGATGGTCTTGGCCATCGCTGCGGGGGACTGTAAAAACGACATGGCATGCCCTGCTGCCGGGCCGTCGACGATGATCAGATCGTGGTCCCCTTCGGGGCCAGTGAGACCAACCAAATGCTTGAGCTTGCCCAAGACCAAGAGATCGTCAATCCCTGGTGCGGCGCTGGCAACCACGCCGACGACGCCAGTTGACACCAATCTTTTGGCCAATAGGGCGAGTCCTTGGGTGGCCAGGTAGTCCTGAAGAGCGTCGCTGGCGGTCAAAGTTCGCAACAGAATCGAACCGGTCTTTTTGGGGCCAAGTCCGCTCAAAATGGTCGTGCCCTCGTAATCGGACCCATCGGTTGGAGCCCCACCCAGCAATTCGCTCAAACCTTGGCGCGAGTTAAGCGTCACAACTAACACTCGAAGTCCGAGATCGGCTGAGGCGCGTGCCATCGCAGCAGTTACGGTTGTCTTGCCGACACCACCCTTGCCGGCCACCACAAGCATCCGCGACATGGTGAACAGTGGGTCATTATTTTTCTTTTTCGGAGACACTCGTGCGCAGACTAGCCATCCTCTTCATCGCCGTCGGCTCTGTGCTCGGCTTTATTGATGTGGCACATGCGTCATCGGGCACCGAACCGCCGACCCAAGAGGCCGTGACGACTAGTGCCGAAGTGACCGCAACAGACTTGGCCCCGGTTGACGTGTTGCAGGTTTCTGGTCTGATCGACAACATCATCGTTGACGCCATCAACAACGCAATCGCCGATGCTGAAACCAATGGTGCACAAGCTCTCATTTTGCAGATCAATTCAAAGGCTTCGTTAGTAGGTCGAGACGCAATGCGCGTTTTGTATAACCGAATTGCCGACGCAACTGTGCCGATAGCGATTTGGGTCGGGCCTTCGGGATCGAAGGCCACTGGACTCGGCGCACAACTTTTGTCGGCCGCCGATGCAACGGGCATGGCCCCCGGAACTCGTATTGGGAAGGCCGGAACTCCGCTCGTCGATGGAGTTGATTTTGGTGAAGCCACTGAACAGTTACGGACCGAAACTCTTGGCTTTCAAGACGCCCGCCGTGCTGGTGCTTTGAAACTTGAAATCAGCGACGAAGGTGCGCCGACAATCCGCAACATGGTCTACGCGCTCGATGGTCTGACTGTTGATGGCGTCACCCTTGATACCGCTGTTGAAACTCTCAACGATGATGGCAGCGTTTCAAACGACATCACGACGGTCCGTTTTCACAAACTTGGTTTGTGGGCTCAGATGTTGCACACATCAGCGAGCCCCCCGGTTGCGTACTTGTTCTTGATCATTGGTCTTGCGCTTTTGATCTTTGAATTCTTCACTGCAGGTATCGGCGTCGCAGGTGTCGTTGGTGCAGTGCTGTTGATGCTCTCGTTCTACGGTCTTGGCGAATTGCCCGAACGCAACTGGGCACTCATCTTGATGTTCCTCTCAATGTTTGCATTCTCAATTGATGTGCAAGTGGGCATTCCACGTTTCTGGACCGGTGTCGGTCTTGTGGGGTTCAGTGTTTCGTCGGTCTTTATGTTCCCAGTCTTTGATCAACATTCACTGCGAGTGTCGTGGCTGAGCCTTCTCGTTGGTATCGGTGGAATTGCGCTCACGTTTGTGTCGGGTATGCCGAGCATGACGCGTACCCGCTTTGCGACACCGACAGTTGGACGCGAGCGTCTCATTGGCGAAGTTGGTCTGGCGATTTCTGACATCAGTCCAGACGGTGCAGTTCAAATTGGTGCGGCGCGTTGGAAGGCTCGCACCAATCGTGCGACTCCAGTAAAGTCTGGCGAAATGGCGCGCGTAGTTGCGATCGACGGAATTGTCTTGCAGGTTGAACCCGAAGAGGGTGGAGCCCGTGATTATCGCGAGCGTCGATCCAAAGAAGCTTCTGCTGCCGAAGAGAACTAAGCACGACGACATGAGCGATGCCGAGCAGACTCGTCGCATATTGGCCATCAGTGCTTACAACAATGCGTCAGATTTTCTTGATCGAAGCGAACTTTCTGAAGAAGATGCGTACCGCGCATTGTGCGAGGCACTGGCTTCGCGTGCCCTTTGGGAACCCATCGGCAATGCTATGAATCTTCTGATCGGTGATTGGCAAGTTGCTCGAGCGCTCACTGTCAACGGAATGGCCGACGATGCCGTGACACTCATCGAATCGGCGATTTCACGAGCGATTGAGAACGCAGTTGATGACTGGTTGATCGCCTCATTACACGAAGGTTATTCACGCGCATTGCTGCATGCCGATGACGAGCGTTATGGCGATGTGTACATGGTGACGGTGCAATTGATCGCCGGAATCAGCGACCTAGAAGATCGATCAATTATTGAAGCGCAATTTGCTGATCTTCCAATGCCCTAAAGAAGTGTGACCGTATGAGGCTTTTTGACGATCCACTCTTGCAACCACAAGAACTGTTGCCTCACGATGGCAGCGCGCTTTATCGACCAGGTTTCTTCAACTCTGTTGATTGCGATCGGATGTTTCGTTCAATCCTGGATGAAACTCCGTGGGAGGCGCGCAACATCATCTTGTTTGGTAGAGAAGTTCCACAACCGCGACTGGCCTGCTGGTATGGCGACTTGGCATATTCGTATTCGGGAATCACGCTTGATCCACGTCCAATGACGCCGACGTTGCTCGAAATCAAACAACGGTGTGAAAAGGAAACCACCACTCAGTTCAACTCGGTTCTAGTCAACCTGTATCGCGATGGCCAAGACTCGATGGGTTTACACGCCGATGATGAACCCGAACTTGGAGTGGAACCAATCATTGCATCGGTCAGCTTTGGTGGAGAACGCAACTTTCGTTTACGGCACCGCCAGAGCAAAGATCTGCAGCAAATTTCGTTGGCCTCTGGCTCGCTGTTGGTGATGAGTGGTCTATCTCAAGAAAATTGGATGCATGACATTCCAAAGACCAAAAAGTTTGTTGAGCCGCGCATCAACCTCACTTTTCGCTATATCAATTCGATCTAGAGCTTTGGCCCAGCAATTCGTACATCGCCACGGCGGCGAGTCATCGCCCGCGCATCAAGTTCGCCGGCTAAGGGAACTGAGTGTTTGCGGGTGACACCGAGCGCATCCCGGAACTGCGACATTGTGAAACCTTCGGGGTTTGTTTGTAAGAGATGAGCGGCAACAACGCGAGCAGTGTCGAGGGCCGAGACATGGAACCATTCGCCTTCTCGTTCGAAGAGCAGACCAGCTTTAGCGAGCCGACGCAGTTCAGGTGGTGTGATTCCAGTTGGTGCGGTAGGTGAACAGCCCTCTTTAGCCAGACGATCAATGACGGGATGATTAAGTAGCGGATCATGAATGCCAGCGATGGTGATCCGGCCTTCTTTGATTGATAATTGCTGAAGAGTTGCTGCTACCAAACGTTGACGTTCATCAAGCGACAACAAATCAATGCCACCGTCACCACCCTTGGAGATCAGCGATTCGATCGTGGCGATGGTTGAAGCAAGAACTTCAGGAGCAACTATCCACTCACCAAATTGTGGTTCACATTTTTCACCCGTCAGAAGAGCCAACCGATCGGTTTGAATCCAACCGTGCTCGGCAATCACCCGTTCAACCAAGCGTGTGGGCTGGGCGCGAGATGCGGGCAATTTAGGTGCAACGTCAAGAATCTCGCCACCACCAACGGTTTCTGATCGCCCACTTTCGC
>JBIIMF010000170.1:0-2580 GCA_044338135.1 Ilumatobacteraceae bacterium | reverse complement strand
CGATCGCAGTTTCTTCGGGTGTGCGGCCACCAAGATCGAGTCCGATTGGTGACATCAGGCGACTCAATTGCTCGGGTGAATTCACGCCAACTTCAGCAAGACGCTCAAGACGCTTGTTATGCGTCTTGCGACTTCCCATGACGCCGATGTATCCAACCGATGTTGAGAGCGCGCCCTGAACTGCTGGCACATCAAACTTCGGGTCGTGAGTCAAGATGCATACGGCATCTCGTGGGCCGAGAGTGCTGCCACGCTTTTCGAACATTGGGGTCGGCCATGTCACCATGACTTCGTCGGCCATGGGGAAGCGACGCTTGGTCGCGAATATCTCACGGGCATCGCACACGGTGACGCGATAACCAAGAACTTTGGCAACTCGACCAAGTGCAGCAGTGAAATCAACCGCGCCAAAAATCCACATTTGTGGAGCAGGGGAGAAGCTTTCAATAAAGACAACGACGGTCGGTGTGTCAATGAGATCTTCGGGAGTCGCTTGGCCTTCTGGTCCGTAGTGGCGAACTCCGGTGCGGCCGGCTTCAAGTTCGCCAGCGGTATCGCGAGCGACTACTCGATCGAGTTCGGGGTGTCCGAGTGAACCGGAAGTCGTTTCAACTCCGGCAACACGAGCGACCAACAACTTTGCGCCAGTTCCTGGACCCTCAATAATGGTTGCAAGCGCGACGGGTGTTTCGGTTCTGATGAATTCGGTGAATTGTTGATAGATCGTTGTCGTCATGGCGCGATCACCAATCAAGTTGTTCGATATAGAGGCGAATGATTCCGCCACATGTCAATCCAACGGCAAACGCTTCGTCGTCGCTGTATCCGAACGTGACCATACGGCCAGGGGCATTTTCTCCGATGATGGCGAGGGCCTCGCTGACGACGGCACCTTCAACGCATCCGCCACTGACCGAACCAGCAACTTCGCCGTCTTCGTTGACGGCCATTGCAGCACCTGGGTCTCGTGGACCAGAGCCTTCAATCTTCACGACGCGCGCGACCGCAACTTTCTTGCCATCTGAACGCCAGCGGTCAATGTCATCGAGGATCTCACGCATGATGTTCACAGTCTGCCGTTAATTGCGGGGTGTTGCGATGCTGGTTTGCGGTCAGGTGTGTCATAGCCCAATCACTCGCGTGAGTTCTTCCATGGCCTCAATGGAATGACCTTCAACGAAATGGTCGACATGGGGTAGGGCGGCGGCCATTCCCCGAGCAAGAGGGGCATATCCAGGTGAAACCTTCAACGGATTGACCCAAATCAAACTGTGGCTCACGCGATGCAGTCGCTGCATTTGTTGACCAAGCAGTTCAGGATCGCCACGATCCCAACCGTCGCTCAGAACGACCACAATGGCACCACGGGCCATCCCGCGTACTCCCCATTCATCGTTGAAGTTACGTAAGCATTCACCTAAACGGGTCCCGCCACTCCAGTCAACGACGCGGTCGGCGGCAAGCTTGAGGGCTTTGTCGGGATCTCGTGATCCGAGCTCGCGCGTGACACGGGTGAGGCGAGTGCCAATTGCAAACGCCTCCACTTTTTGTCGACCAGCAACCGCTGCTTGAACGAATCGCAAGAGGGCGCGGGCGTAGGGCTCCATTGAGCCGCTGACATCAAGCAACAAGATCAACCGGCGAAGGCGCTCGTCGTTCTCTTGCCAGTGTCGACGAATCGGTTCTCCGCCCGAGCGAAGACTCGAGCGGACGGTCTGGCGTAGATCGGGTCGTGAACCTTTCGCAGTTGAACGCATACGAAATGAATTTCGTGGCGAGCCGACAAGGCGTAACTTGCTCATGAGATCTTGAGCGAGGTGCAACTCGTCGTCGGAATACGTAGCAAAGTCTTTTGTGCGTAACGTTTCGACCGACGAAAATCGGATGGTGATTGACTCGCCATCGTCATCAGCGTCTTGAGAAGAGCTATCGTCGGCGCCGTCGGTTTCATCATCGATTTCAATCGTGAGGCGAATGAGTTGCTCGTCGGGTTCAACTACGTTTGCTGCGCGTCGCTCCCAGAAAACGGCGAATGCTTTGTTGTAAAGCGCGATGTCTTCGGGGCGACGTAACAAAGTTGCTCGACCGGCCCAGTAAACATTGTCCCGATCACTGATTCCGACGAGCCCTAGTGCTTCGACAAAGGTCAACACATTTCCGATTGGAGTGGTGATGCCTGCACTTCTCAAGACGCGGCTAAATGCAACGGCAATGCGTTCGGCATGGGCATTGTCTTCGAGTACGTCAGACATGTTGATGCTACTCAGGTGCCAAGCGCGCGCTGAACCGCCGACTTAATGAGATCGTTCATACCGCTTGTTTCGACTCGCTCTTGATCTTCGCGGTATTTGAGCACTGCGCCAAGTGTCGAACGAACGCTGTCCTCATCAAGATTGGCAATACCCAAACTGCCGAGTGCTGTCGCCCAGTCGATGGTCTCGGCAACGCCAGGTGGCTTGTACAGCTGCATGCCACGCATCGCTTCAGTAGCAGCAGCCACTTGTCGCGCCAATGAGATGGCGACTTGAGGAACACGTAAACGGACAATGGCCACTTCACGATCAAACGTTGGGTGCTCAA
>JBIIMF010000169.1:0-2592 GCA_044338135.1 Ilumatobacteraceae bacterium | reverse complement strand
CGAATCTCTATGGGACCATCCCGCGATGAAAGCAATCTTGGTGTTGAGCATTGCGTCAGTCGCAGCGTGCGCGACTCCGCTCGATTGCTCGATGCAACTCACGGGCCCGGAATCGGCGACGTCATCATTGCCCCAACTCCTCGTCGTCCTTTCATTGACGAAGTGGGCGCCGACCCTGGTCGACTGCGCATTGGATTTCTTGACTTCAATCCGCGCGGTGGAGATGTACACGCCGATTGTGTTGATGGTGTTCATAAGACAGCGAAACTCCTCGAATCTCTTGGACACCATGTTGAACCAGGTTTCCCAGAAATATTCTCGGACAATGAAATCGGCCGTGCCTTCAGCATGTTGTGGAGCACCAACATGGGAACGGCAATCCGCCGCTTCAGTCAAGCACTCGGTCGCGAAATGACACCCAATGACATTGAAGCAATGAACTGGGCACAAGCCGAGTTCGCTAAAGGCGTGAATGGTGTTGACTTCTCACTAGCTCAAGCAAGTTCAATCCAATTCCGTCGGGCAATTCAGTCGTGGTGGACAAAGGGTT
This sequence comes from Ilumatobacteraceae bacterium, assembly GCA_044338135.1. Classification (GTDB taxonomy): domain Bacteria; phylum Actinomycetota; class Acidimicrobiia; order Acidimicrobiales; family Ilumatobacteraceae; genus Casp-actino8. Next base: position 2,042 of record JBIIMF010000169.1, on the reverse strand, counting down.
GGGATTTGTTATTGACTCCAACTCTTTCTGCTCCCCCACTGCCAGTTGGTTCAATGCCGAACAATCCCGAACGCCCGATGACGCCTTTGATGACAGCCGGTTCATGGGTTGCGTTTACTTCGCAATTTAATATCAGTGGTCAGCCAGCAATCAGTTTGCCGTTACATCGCACTGCCGAAGGTTTACCTGTTGGCATGCAACTCGCTGCCGCGTACGGCCGCGAGGATGTACTGATTCGAGTTGCATCACAACTTGAGCAAGCAGCCCCGTGGGCGCATCTCACGCCGAGTTTTTAACTCAGCGCTCTTTCATTGATCACCGCAGCAATATCAATACAGCCGTAAACATGCGGGAATGCCTCTGGTGCTGCTCCGAGTTGTTCAACGATGACTTCGCTCGTCAACGACGCTTCGTCAATTTCAAGAAGTAGAAGTTCGTTATCTGCTAGGTCTGCGTAAAAACGATCGCGAACACCTTTCCACTGCGATTCAAAACTGCAATGGGTGTAGCCCTCATCGGCCACTGTGATTCCGCGAGTCGACCATGGGTAGTTACCACTTGATTTTGCTGCTTCCCAATCAGTACGAATCGCAAGGTGCAAGATCATCGAGCAGTCCAGCCACCATCAACAACTACATGCTGACCAATCATGAATGAAGCGGCATCACTGGCAAGCAACAACAGTGCGCCATCAAGTTCATGTAATTCGCCCATACGCGGTAACGGTGAATTTGAACGCAAGAAACCCATGCTTGTTTCATCCTCCATACCTTCAGTCATTTCAGATGGGAACCAACCTGGGCACAACGCATTCACACGAATACCGCGCCGTGCCCACTGCATGCCAAGTTCGCGAGTGAGGTTGATCACCGCACCTTTTGATGCGCAGTAATGCGCCTGCTTAATTGGCGCCGAACCAACGAGACCTAAGACCGAAGCGATGTTGACGATATTTCCGCTACCCGCTTCTTTCATATATGGCGCGCACAACTTTGAGAGATGCCAAATTGCCGTGACGTTGATTTCCATAGCCGTGCGGAAGGTGTCGAGGTCTTCATCTTCGACGGCAACTTTGTGCCCGACTCCGGCATTGTTGATGAGAATGCGCGGTGGCCCAACACGGCGAACGGTTTCGGCGATCAACCGCTCACGATCTTCGGCCACGCTGAGATCTGTTGCAATCGCGATTGACCCTGGCAGCTCTTCAACTAACGACTCAAGACGATCAAGGCGGCGCGCCGCTAAGACAACAGTGGCTCCCACGGCGTGAAGTGTGCGGGCGAATTGCACGCCAAGACCCGAAGAGGCTCCAGTCACGATCGCGACACGGCCATCAAGACGAAAGGCGTTCAAAGGATTGGCTGGGGCTGATGATTCTGCGGTCGACATGCCTGCAAGGTTACGGGCACGTTGAGCATCATTCCCATCTCAGGTGGTGCTTGTGGCACGATGGGCATATGACTCCTGTTCGCCACGTCGTCCTGGTGCACGGCGCCTGGCATGGTGCTTGGTGTTTTAGTGCTCTACAAGCACAACTTGATCGCCGAGGAGTTCCGAGCCTCGCAATTGATTTACCCGGCCATGGTGCCTCCACGCTTCCCCTCAGCGATATGCACGGTGACGCCCAACATGTTGTTGACACATTGGCAGCGTTGCGATCACGTGGTATTGAAAATGTTGTACTCGCTGGCCACAGTTACGGCGGTGCGGTCATTAGCCAAGCTGCATCAACTGATCCTTCAATAAATCATCTCGTGTACATCGCGGCGTTTGCACCCGAGGCCGGACAAAGTGTGATGGCCCAACTCATGGCATTACCGCGCCACGACACTGCACTCGGCGGTGCAATGATCGTCGGCATTGACGGAAATTCAACCATCAATCCTGAGTTTGCTAAAGATTCGTTTTACGGTTGCTGCAACGACGAGGTGATTGCGGCGTCGATTGCCCGCCTCTCACCACAGCCCATGATGACCATGACACAAGAAGTCACTGGCTCTCCGCGAGACACCATTTCATCAACGTATGTGTTGTGCTCACAA
>JBIIMF010000168.1:0-2604 GCA_044338135.1 Ilumatobacteraceae bacterium | reverse complement strand
CCGCACACCCAGAACGCAAACCCACTGCTATCCGCTATCCCGCAGCCGGAACAAACAACGCTCTTGTGTCACTTCATGTCATCCACATCATTGACTCGGCACAAGTTGCCATCACATGGGACGTCGAGGCATTCCCGTATCTCACAACTGTTGAGTGGATCAATGATGATTCGCTCTTGTTGTCGGTGTGTTCGCGCGATCAACAGACAATTGTTGTCTTGCGCGCCTCAGCAACTGATGGAACAACAACCGAGATCAGTCGCCAAACCAGCACCTCGTGGGTCGACCTCATTCCAGGCACACCCGCACTCACGCATGACGGCCACTTGGTGATCGTTGACGATCGTGACGGAGTCAAGCGTCTCATCGTTGATGGCAATGCCGTCACTCCCCTCAACCTCAATGTGCGCAGTGTTGTTTATGTTGCCAACGAAGCTATTGTCTTTATGGCCAACGAGATTGCCCATCCCGAGGCGTTGTCGGCATGGAAGTGGACCAGCGATTCACTCACACCTTTGACATCACTTGATGGCATGCACTCAATTTCGCTCGGCGGACCGACCAGCGTTGTACGACGAGCAAGTACTTCTCTGACGCGTGCCACCACCACTGTCAGCACAACACTTCACGGCAGTGATTCGACGCACAGCATTGCCTCGTTCAGTGAAGAAGCGCTCGTGCAACCCAATGTCCAGTTCATTCGTGCCGGTGCCAAACAGATTCCGTGTGCGCTGATCTTGCCGCGCGACATTCAACCCGGCACCAAGTTGCCCGTGCTGATGGATCCATACGGCGGCCCGCACGCGCAACGCGTTGTCGATGCATACACGGCCCATTGCACATCGCAATGGTTTGCCGATCAAGGTTTTGCCGTGTTGGTCGTTGACGGTCGCGGAACACCTGGCCTTGGCACCGAGTGGGAACGTGCGGTCTACCTTGATTTGGCAACCACTGTTCTCGAAGATCAAGTTGATGCATTGCACGCGGTGGCCGCCGATCATCCTGAAATGGATCTTGATCGCGTCGCTATTCGTGGCTGGAGCTTTGGTGGTTACTTGGCCGCACTTGCTGTGTTACGTCGACCCGATGTTTTTCACTCGGCCGTCGCCGGCGCACCAGTGACTGAATGGCGTTTGTACGACACGTTTTACACCGAGCGTTACTTGGGCAATCCAGCAATCAATCCCGCTCCATACGATGCAACATCATTGATCAATGAAGCCCACAAGCTAAGTCGACCGTTGTTGCTAGTACACGGACTCGCCGATGACAATGTTGTTGCGGCCCACACATTGCAGTTCTCGTCAGCGTTGTTGGCTGCCGGCAAACCTCATGAAGTGTTGCCATTAAGTGGAGTCACTCATATGACCCCGCAAGCAGTTGTCGCCGAGAACCTCCTGCTGCATCAACTCGATTTCTTGCGCCGCACGCTGTAACAGCAATTACGGGTTGCGGGCTTCAGCGATTCGCGGTCGGCCAGTGAGATCATTCGCAATCGTCACATCAGCAAACCCAAATTGTTCGAGCAACGCTTTCACGGCATCACCCTGCTGGTAACCGATCTCCATCACTAACCAGCCACCACTGCGCAACCAATCACGGGCATCACAAGCAATAATTCGCACATCATCAAGCCCGTCGTCGCCAGCGAACAATGCCGAATGTGGTTCGTACTCGAGCACCGACTCGGCAACTTCGGCGTCCCCGTCAGCGATATACGGCGGATTACTCACAACCACATCAATCTCGCCACGCACATCAACTGGCAGCGCATCAAACCACGAACCATGACTCACCCGAACATTGGCTGCTGCCCGTCCGAGCCCAGTCGCGTTAGCCCGCGCCACATCAACAGCATCAGTTGAATAGTCGGTGAGCCACACTTCGGTTCCCGTGAGCGGCAATTCAGCCGCCAGCGATAATCCAATCGCACCAGAACCTGTTCCCAAATCAACAACTCGTCGACGTTCGGCAAAACTTCGCGCCAACTCAAGTGCCCGACCAGCAACCACTTCGGTTTCGGGTCGGGGAATCAACACGCGTTGATCAACCATCAACTCAATCGTGCGAAACGACCAATGACCCATCACATAGGCCAGTGGTTCACCGGCCCGATAACGCGCGACCATCGCATCGAGTTGCGCAACCATTCGCTCGGTCGCAGGTTCATCTAGCTCGGCTACAAACTCATCGCCATCTAAACCACACGCCGTTTCACAGATCCATCGCGCTTGCGGACGTTCACCCAAGACGTCAATGGTCTCATTCAGCAATGTTCGCCAAGTCACGGCATCGGATGTGTCACGAGCCATGGCCAACCGACTCAGTCTTCTTCGCCAGCTAACTGACGCGAACGTTCATCAGTTGCCAACGCATCAATCACACCATCAAGATCGCCTTGCAACACATCGCTCAGTGAGTAAATCGTGAAACCAATACGGTGGTCAGTCAGGCGGTTCTCTTTGTAGTTGTAGGTGCGAATCTTTTCGCCTCGTCCACCGCCGCCCACTTGCGAACGGCGTTCGGCCGACATCTTGGCTTCGTGTTCGTCTTGAGCAGCCTTCAACAAACGTGAGCGCAACACGGTCATTGCTCGCGCCTTGT
>JBIIMF010000167.1:0-2629 GCA_044338135.1 Ilumatobacteraceae bacterium | reverse complement strand
CGTGCAATGACTTCGGCAAGACCCGAACCCATGATTCCTGAACCGACAACTCCAACAGTCTGAATAGCCATGTGATTACTCCTGAGATGGGCCAAATGGCCAAGACAACGAAGTGAGCATAGTTACCAATTGGTAACTATCGCAAAGCCAAGCGTTCACCTTCGGCAAGTACTCTCTAGCCGTGACTCCAACGCCCGCTGCCATTGCTGAACTTCTTGACCACCCCGATCGTCTCATTGAATTGTTCGCAGTTCACAACTTTCGTGATGTCGGGGGTTATCCCACAACCGACGGCCGTCGCACTGCTTGGCGCAAGGTGTTTCGTGCTGACGGTCTGTATCGATTGACGCCCGAGGACATCGAAGCGTTGCGTCCCATCGGATTACGCACAGTGATTGATCTGCGTACTACCGAAGAGTTGTCAGAGCGTGGCACATTTCCGGTCGATCAATACGACGTTGAGTTTCACCACTTGTCGATTATTGATCGCACCTGGGATATGAACGAAGCTCACGACTGGAAAGGTGAGCAGGCCGAATTTCTACGTGAGAAGTATCACCTGATGTTGCAGCAGGGCGGCCACTTGTTGGGCGAGGCCCTGCGCATCTTGAGCGACCAAGACAATGGCCCAGTGGTGTTCCATTGTGCTGCTGGAAAAGACCGCACTGGTTTGTTGGCAGCGTTACTGCTGTCGGGACTCAGGGTCCCAGACGAGATTGTCTACGCCGATTATGGGATGAGCGAGCTCGCTGGTGAAAAGACTCGTGAATGGGCCAAAGTTGTGTCGCCTGAATTCGCCGAACGATTTGCAACCATGCCCCCAGTTCTCATGTCGGCCCACCCCGATTCGATCAAAGGACTTTTGGCTGATATTCGTGCAAGCCACGGGACGATTCGCGACTACTGCTTGACCATCGGAGTTGAAGCCCATCATTGGGACGCTCTTGAAGATCATTTGCTCGAAACGCTCTAAAGCAACCGAGTCGACCGTCGTTACGGCGTACGCTCGTGACATGACTGGAATTATTGCATTGCAAGGCGGAGGCGCATTTAGCCTTCACGATGAACTTGACGCACGTTTGTTGAAAGAAGTGAAGGCAAAGAAGGTTGTCGTTCTGCCAACCGCAGATGCATTCGAACGTCCAGAGGTGCTTGTGAGTGCCGCCAACTCGTGGGCCTCACGATTGGGCGTTGAGGTTGAAGCTTTGATGGTGATGCGCCGTAACGAAGCAGAGGATAAAGACGCCATCAAAATCGTTCGCAAGGCCGATGCGGTGTGGTTTGTTGGAGACAACCCGATTCACATGCGCAGTGTTTTGAAAGACACTCCAGTGTGGGAAGCAGTACAACACGTGTTGAAAGAAGGCGGCTTGGTCGTTGGCGTGGGTGCATCGGCATCGGCCTTTTGTGATCCGATGATCGACCCTCGTGGTGGAGCGCTTGCTCTTGGGCTTGGGCTATTGACCGGTATGGCAATCGTGGCTCAATCTGAAACCGTCACGGTTGATCGCCATGCACGTGCTAAGAAGCTCGCCAATGTTCCATTGGTGTTCTTGCCGTCGTCGTCAGCGTTGATTCGCCGAGGACATGACTGGGAAGAAGTTGGACCCAACGAAAAAGTTGGCCAACTACCGACGTAATCAGCCTTCGGGGGCTGCTGGCGTGAAGTTTGGGTCAACCGAAAAGGCGACCGGGAAAAATCGTTCGCCCAAGTCGGCAAGATTGGCCAAGAACAACGCTGGCTCTGAATCGGTTGGAATGCTGACCGCAAGAATTCCTTGGTACGACTCTCTTGTCTGAAGTGTGGCGTTACCGAATTGCTCAATTGTTCCCGCAGCAACTGGCGTATATGACTTTCCGTCGACGGTGTAGACACGGAACATGTCGGGACGAAGAGTGAATGGTTCAAGTGCACCACTGGTGACTTGAACTTCAAGAAAGAAAAAACCTTCTGCTGCTTCAGGAGTTTCTGAAGGAAGACTCATTCTGATTTCAGCGTTACCCGCTGCGGCCACAGCACCAACGGTGAAGGGGATGGCGTTGACTTCAGATGGTATTGGTGGGGTAGGAGTACCGACCTCGACTTGTGTTGTCGTTGTCGATGTTGAGTCGTCACTTGAGCAGGACAACAACGTGGCTATTGATAACAAAACAAGAGCGATTGCTTTTCTTGATTTCATTGTGCACTCCTTTGTTGTGAAGACTACTGCTTCACAGATGGTCGTAACCGACCTGCCACGATGGGCGGGGCGAAGACGATGCCCAGAATCAAAAGCGCAATCAGTAGGTAAATCAGCACTGATGTGCCATTGCCTTGAGTATCGATTTCGACACTTGTTGCCATAGCTACTCCGGGAGTCGCAATGGCGGTCACGCCCTCTACTGGAACTGCATCAACAATCTCGCCGTCAAGTGGAAGTGTTGTATCGGTGCCTTCAGCACCAGCAACAAGTGTTGTGGTGACACCTGGTGCGAGGGTAGCGCCCGGCTTAGTTGCGCCTGGGGCAGTTGTTGCACCTGGAGCGACGGTCGTCGCTGTTGTTTTAGCGACTAAGAAATCGCCAGTGATGGTGGGGTTGCTACACGATCCAATCGCAGGCGCTGTCGAAGCACCGGGAATTTGGGCGAC
>JBIIMF010000046.1:0-9250 GCA_044338135.1 Ilumatobacteraceae bacterium | reverse complement strand
GCACCCGCCCCAAACGAGGCCACGATTCCTACCAAAGCTAGATAACTCAAACTCTTTTTCATCAGTCCTCCTTAAGGTTGATGTTTCAACTGATGATTGGTCAGAGTGCCTTGTTGAGACGGCAGTAGGACGAGCCCAAAGCACCATTGGTGGGATCCGTTGCGGCCATGGGAAGTGGCTTCAACCCGTATGTTGCAATGATCTTGCGAGCGGTCAGATCACCACAGATAAATCCGGGCACACCACCCACGGTCACACCAGTGTCAACTGTGTCGCCGTCGAAGTTGCAGTCAACTGCTGATTGAGCCACCACCGGAGGCGTAGCGGACGGGTTGGCGACGACTGCTACTTCCGAACCATCAGCACAATCAGCCGGCTGAGCTGTCACACCAACGAAACGGCGCGAGTCTTCAATACGTGGGTAAATCGTCCCTGTCGTCGATGAAAGACCGACATAGTTGTACACCAAGCGAGTTCCTTCGAAACGTGATGCAGTCTCGTTGATGCTGCTGAACGACGGACGCTTAAAGTCACCAGTGTTCTTGAACTTGCCGAATACTGCACCGTTGCGCTTGTCGGTCTCGAGAGCCTTGGCTTGAATCACCCAGCGGCTGTAACCGTAGAAGCAAATTGCATCAGGCTTTGCTGCGTCCGAGACGTTGCGGCAGTCATGTTCTTGAACCTGCGTGAATGGGGTGAAAGTTGTCGCAGGGTTACCGTCGGTGTTGTTTGCGACAGTGTCGCAACCAGCCAAGAAATCGACATCGTTGTTTGACGTATGGCCGATCAAAGTAGTTGCCACGTCGGTTCCAGTTCCAGATCCCAATTGCACGCGGTACGCCTTGATTGGATCGGTGTCAGTGAGATTGCCTGTGACATCGCCCCACAGTGACAACTCTGGGTAACCGGGGATTCGATCGCCAACCTGGTCGGCAGTTCCGCTGTTATTCGGATCAATCTTTGTTCCCGCGAAGCAGGTGTAGATCTTCTTCAGTTGCGCCTTGCTCAAACCAGTCTGCGCTACTCCGTGGTCGTTGCCGCTGAAGTAGGTCCAGTCAATTGCGTCGAGCGCGAAGGCCCAGCCTTCAAGCTTGACGCTCGTTGATCGCGACGATGAACGCGCAATGTCGATACATGCCGAAGCGGCGGTACCGCCAGGCGAGGCAGCTCCGTTGTAGGTGACTCCGTTCCGCGCGGAACCTTCGACCACTCCACGTCCGTCGCCCGAACCGTTCGGCGGTACGACACCGAGGTACCAAGTTTCACCAACGTCTGATGTGTCGCCGTCGGCCGGGACGCTGAGGTCGGCCGTTACTTCAATGCCGCCTTCGGGTGTCAGTCCGCGAACCGCAGTGCCGTCACCGGTACTGCCATTGACCGCTCCAGTGCCTCCGGTGCCGTACAGGTCGCGTGATCCGTAACCACCAAACACCATGTTGACTTTGCAGTCATTGTCGGCCGGCAAAACCATGCCGCCGGGCCAGGTCGAGCGAGCACCCGCAAGCCACGCCTTATTCGCTGCGGTCGCCGTTGACTCACCGAGTTCAACACTCGGGTTGGCTGCCAACAATGGCGGGATGTTGACGGCGCGATCTTTATTCGGGTTGTAGCGCGAGTTCGTGTTGTGGGCCGCCGACAAAGCGTCCATCACAAACGTCGTGGTGTCCGAACCAGCGATGCCAAGGATGTCTCCTGACGAGCTATCGGCACCGGCCGATACTTGCGAGGGCAGGGCGCACACGCCAATCACAGAGGCAATTGCCACTGCTGAGCTGAGCAACTTCTTCACGTATTTCTCCTATCGTTGAGGTGGTCAAAAAATTTGACGCCTCATCTTGGAGCAACAACGTGAACAGCCGATTTTGGCAACCTTGACTCAAAGTGAACTGTGGCTGTGCAATTGGAAACAAAAATCTTTTTGTTCACCAAGCACTTGGGCTCATCAACGAAATGGCAGTCCAAACTTCTAGAGCAACCCACATTGCGATTGGTGCAACGACCAACCACCCGACTCGTCGACCCACCTGATTGACGATGACCGGGAATCCTGCCGCCAGCAACGCCGCGATCAACATCCATAACGCCAAATCTGACCACGATGATGAATCGCCGGCCAAACCTAATTCGTCAAGTGACGTCTGGTGATCGGTTGCTTCACCAGCAGGAAAGACTGGCGAGGTCAGAGTGGCCCGCACCACGAGTCGATCAGAAGAATTAACCACTGTTGCCAAGATCAACATGTGTCCCTCGCCCTGGAATGCCGCAGCGTCACGCGCCGAACGCACTGTGATGTCAATCACTTCATAGGTGTGCACGCCTTGTCCGGTCGTGACAACCACTTCATCGCCAACGATCAGTTGGTCAAGATTTTTGAACTCAGCTCCGTATGTTTGGCTGCGACCCAGAATTGCCGAAACGCCGGGCTGACCCGGTAATGCCGAACCAATCAAATGACCAGAAGCCTGCGCTAATTGCTCGGCCTTCGATCCCTCAATCACAACGGCACGAACATCACGATTCGGCACATCGATCAATCCGATCGGCACACCTAATGCAATTGGATTCGAAACCGGCGCCACACCATTCACAAGATCAGACGCCAAGCGTTGCTCTAATGCTGTTGCAGCACGATCGTGGACCAATGGCCCCAAGATTTGATTGAACATCAACGAACCGAACGCCAACATGAAAATCACGATGGCGAAACGACGAACTACCGGAATTGATAACGCCAGATTCTTTTTTGATTGAAACTTGGCGTCGTCAGTAGCGCCAACTGCTGTCTGATCTACTTGGTCAACTGGCAAAACGATTGTTGTCTCAGACTTAACCTCACTCATGACACAACCTTCCTACGTCGCGCGCCCAGTTTTCGCCACGGCGCAGTCCCAAGAATGACCGCACCAGACAATCCACCTAATCCAAGCATCAGCCCTGATGAACTTCGCTGACCAGAAAAATCATCTGACAGTTTTGCCTTAGGCACAGTGATCGGTGCGGGTTGGGTTGTTGTGGTTGAACTCGTTGTCGTACTGGTCGTTGTGGTCGGCGCAACAGTTGTTGGCGGCACCGTCGCTCGCGGTCGGGTCGTCGGAACAGTGACGGCTTGGCGCACAATTGTTGTCGTCGTTGCTACGACCGGAACCCCTATTGCATCCACAATTTTTCGGGTTTCAGCCCGCATCAAATCGGGAAGTGTGATGTATCCCGATGGCAACAGACTTTGGCCATCACCAACTGCGTAATTCAACACCCTACGCACATCGGCAATCTTTTCTTCTGTATCAAAAGTTTTTGGAACCATGGCGTAATCAACTTTGATCATTGGATACGCCAACGGGTCTTCTGGGGTGGGGTCGGCCACCAAAGTTCCCGCAGCACTTAGTTCGGCGTCGGCAATACCACGTAAAATTGAATCGTCCGTCACTTGAACGACCGATCCATTCGGCATCAACAAGCCAGCGACTTGCAACCCAAATCTTTTGGCAGTTGGAAGGTCGACGATGCCGATAACTCCGCGGGCACTCGTGACCTCGGCCTGTGTGCCGGTCGGCGACACTCCGTAGAACATGCGTGTTGCTATGTTCTTTTGCCCCTGTCGGGGCAAATAGCGCGAGTCATTATCAACGAGCTCAAACGCATCACGCGGATACGAGTAACCAACATATGAAGAGTTCAGCGCGACTCTCCAAGTATCGGTGTTGGCAAGAAACTTCTTCGCTTCAGGGTCAGCGCTCATCCACGAGGTTAAAATTGTCGTTGCCGCATTTCGTTCGGCTCGAACCAGAATCGGGTTTATACCGTTGGTTGGAAAACGAACCGTCGGGTTGATGTTGAGCAATTCTCGATCTCGAACAATTGTCTCGACAGAACTGTTCGTGACGAGACGTGCAACCAGACGCGGCGAAACCACCAAATTCTCAACACGCAAACCAGTAAAGGGGTCGGTCAAGTTGTAGGCAACGACCACTGCACTCGCCGCTATTGGAGCGTACGAGTAATCGCGATGTTCAGGGTGGTGCGATAACTCTTCTTCTGTCGCCGGTAAAGCAGTAACGCCGAAGTCAATCAGGCCAGCCAAGAAGTTTTCGCGGCCAGTGGTGCTAGATGTCTCCGTGTAGTCAAGAACTACTGAAGATTCACCTTGGCAAATACGCGCGGCCCACGCATAAAAAAGACCAGCTGATGTTGCTGAACCGTCAACTCGAACATCAAAGTCGGTAATCGTTGGGCAGTCGGCTTGCGAAGGTGCGAATGTGATGGGGATCACCACTCGCGCAGCCGGCAAACTGCCAGGCTGAATCGGCAACGCATCGTTTTCATAAACCAACATAGAACAGGGGTTGGTTGCTGAACATCCCAATTGAGGAAGGTTGCTCGCGGGGCGAACCTCGAACTGTGCCGAGCCAGTTCCGTCAGCGGCCGTTGAGTCTAAAAGTCGGTTTCCGTTTGCCAGATCTGGGAATGGTTCAGCCGTGAAGCAGTCTGCAAGCGAAACCGGGTTCGCTTTGCACTGCAAGATAATGACGGTGTAGATGTTTTGTTGAGTCGTTGGTCTAAACCCTGACCAGGAGATATTGATCACTTCGTTCGACAAATCAACACCCGGAGTAACGGTGCCCGTGCGACCGCCGGTACCGGTTGCTGTAACCGGACTTCGCGGTGCTGGTTCAGCCGATACCGAATCGGCCGCACCAAACGAAGCGAGCGATGCCAAAGAAAAAGCCGCCAACATCAACGCGCACAGGCGACGAAGACGATCTCCGACTTGGGGAAGTGATTTTGAAGCTTCAGTCACGTCGAATTTCCCATTCACTCAAGATTGACAACGAAAATCTCGCCACATGGGAGATTTAGACGGCATGACCTCAAGTTAGAGCGGTCACTCCCGTTCTGAAATGGGGATCAATAAAACTTGCTCTGCTGTTCAACTGTTATTCACTTTTACTTCAGACCAATGACACGAGACGCCTGAAGGCTGTCGGGGTGCCTAAGTCATCACCGATTGACGAGATCAAAGATTCAGTTTCGGCCAACATCGATTCGGAAGTTCGCATCAACCCCGTCATTCGCAGAAATCGCGTTGACCAGGTGTATCGATCAGTTGCAGCGGTGTCTGGCTCGTTCGTTTTCCTTGTCATGGCGCTCATCGGTGGCTTTTTGTTGTACCGCGGAATTGACGCTTTGCGAATTTCCGGCTGGGGCTTCATTACCGAAAGCCAGTGGGCCCCCGACATGGGTGGGGCGTTTGGTATCGCCTCGCTTCTGCCTTACACCTTTTCAATTGCGTTTGTAGCCCTCTTCATCGCCGTTCCAGTTTCAATCGCGACCGCGCTATTCATCACCGAGTACGCACCACGCCGAATTCGTCGCTTCCTGACCGCGACCATCGACCTTCTAGCGGCCGTGCCCAGTTTGATCTACGGCTTGTGGGGCTTGTTTTACCTGCAGCCACGAATCATCACTTTGTCAAAATGGCTCGCCGACAACCTCGGTTTTGTACCGTTTTTCAAGGTGAATGATGATTTCGGGACGTCCCTTGGTGTCTTCCCGTCGTCGACATTTGTGGCCGGCGTCATCGTGTCGCTCATGGTCATCCCGATCTGTACTTCAGTGATGCGCGAGGTATTTGGCCAGGCGCCTCCAGGCGAACGTGAAGGTGCCATGGCACTTGGTGGCACCCGATGGGGTGTTGTCCGTGATGTTGTGTTGCCATTTGGTCAAGGCGGAATCATTGGTGGCTCAATGCTGGGACTGGGTCGAGCCTTAGGCGAGACCATCGCCGTCACGCTGATTATCTCGCCATCTTTTGATGCCAAGTGGTCCATCGTTGAACAGGGATCAAACAGCATCGCTGCCCTCATCGCTCTCAAATTCAGCGAATCAACTGAAACCGGAATTAGCGCCTTGATGGCAGCAGGTCTTGCCCTGTTCATCATCACCTTGTTGGTCAATACAGCAGCTTCGAGCGTGGTCAATCGCTCACGATCTGGTTCAGCGACGGAGATTTGATTCTGATGAGCTTTGCACTTCGACGCAACAAGACAACAAACGACCCGACAACGAGCGACACCCCCATCTCCGAGGCAAAAATTCGTATCCGCACAATTGAGACCATCGATGTCACGGTCATGATCGGCTCAGCAATTTCTGCTTTCGCACTGAGCCAGCTGCTGTACGAAACAATCCTTCCACTCTCTGGCGCCCTGGGTTTTCTTTTGACCTGCTACGTGTTCTTTATCGCTATTTCTTGGATCGCCGTTCGCGAAATTCGAGGAACAGTGAGAGCAAAAGACCACTTAGCCCGCGTTGCTGTTTGGACCGGTGCCTCGATGGCCATCATCCCGTTGGTGCTGGTCGTTTTGTACGTCATCGGCAAGGGCTATCACTCACTGCGGCCGCAATTCTTTAGTCAAGATCAGCGGTACGTCGGCGCTCTCAGCGACTCAACCGAAGGTGGTGGAGCTCACGCGATTATCGGAACCTTGCAACAAGTCGGAATCGCCAGTCTCATCGCGGTTCCACTCGGAATTACCACTGCCGTCTACATGAACGAAGTGAAAGGCCGACTCGCTAAGCCCCTCCGCACGGTCGTTGATGCCATGAGTGCCGTGCCTTCGATTGTCGCCGGTTTGTTTATCTACGCAGCGTGGATCTTGGCTCTCGGCAATCAGCAAACTGGTTTAGCTGGTTCACTCGCTCTCTCAGTGCTTTTCCTCCCGACAGTGACTCGTACTGCTGAAGTTGTTCTGCGCTTAGTCCCCGGTGGTCTTCGTGAAGCGTCGTTGGCTCTTGGTGGTACTGAATGGCGCACAACCTCGCGTGTCGTGTTGCCGACATCGCGTTCAGGATTAGTGACGGCAGTCATTTTGGGTGTGGCGCGAGTCATCGGCGAAACAGCCCCATTGATCTTGACCGTTGGCGGCGCCTTCATCATGAACTGGAATCCACTATCTGGCAAGCAAGATTCGCTCCCGTTCTTTGTCTTCCGTCTGATTCGTTTCCCACAAGAAGCGCAGATCGCTCGTGCGTGGACTGGTGCCCTCGTTCTATTGATTTTGGTTCTTGTCTTATTCGTTATCGCCCGCGCCATTGGTGGGCGAGGTCCAGACCACATCAGTCGTCTCAAGAAGCGTCGACTCAAGAGAAAGGGATTGGCATGACGTCAATCGAAACCAACTCGTCAAACACAACAACTGGGTCGTCAGATATCTCGTTGCTTGATCCGGGGCACAAAGCCGCAGGCTTAACGGCAGCAAATGTTGCTTGTTGGTTCGGAACCAAGAAAGTTCTTGAAGGCGTAAACCTTGACATGGCACCAGGTCAAGTCACCGCACTCATCGGTCCGTCTGGTTGTGGCAAGAGTACTTTCTTGCGCACTCTGAACCGCATGCATGAACTTGTCCCTGGTGCAACCCTTGCGGGCGAAATTCTCATTGACGGTGTCGACATTTATCGTGGCGCAATTCCGGTGACCGATGTACGCCGTCGTATCGGAATGGTGTTCCAAAAGCCAAACCCTTTCCCCGCAATGACTGTGGCCGAAAATGTTCTCGCTGGTCTCAAACTTTCTGGTCTGAAGACAACTCGTTCCGAACGCGACGCGCTCATTGAGTCATGCCTCACCAAGGCCGGCTTATGGAATGAAGTCAAGAACCGTCTCGGCGACCCTGGCCGTGCCTTGTCGGGTGGTCAGCAACAGCGTCTATGCATTGCACGTTCGCTTGCCGTGAGCCCACAAGTGTTGTTGATGGACGAACCATGTTCGGCTCTCGACCCCACATCAACTCGCCGCATTGAACAGACCATCAGCGAAATCAGCGAAACGGTCACTGTGGTCATCGTGACGCACAACATGCAACAAGCACAACGTGTTTCACATCGTTGTGCATTTTTCTTGGCTGCCGAAAATGAGCCAGGACGCATCATTGAAGAAGGTCCCACCAAGGACATCTTCACTAATCCTCACGACTCACGTACTAACGATTATGTAAACGGAAGGTTTGGCTGATGCGTCGCATCAAGAAACTCGTCGTAGCTTCGGCTGCACTGATTACCTCACTTGGAGTCGTCTCGCCTTCAGTGGTGCATGCTGAAGCCCCCGTCGATGGTGCTGGTTCAACATGGAGCCAAATTGCTGTCGACCAATGGCGCGCCGATGTGGCTCGTCAAGGGCTCGTTGTCAACTATCAAGGCGTCGGATCAACTGCAGGTCGTGTTGCGTATTATCAAGCGCAAGTTGACTTCGCCGTTTCTGAAATTCCTTTTCAAAGCGCCCAGTACGACCGTCAAGGAAACTTGTTAGCTGACGAAACTCAGTTGGCCGCTTCTCGACCGTACGCGTATCTTCCGATTGTTGCCGGCGGTACTGCGTTCATGTACAACCTCAAGGCCAACGGTCAAAGAATCACCGACTTGCGTCTATCTCCCGAGAGCGCGGCGAAGATCTTTACTGGTCAAATCACTATGTGGAATGACCCATTGATCGTTGCCGACAATCCGCAACGCGTGATGCCGGCAACGCGCATCAAGCCAGTTGTTCGCTCTGACGGTTCGGGTACAACAGCACAATTCACCGCTTTCATGGCTGAGGAAACTCCTAGCGACTGGAATCAATTGTGTCAGAAGGCCAACTTGGGTTCGTCATGCCCCGTTACTTCTCTCTATCCAGATTTTCCGAATTCGGGATTTGCTGCGCAACAGTTCTCTGATGGAGTCGCCAACTTTGTCGCTGCTCAGTACAACGATGGCGCGATCACTTATGTTGAATACGGTTACGCCAAAGAACGTGGCTTTCCAGTTGCTTCAGTCAAGAATGCTTCTGGCAATTACGCACAACCGACAGCGGTCAATGTCTCCGTTGCGTTGCAAGGTGCAAGAGTTAACCCTGACGGAACCCAGGTGCTGCAGGGCGTTTATCGAAACGCAGATGCTCGGGCGTACCCCATGTCGAGCTATTCGTACATGATCGTTCCGACCACCGAGGCCGCGCCATTTAGTGCTGCTAAGGGCAAGAGCTTGTCCGACTACATCTTCTACTTCTTGTGCGCTGGTCAGCAAAAATCCGAGCAATTGGGTTACGCACCGTTACCGAAAAACTTGGTTGAAGCTGCATTCGCTGCCGTCGCCCAAATTCCCGGTGCTTCGACAGCGCCTGCGATTGGATCGTGTAGCAACCCCACCATCACTGGCGATTTCTTAGTCGCTAAAACAACAGCGACGACCGTCGCTCCAGGTGCAACAACTGCCC
>JBIIMF010000166.1:0-2637 GCA_044338135.1 Ilumatobacteraceae bacterium | reverse complement strand
AGGTGGAGTTCGCGATCAGCCTCGAAATCTTCGAGATCGTCGGTACTCAATGGTCAATGCTCGTGTTGTGAAGGCAAACGTGACAACAAATAGGAAAGGAAAGATTTCCCAAAGAAATCAGAAGTCGCGCTTTTCGCGGACCTTGGCAGCCTTACCAGTACGGTCACGCAAGTAGTACAACTTGGCACGACGAACATCGCCGCGCTTCATGACTTCGATCTTGGCAACCGTTGGGGTGTGCACGGGGAATGTGCGCTCGACGCCAACGCCGTAGCTGATCTTGCGCACGGTGTAGGTCTCTTGAATTCCTGAGCCATGACGTCCGATGACGTTGCCCTGGAAAATCTGAATACGCTCTTTGCCGCTTTCAACAACGCGCACGTGAACCTTCAGTTCATCTCCGGGACCAAATACAGGAATGTCGGAGCGGATGTGTTGTAGGTCAACGATGTCGGTGGTCTTCATGACGGGTTTCCTTAAAGCTTTTCAGGGACATACGACCTGGGTAGATCGCAGACACGGCTTGTCAAGGATACGGGATAGCAGGGAACTCTTCCAACAGGGCGAGCTCATCATTTGAAAGTCCACCGCGGGCCTCAATGAGGTCGGGTCGCTGGCTGATCGTTCGATGTAAAGCCTGCGCCAAGCGCCATCGGTCGACCTGGGCGTGGTTCCCGCCCCTCAAGACATCGGGGACTCCCCACCCCCGAAAGTCGGCTGGGCGGGTGAAATGGGGCTCTTCAAGCAGATTGGTGGCCCCGAAACTCTCGGTCACTGGACTCTGAGCATTGCCCATCGCCCCAGGTAACAGGCGGGTCACCGCTTCGATAATGAGGCAGGCCGCAACTTCTCCCCCAGATAAGACGACATCACCAATACTGATTTCGCCATCAACGAGGTGTTCGCGAACCCGATGATCAATTCCTTCATAGCGGCCGCACAGCAGGCTGAACCCACCCGAGGGACCGTCGTGAGTTGCTGCCAACTCGTGGGCAAAGGCCTGATCGAAGCGTCGGCCTCCGGGACTGAGCAAATACAGCGGACGCGGCGGCTGGGCGGTTTCGACCGAGGCAAAGATCGGCTCGGCGCGCATGACCATGCCGGCGCCACCACCGAACGGGGAATCGTCGACCGTGCGATGAACGTCAGTTGTGTGCTCGCGTAGATCGTGGCTACGCAGATCGAGCAAACCCGACTCGCGACATTTGCCGAGCAAACTTTCAGAACAAAACGAGTCAACGATGCCAGGGAAGATGGTGAAGACATCTACACGCATGTCGATTACTTCACATCCTCGAAAACTTCAAACAATCCATCGGGCGGATTGATGGTGACTACGAAATTACCGTCGGTATCGGCCTGTACTGAATCAACGAACAAGACAGGTACTAGTGCACCAGATTCGAGTTCTAGTAAATCGTTAGCTGGATTTTTGAGAACTGCGATGCAAGTTCCGCGATCAACACCACCAACATCAACAACTCGTGCACCAATGACTTGATGCACCCATACTGCGACTGGGTCATCAATGGGTTCGGCCCAAACAACTTTGTTGACTAATCGCTCAACGTCGTTGCGATCGTCAATGCCAACTAGTCCTACGACCCAACGATCGGCGCCAGTGTTAGCCATCGATGTTCGAGCCGATACTTCAAACCATTCACCGGCCCACAAACGTGCGCCAACTTGGACGCGCTCAGAACGATCGGTCGACAACTTGATATAAATCTGCCCCTTCACACCGTGGGGGCGACCAAAACGACCTACTTCTAAAAGGCCTTCGGGAGTTTTTTCAGTAGTCACGGAAACTCCGTGAACCACAATCAGTCAACGAAGTCGACGTCGACTTCGCGACCGTCTTTAGCGGCAGCAGCACGCACGAGTGTGCGAATGCTTTGAGCAGTACGACCACGACGGCCGATCACTCGACCGAGGTCTCCGGGACCAACCTTCACTTCAAGACGCAAACGATTGCGACCTTCGGTTTCGGCAACATTGACTGCATCGGGATCGTCAACAATTGAACGAACAACGTGCGTTAAAACAGCAACTGCTGTGGGGGAAGAAATTTCGTTGGGATCAGTCATGACAACTGAATCACTTAGCGCGAGCAGCAGTGAACTGTGCCCATGCGCCCGAGATTTCAAGAATCTTCTTGACGCGCTCGGTGGGCTGTGCGCCCTTCATCAACCAGGCAACAGCCTTGTCGTTGTCGAGATTGATGACCGAAGGCTCGGTGCGTGGGTTGTACTGACCCAAGATTTCGAGGAATGAACCATCACGGGCGGCGCGGCTGTCGCTCGCGATCACGCGGTAATGAGGCTGCTTGGTCTTTCCGACACGTGTAAGGCGTAACTTGACTGACATTCGGCGATAACTCCTGATTCAAGCGCCCAGAACCAGTCCAGGCAGACAGCGAAGGCTAACCCGAAAGTACCCCTTCCCCAACGCCACGAGGCAAGTCTTGGCTGGTCGGACTTAGCGTGACGGCGGAAAGCCGGGGAAACCGCCGCCAGGCGCTCCACCACCGAGAGCGTCGCCAAAGCCACCGCCCTGACCAGGCAAGCCCGCCGCACCCAGACCACCAAGACCAGCCATCGAGGACATCTTGCGCTTGCCCTTTTTGCCAGTGGTCAT
>JBIIMF010000010.1:0-29344 GCA_044338135.1 Ilumatobacteraceae bacterium | reverse complement strand
ACGCGAGTTCTTGGTACCTTCGCGCAAAGAGCCCGGTTCTTTCTACGCTTTGCCCCAAAGTCCACAGTTGTTTAAACAACTACTGATGGTTGCAGGGATCGATCGTTACTACCAGATCGCCCGCTGTTTGCGCGACGAAGACCTTCGTGCCGATCGCCAATACGAATTCATGCAGCTTGATGCTGAGATGAGTTTTGTCAATCAAGACGATGTCTTAGCCGCCATCAGCGAAGCGGTCATCGCCGCTGCCGAATCGGTCACTGGTGTCAAGCCCGATCCAATTCAGCGCATCACCTGGCGCGAAGCAATGGAACGTTTCGGCGTTGACAAGCCCGACTTGCGCTTTGGTATGGAACTCACCGAGTTGACTTCAATCTTCTCAAGCACCGAATTCAAGGCATTCGCAGGAGCCGATTCAATTAAGGGCATCCGCGTCGAAGGCAAAGCCGAAGAGTTCGGTCGCAACAAATTGGACGCACTAACTGACCGCGCCAAGAAGATGGGCGCTAAAGGATTGGTATGGCTCAAGGTGGCATCCGACGGAACCCTCGAGTCCCCGGTCGTCAAATTCTTGTCTGCTGACGAACAGGCCAAACTCTTGTCAACATTGCAGGCATCACCTGGTGACTTGTTGCTGATCGTCGCCGATGAATGGTCAATGACCTGTGAAGTTCTCGGTACACTGCGTAACGATCTTGGTCGTCCACCGGTTCACCAAGGGCCTTACCGCTACGTATGGGTGACTGAATTCCCGTTGTTCGTTGGCGTCGATAAGGAAACTGGTCAACCAAAGCCCGGACACCATCCTTTCTGTCAGCCTCATCCCGAAGATCTCGACAAGTTTGAGACTGATCCGATGTCGGTACGTTCATTGGCGTACGACCTTGTTCTCAATGGTTGGGAATTGGGTTCTGGATCCATTCGAATTCACGATTCCGAAATGCAACGTCGGGTTTTCACGGCTCTGGGAATTAGCGAAGAAGAAGCCAACCGAAAGTTCGGTTTCTTCTTGAAGCCATTCACCTATGGCGCGCCACCACACGGTGGTTTTGCCTTTGGGCTCGATCGTCTCGTGGCGATTTTGGCCGGTGAAGAGAACATTCGTGAGGTCATCGCTTTCCCGAAGACCCAAAGCGGTCAAGACCCCATGACCAACGCTCCAACCCGGGCCGAGAACAAACAACTCGACGAACTCGGTATCCGAGTTCTACCGCCCAAGGTCTGAACTAGGAATCAATCTGTACATATGAGCTCGCAATCCTTTCGTGCCGGAGTCGTCATTGTTATCCGTCGTGAAAACGGCGACTTGATGTCTTTTGAGCGCAAAGACGTCCCTGGTTCATGGCAGTTACCGCAAGGTGGCATTGACGTTGGTGAAGAACCGGTTGACGCGGCCTGGCGTGAGCTCGTCGAAGAAACTGGTCTCACCGAGTCTGATGTCGCCCTGGTTCTTGAATTACCGGAATGGATTGCTTACGAGTGGCCCGCTGATATTCGGTCCAATATGAAGAACGGCGATCAGCGCCGCGGACAAATTCAAAAGTGGTTCTTATTTGGTGTCATTGACGAACACAGTGTCGCTCCACGTCCCGATGATCATGAGTTCAGTCGTTGGCAATGGATGGATCCACATCACCTGCTTCATCATCTTGTTGAGTTTCGTCAAGCCGCATACGCCAGGGCATTTTCTCGGATCCTGCCGTGAGCGATCTGTTTAGTGCTGCTGCCGAAGAACAACTCCGTTCACAATCGCCACTAGCGGCACGACTTCGCCCACGCACGATTGATGATGTCGTTGGTCAAGAACATCTCGTCGGAACGGGCAAACCACTACGTCGTCTTGTTGAACAAGACAAGTTAAGTAGTGCGATTTTCTGGGGGCCACCTGGAACAGGAAAGACAACATTGGCACTAGCAGTCGCTGGTACTACTAAACGAGCCTTTGAACAATTATCTGCCGTGACTGCCGGAGTCAAGGACGTACGTGAGGTCATCGAACGCGCTCGTCAACGCCTTGGGATGCATGCACAAGGGACAATTCTGTTTCTTGACGAGATCCATCGTTTTTCAAAGAGTCAACAAGATGCACTCTTGCCCGCAGTTGAAGATGGGACGTTAACGCTGATCGGCGCAACGACCGAAAATCCATTTTTTGAAGTCAATGCGCCACTTCGTTCGCGCAGCACTTTGTTTCGTCTCGAGCCACTTTCGCGTGATGCCATTCGAACCTTGATCGAACGCGGTCTCATCGCTTTGGCAACCACGTCAACTCCAGATGCGATTGACTTGCTGACTGAGCGATCCGGGGGAGATGGGCGACAAGTTCTCACATCGCTTGAAGTCGCAGCCGCGCTTTCTCATCCCCACCAAATTCTCGTCGAACATGTCGAGGCTGCACTCGGAACAAGCGCCTTGCGATATGGTCGTGACGATCATTACGACGTCGTGAGCGCGTTCATCAAAAGCATGCGGGGGAGCGATCCCCAGGCTGCTACCTATTACCTAGCTCGGATGCTTGAGGCTGGTGAGGATGCTCGTTTCATTGCGCGCCGCATGCTGATATTTGCTAGCGAAGATATTGGACTCGCCGATCCAACGGCGCTCATGATTGCAGTCGCAGCTGCTCATGCCCTTGAGCATGTCGGGCTTCCTGAAGCCGAACTCAATCTGGCTCACGCAGCAATTCACCTGGCATCCGCACCCAAGAGCAACCGAGCTGCACTTGCTATTTGGGGTGCCCGCGCCGACATTAAAAACGGTGCTGTCGGCGAAGTACCTGCACATTTACGCGACGCCCATTACCAAGGCGCCTCCGCCCTTGGACATGGGACGGGATACGACTACCCTCATGATGACCCGCGTGGCTGGGTTCCTCAGCAGTATTTACCTGATGAACTCACCGCCAAACGCTGGTACGAACCAAGTCAGCACGGACGCGAACGAGAGATCGCTCAACGTCTCGCCAACCAAGACAACGAACTCGGCAAGGAGGAATCATGACAGCAGGAGATTTAGCCATTGTTCTTGCGACGGTTTTGCTGTCTCTCGGATTTGCCGCTCTCATCGTCGTTCTCTTGAGAGTTCTCGACACGCTCCGATCGCTTCGCCTTGAAGTTGACTCTCTCCGCCGAGAAACCGGTCCGCTCCTTGCCGAACTGCGGGCATCAACCGACGAGGCGCGGTACGCCGTTGAAGAAGCCCGCGAAGACCTCGATCGCTTCGATCGCGTCCTCGGTTCTGCCGAAGCGATCAGTGGGGCGATGGCCAATACCGGGCGCATGACTCGTATGGCTCTATCAACTCCAGTAATCAAGGTGGCAGCTCTTGCGACAGGCACCTCGCGGGCGGCCCAACGTTTAAAGCGCGACCAGAAAAGAATTGAACGTCAGTCTCGAAAAAGTTCATCGAGCCAAGCAGTGGTAAGGAAGATCAAATGATCAAGCGCATCGTGTGGTTTATCTCGGGAGCAATCGCTGGAGTGGGTGGCGTACTTTTTGCGGGCAAGAAAGTTCGCCGTACCGTCACAAGTTTGGGCCCAGTGAAAGTCATGAACCGAGCAGCGAGTTCAACTAAGTCACGCTTTTCATCGATTTCTGATGCTTGGTCAACTGGCAAAGAAGCGATGCACGATAAAGAAAATGAATTGAAGGCTCGACGTGACGGCCGAGTTGACA
This sequence comes from Ilumatobacteraceae bacterium, assembly GCA_044338135.1. GTDB lineage: Bacteria > Actinomycetota > Acidimicrobiia > Acidimicrobiales > Ilumatobacteraceae > Casp-actino8. Next base: position 25,670 of record JBIIMF010000010.1, on the reverse strand, counting down.
GTTTGTCATCTCATTCTCATCTTGACCCACTACAGCCCGGAGACGAAGTTCTCGTCGACGGCGAACGAGTTGAACCGGGTCGTGTCATCGTTCTCCGGCAGGTTGACGAACCTAAACAACCTCGGCGTTCACGTCTCAGCCGACACCGTCGTCCCTAGTTGAAAAGATCACCATCTCTGATGACGAACGACGTTACCGTTCAACCAGTCAGCCAGCCGTTGGTGACTCGGTTACGTCAAGTACTTGATCCCCGTCGGGTACATACCGAATCGGCAGATATTGATTTATACAAACGCGATGCTTCCAATATTGAAGGTCGTGCTGGCGTCGTGTGTTTTCCGTTGACGACGCACGAAGTGCAAGCCATCGTTCGTATCTGCGCTGAGTTCAATCAACCGTTCGTCGCCCGCGGATCGGGAACTGGCCTGGCCGGTGGTGCGACACCCATTGACGGATCAGTCGTGATTTCAACTGCGAAGATGAATCGTTTGATTTCTGTCGACTCGGTGAATCGATTCGCCTGGATTGAGCCCGGCATGCTGAATCTCGATCTCACCCGTGAAGTCGCGCACCTTGGTTTGCACTTTGCGCCAGACCCCAGCAGCCAACAAAGTTGCACGATCGGTGGCAACGTTGCCAATAACTCAGGTGGCCCGCATTGCTTAGCCGATGGAGTGACTTCAAGTCATATCTTGGCTTGCGAAGTTGTCCTATCCGACGGGTCAATCGTGACACTCGGCGGCGAAGAGCCCGAACCGATCGGTCTCGATCTTCGTGGCGCATTTATCGGTAGCGAAGGCATGTTTGGTATCACTACCAAAATTTGTGTACGACTCATGCAGAACTATTCAGCCGTCAGAACCATGTTGATGGATTTCACATCGGTAGAAGCCGGAGCTGAAACTGTGAGTGCAATCATCGCTGCGGGTATGGTTCCGGCCGCACTCGAGATGATGGACCAACTCTGTCTTGAAGCCGTTGAAGCGTACATTCATGCTGGCTTACCAACCGATGCCGCAGCGGCACTCTTGGTTGAAGTTTCAGGTCTACCTCATGCGGTCGATGAAGAGACTCAACGAATCACCGAGATAGGTCGTACTTACGGCGCGCGAACAATTCGAATTGCCCAAGACGAGACTGAGCGAGCGCTCTTGTGGAAAGGTCGCAAGACGGCCTTTGGTGCGGTCGCCCGGATCAAGCCGAACTACTACTTGCATGACACGGTGGTTCCACGCCGCAAACTCAATGCGGTCCTCCAAGAGGTGTACCGAATCGCTCGCGAGCATGACCTCTTGGTCCTCAATGTTTTTCACGCTGGCGACGGCAACTTGCATCCGCTTTTGGTTTTTGACAAACGTGAGCCCGGCGTGATGGAACGCGTTCACTCAGCCGGACAAGAAATCGTTCGTGTCAGCGTTGAAGCTGGGGGAGTTCTGACGGGCGAGCACGGAATCGGTTTAGAAAAGCGCGATTTCATGCCCATGATGTTTGGACCACATGACCTACAGGCTCAAGCAGCGTTGCGGTCGGCCTTTGATCCGCTCGGGATCGCCAATCCTTTCAAAGTCCTTCCCAGTCCATCGCGTTGTGGCGATGCCCACGACATAGGGGAGGGAATGTGGGTGTAGATCTCGCAAACTTCGCCGAGTCTGTTGGAGACCAAACGACAGGCCCCGTGTGGGTCATTGGTCAACAAACACGGGTCGCTGCTCCATTCGGCGTACGGCAGGTAGAAGCACCTTGTGGAATTTATGATTTGCAACCTGATGAGATGACCGTGGTTTGTGGTGCCGGCACACCGATCAATGAATTACAAGAGGCTCTCAGCGCAGTCGGACAATACGTAAATCTTCCGATCAGTTCGTCAGGTTCAGGAACCGTCGGGGGCGCGCTCGCTCAGGGTCACGGAGATATATATCGTCTTGGTCGAGGAGCAACGCGCGACACCTTGTTACAGGTTCGTTATGTCAATCACGATGGACATGTCGTCATGGCTGGTGGCCCCACAGTGAAAAATGTCAGCGGCTTTGATCTGTGTCGACTTTTCGTCGGTTCATTTGGTCGACTCGGTTTTATGGGTGAGACTATTTTGCGAACACGACCGGTACCGCAATCATCACGTTGGTTCCACCTTGAGCAAGCATCTACGAAATGCGTCAATACGGTTCTGCAGTGGGTGTATCGACCAGCATCTGTTCTGACGAACGGACAAGATGTTTGGTTTTGCATTGAAGGACATCCAAAAGATTGCGATGAGACCATCACGCAGTTGAGTCCGACTCTGCCGAACATTGTTGAGGTAACTGGACCCCCAGATCTTCAGTCGTTCCCGTATCGGCGTTCAATGTCCCCGGCGCAACTCTCCACCCTCTTCGCTCCCGAGGCTGAAAACACCCAACTGATCGTTGAAGCGGGTGTCGGAGTAGTCCACAGTCATTTGCCAACCCCAACACCAATCGCAGAAGCCGCAGTTACTCTGATCCATCAGCGGATACTGCACGAGTTCAATCCGACGGGACGACTCAATCCGGGTATCAACCTCATATCGGGAATGACCCAATAATGCAGTTCGCTGAATTGCCACTTGTCGCTACACCCATTTCAGTCGTCGATGAAAATCTGGTCAAAGAGGGGATTCAACGTTGCAGTTCTGAGTTGAAGTTGAGTGACATTTCATTGATACGCCAATCAATGAATGGCGTTTACCATGCGACGTCACCAGATGGGCCAGTAATCATGCGCGTCAGTCGACCAACGGGAACGACTCTGCCAGCAATTGAGTTCGCTCACTATTTACAAAATTTTGGCTTTGAAGTTCCCGCACCGATCAGTCACACGCCATTTCGTCATGACGAAATAGAAATCACTTTATGGGAATTCATCGAACCCGACTTCGAAGAACCCGTCAATTGGCAGACAATCGGAACTTTTGTCCGACACTTGCACGACATTGATCCAGAGACCATCGCAAAGTTTTATCCGTTACCAAAGGCAACATCATTTCCATGGTGGAATTTTGATCAACTGCTCGAAGAATTGCGACCAACATTTGTACACGATGACCACGCCATCCTGAGTGAGCGTTGGCAGTCTCTCCGTCCCTATCTAACCGATGCGCAAAATTGTGATGTTGAATTGTCAACAAGTCACGCGACACTGTGCCATGGCGACATCCATCCCGGCAACGTCATCGTCAACCGCTCAACCGGTCGACCGGTTTTGCTCGATTGGGATTTGCTCTCAGTAGCGCCGCGCGAATGGGATCATGCGGCCTTGCTGACTTGGTCATCACGTTGGGGCGGTGACGCCACGACCTATCCCGAATTTGCGCTCGGATACGAGTCTGATTTTTCATCCAACGACTCGGCGACGGCCCTTGCCGAATTGCGGCTTCTTTCGGCGACGTTGATGCGTTGGCGTGCTGGCCTCACATCAGAGCCTGCACGAGCCGAGGCTGAGAACCGCATGAAATGGTGGAGGAACGATCCGTCAGCCCCCATGTGGCAAGCCGTCTGAGATTGACTACGGAGCGAAATTCAACCATTGATCGGAGATATTCACATCGCCGAAAACTTCTATTCCGGTTTCAGTACGACCCCAGGCCGACAAGATGAGTGAAACCGCCGAACCCCGCCAGGCCACGTCTCCTTTGGCGTGTTCGTGAGTGACAACAACTTGATCTTCGGTCGGAACTATGAGCCATTCGCCCTCGCCGTCCGTGCAATGAAGATGTAACGATCCCCGAGGAAATTCGCGGCCGTTTCGTCGAGCCCAATTGGCAAGCATGTCGATGTACAACTCATCAATGCCGTCACAGGCCAACGAACGGTCCATTGCAACAGGTCGGGACAACGCTCGCTGTAGATCGCACACATGTACCGCTACTTCGTTCGCCATCCGCCGAAAATAAAAGCCTGCGTCTTGGCGGTCAGACCAGGTCCACAATGCCTCGGTCGGATCAACATTTTCTAAACTGTGAAGCACCGATTCGGATCGCAACGTGAACCAATCCAAAACGCCTTGCCCGTCAACTGGCTTTGCCTCGATGCCAGGCCCGATTCGAACTTGAGATCGCGGGATAACGATCGCATCCACCATGGCAAAAACCTGACCAACGTGACCGACAAGATCTGCGACTTTCCATCCGGGACAATCGCTGACGTCAACATCAAGATTTCCCGTTGAGAGCTTGATCATGTCGTCTATAGAACTTCGGAGCGAAGACAGATACTGCGGGGGAGTCAAGATAGCCATATCGCTCAGACTAGACGCAGACACGGTCAGTCAGGAAGGTACGGTATGAGGGATGTCCACACGTCCACTTGCTCTCTCCGACGACGAGTTATCAACGTGCGTGAGTTGCGGGCTGTGCCTTCCTCACTGTCCTACTTTTCGCGTCTCCAATGAAGAAGCGCTTTCACCGCGGGGTCGAATAGCCACTATTCGGGCAATCCAGTATGAGGGTCTACAAATTGATGAACACGTCAGCGAAATTCTGAATACTTGTGTTCAATGTCGCGGCTGCGAACCAGCTTGTCCGAGCGGTGTTCCTTACGGCAGATTGATCGAAGCAGCAAAGAATGAAATGGCTCGCCAACGTCGAACCGCTCCGTGGTGGCAAAGATTCGGATTACGGCTCTTGCGTCATCACCGTTTGCTGTTGATCGGTACACCTCTTTTGGCGATCGGACAACGACTCCACCTCATCCCGAAGCGGGCTGGACTATCGACCCTGCCAATTCGTCTTGGAGCACCCATTGCGCCGACTTCAACGAACCCCGATGTTTGGTTATTTACGGGATGCGTCATGGACGCATGGCAACGGTCTACTCATCGTTCGACGGCCGCACTCATCCAAGTTGCAGGTTGCACCTTCGGTGTACCAAGTAAAGCTGGAGCCTGTTGCGGAGCTCTTCATTCTCACGCCGGACTTACTCACGAGGCTCAAACACTCGCTAGGTCAGTGATGACATCGATGCCTGGTACGGCCCCCATAGTTGTTGATTCTGCAGGCTGTGGAGCCGCACTCAAGGACTACGGACATCTCCTCGGCACCTCTGAAGCTGTCGCCTTTAGCAAACGAGTCTTCGATGTTCATGAGTGGCTCGAACCACACATGAATTCAATCATCACAACTCACATGTCCGATACCGACAAAATTGATGTTGTCATTCAAGACCCCTGTCATTTACGCCATGTCCAAAAAGCGCACATTGCCGTTCGATCAATCTTGGCGCCACTCGCTCACTTGATCGAACTTGACGATGACGGTTTATGTTGTGGTGCGGGTGGCGCATATTCAGTCGTTGAGCCCGAATTGGCTGGCCAAATACGTGAGCGCAAGGTTCGCAATATCTTGATGAAGTCGCCCGACGCGAACACCCTTGTCGCTTCCGCTAACCCCGGGTGTTTGATGTATCTCCAAGGAGCTGGCCTCGTCGTTAAGCATCCTGTTGATATTCTCGCCGAGGCTCTTGGCCTCGTCCCCACAACAGATCACCCTCAGTCAAAAGGTACAGCGCTCTCATGACTTTTTCAGAAGATGAAGAAACACCAGCAATTGATCCGCGGGTCATTGAACGTCTCAACGACATCTCGTCGCGACTACGAGATGCTGCAGCATTGCTAGATGACGTGATGTTTGATGTACTACGCGAAGCATCGCGCAAACGCGAAGGTCGGCCAGCCATTGATAAGACTTTGTCACAAGCACGCCGCGCCATCGACAAAGCAGTGCACTTACTCGATATTGACTAGCGAAACTGCTGAGCTTTCTCAGTTAAAGCATCAATCAGTTCAGTGAAGCTCTTTTGAAACGAAGCCACGCCTTCGCGCTCTAGCTTTTGCGCGACTTCTTCCATATCAATGCCGATCATCTGCAACGCCTGCCATTCAGCATGGGCCTGATCGACATTGATATCAATCGTGCGTGCCACGGTGCCATGATCGGCGAATGCATCAACAGTTGCGTCGGGCAAAGTGTTCACCGAATCGGGACCAATCAACTGATCGACGTACAACGTGTCGGGATATGCCGGATTCTTGGTGCTCGTTGAAGCCCACAAGGGTCTCTGCACTTTCGCTCCGCGAGATGCAAGTGCTTCCCACCGAGATCCCGAGAACGTGGATTGAAACGCTTCATACGCCAAGACGGCCTGAGCGATAGCCGCTTTTCCGCGCAACGATAAAGCCTCAGACGTACCCAATGATTCAAGTCGCGGATCAACTTCAGAGTCGACTCGGCTAATGAAAAACGAAGCAACACTCGCCACGTCGGCAATTGATAGTCCAGAAGCGACGCGGTCTTCTAAACCTTCGATGTAGGCATCCATCACGTTCTGGTAACGCTCGAGGCTAAAGATCAAGGTCACATTGACGTTACGGCCAGCCGCAATCATGGCGCGGATCGCGGGAATGCACGGCTTGGTCGCTGGTATTTTGACCATCAAATTCGGACGTTGAACGGCGTCCCACAAGTGCTGACCAGCAGCGAGAGTTCCTGCTTCATCAAGTGCCAAGTTGGGGTCTACTTCAACGCTCACGAAACCATCAGTGCCATGACTCGATGCGTAGACCGGAGCAAAGACATCCAATGCTCCATGGATATCTTGTAAAACCATCGCCCAATAACTGTCAATAATTGATGACTGATTTTGGATCAACGACTGAAATTGTTCGTCATAATCGGCCGAACCCTGAATCGCCTTTTGAAAAATCGTGGGATTAGATGTGAGCCCACGAATACCCGTATCGCGCACCTTCACTAACTCGCCCGAAGAGATGAGACTGCGTTTCAAGTTGTCGAGCCACGGGCTTTGGCCTTGTTGAGCAAACAATTGAACGAGGCGAGATGAACTTGTCATACCTACAGCGTGGCAGATTTACGAGGTCGGAGCGAGCACTAACGCTGCGAAACGAGACCGAGAACAGAATTCTTAATGTTCGCGACAGAAATACCGAGACGATCAAGAACCTCCGAGCCTGGCGCACTGGCTCCGAAACGGTCAATACCAACACAAACATCGGCGTAGCGTTCCCAGCCAAAGGTGGATCCAGCTTCGACTGAAACCGTCGGAACGTTGCGCGGCAAGATGCGCTCGGCCAACTCAGGGTTCGCCGCGCGATAAGCCTCAAAACGATCCCACGAGGGCAGAGACACTGCCTGAACTTTATGTCCGATCGCTCCGAGTTCTTGCGCAGCCGCGATGGCAATGTGCACTTCGCTACCCGTAGCAACAATGACGACGTCAGGCGTTCCGTCAACGGCATGGACAATGCCGGCACCGACAGTCACTGCCGACCCATCGGTCACAACTGGCAGGTTTTGTCGACTGAGCACTACAGCAGTAGGACCATCAAATTCGTACGCCGCACGAATCGCTTGCGATGTTTCATTGGCGTCGCCGGGACGGATGACTTGCAGATCTGGAATCGCGCGCAACGCCGCTAAATGCTCGATGGGCTGGTGTGTCGGACCGTCTTCGCCAACTCCGACCGAGTCGTGACTGAAAACAAAGAGGCACTTCGCTTTTGACAAAGCAGCAAGACGAATGGCGGGCTTCATGTAGTCGAAGAAAACAAAGAATGTTCCGCCGGCGGGGTACACGCCACCGTGAAGGGCAAGACCAACCATCGCTGAACCCATTGCATGCTCGCGAATGCCGTAGTAAATCTGCCGGCCCGCAGGGGTTGCATGCGACATAGCCGTTTGTCCCGACAATTTTGTTCCGGTATTTCCGGTGAGATCGGCCGATCCAGAAACCAATCCCGGTTGCCCAGGAAGAACGGCGTCAAAAACCTTTTGGATGGCAACACGCGTCGCAATTGATTCACCCTGAGCAAAAGCTGGTAACAAATCTTGCCAAGTAGCGACGCCACCATTCCACGCCGCATCCCACTCGGTTTTCTGTGCACTGGATGCAAGACGAGACTTCCAAGCCGCATTCTCAGTCGAGCCCTTCGACTTTGCCGACGAGCGGAATGCCGTCACAACATCTTGTGGTGACCAAAACGCTTCATCGGGTATACCCATGGCATTCTTGGTCTTCGAGACATGTTCAGCGGTAAAAGGATTACCGTGAGCTTCGTGCTTGCCAGTCCAGTCAGGCGACGGGAACCCAACTTGTGTGCGCAAGATCAACAACTTCGGACGATCGTCTTCAGTGTCACGTGCAGCAGCGAGGGCTGACTCTAAAGCATCGAGGTCTTCGCCAATTGAACCCAGTTGTATGACGTTCCAGCCATACGCCGTAAATCTCATGGCGACATCATCGCTACAAGTCAGATTTGTTGATCCATCAATGGTGATCTGATTGTCGTCAAATACCACGATGAGGCGACCGAGCTTTTGGTGCCCTGCCAGTGATGCAGCCTCATGACTGACACCTTCCATCAGACAACCGTCGCCAGCGATGACATAGGTGTGGTGATTCGTCAACTCATTGCCGAAGCGAGCTCGCAGATGACGTTCGGCCAAAGCCAGGCCGACAGCATTGGCGAAACCTTGGCCGAGTGGACCAGTTGTGACTTCGATACCAGCAGTGTGACCGCGCTCGGGGTGACCCGGCGTTGCTGAATCCCACTGACGGAAATTCTGAATGTCTGAAAGTTCAAGTCCGTAACCCTGAAGGAACAGCATCGAATACTGCAGGATCGATGCGTGACCCGCCGACAAGACGAATCGATCTCGATCGGGCCAAAGGGCATCAGTCGGATCGTGCTTCATGATCCGGCTGTAGAGAACGTGGGCCAGGGGAGCCAAGGCCATCGCTGTTCCTTGGTGTCCACTCTTCGCTTTGAGCGGGGCGTCCATAGCAAATCCACGGGCGATATTGACTGCTGATTGGTCGAGTTCGGGAGTCAGTTGAGACGGCACAGAGAAACTGTAACCGAGCACATCAACTCAACACCGCAACGAAACTCAGACTGGGGGTAACAAAGTGAAAGGAACGAGATGCCATGGACCATGGTCAACGCGGCAATGGGCGAATATTTGCCCATATTCGGTGAAATCAAGCTCACCTTTCACAAGTCGGTAGGTGAACTTGCCCGGGTCAACCGTGAAGGGGCTGACATTTCGCGCGATCTGTTCGGCATCTTCTTCGATGCCCTTGCGGAAGATTACTTCAAAGACGCCTGAGCCACTTTGATGGGGTGCGCAATAGATCAACGCCACGAGGTGAGGATCAATGGTCAGTGGCACTGACGACGGAGCAGCCATGGAGAACATTGCCCCCGTGATATCGATGCGGGCACTCGGGCCAGGAGCCTGACGTAGTTCGAAGTTTTCTACAAAGAGGGCCGAAACAATCTGCATGCTTACGAGGGTAACGACACAAGAATTAAGAAACACATTTAGCGCGCCCGATGTCCTGACACCCAGACAGCACCGACCTCTAATTCCTTGGTCAGCCCAACGATGTCTGCCACATAGCCAGATTGCAGCACACCCCGATCTGAAAGCCCCATGACAGTTGCTGGATTACTGCTCGCGGCTTGCAGCACTTGAGGCAGAGCTACGTGGGCCTGCTCAACACAAACCTTGATTGCTTCTGGCATCGTGACTGCACTACCTGCAAGTGTGCCGTCCTCTAAACGTGGCGCGCCATCGCGAAGAGATACGCGAATTTTTCCTGCCGACCCTGCACGCCACGCCACTGCATCGGTGACGAGCACCATCTTGTGGGGTTTTGCCGCAAATGACAATTCAATGACATCCGCGTTGACATGGACGCCATCGGCGATCAGAGATGCAAAAACATTGTCATGAGTTAAGGCCCACGTTGCCAATCCGGGCTCGCGATGATGCACACCGCTCATGGCATTAAACAGATGTGTCACCAAAGTTGCACCGGCACTGACACAGTTCTCAAATTCTTCCCTGGTGGGATGGGAATGGCCAATTGAACTACGACTTCCACGTGATCGTAAAAGGTTGCACATCTCGGTCGCGCCTTTTACTTCGGCGCCAAGAGTCATGAGCGCGACACCATCTAAAATCTCTTGAACCCATGCTTCATCGGGCTCACAGACGTACTGCTCTCGATGTGCCCCAACGGCATTTCCCAAAAAGGGTCCTTCAAGGTGCACACCGATGACATTCGGTCGGGTGATGTCACAGGCTTGACCCCGCAAAAATTCAATCGCTTTTGGATAGCAGTCACGAGGAGCCGTCACCAAAGTAGGGCACCAACTAGTGACTCCTTGATCAAGAAGAAGATTGTTGATGCGCTGCCAAGCAATGGTGTCGCCAGTAAGCGCTGTCGACCAAACATCGACATCGTCAATGCCATTGACCTGAATATCAATAAAGCCTGGAGCCAAGATCAAATCGGTTGTAGCGGACTCGTCGCGACCAAGCGGGGAAATCGACCGGATGCGACCTTGTGCCACCTCAATTCGGGCGGCGTGGAACTGACCGTCCGTCAGTAATACTTGCCGAGAACTGATCACCGTTGAATCCACAGTCCCATTGTGCCGTATTCGCATGCGTTTTTCATGAGCTCGATGTGGCACAGTTGGGACATGCCCATACTTCACAATCAAGGTCAAAATGTTGGATATGGCGTTGCCGGAGCCCCACTCGGAACCGCTGGTCTACCTGTGCTGTTGTTTCATGGCACGACCATGGATCGTTCGGCCTGGGATTTCGTCATCGCCTCGATGCCTGTTGAACGCACGTACATTCAAGTTGAGTTTCCCGGTTCTGGCGAATCCTCAATGCCGTCAGCGCCCCTTTCAGTTGAAGGTTTGGTCAGCGATGCACTGGCAGTTCTCAACGAACTCAAAGTTGATCGCTTCCATGTCGCGGGGTATTCGCTCGGGGCAGTCATCGCCGCAGCCACCGCCGCCGCGGTCCCTGATCGAGTCGCAAGCGCAACCATGTTGTGCGGTTGGGCGACGACAGACGCCCGCATGAGAATGACCTTTGACTTATGGAAACGTCTCATCACCATCGGCCCCGACCTCTTCATGCGCTACGCCCTTGTGGACGGCTTCACCGCTGATGCATTGACCGGAATTGAGCCCATGGTTGAAGCCATGATCCCCATGACCGCTGATGCAGTCGCTCCAGGTTCAATTGCTCATTTAGATCTCGACCTGATCGTTGATATCTCTGCTCAACTGCCACTCATCACCGCACCATGCCTAGTTATCAGCGGCGCTCAAGATCGCTGGGTTGACCCTACTCATGGTCATGCATTGTCGGCAGGAATCAAGAACTCGACGTTCTGCACATTGCCCGCCGGGCACCTAGTGATTCAAGAACAAGCAGGCGATGTCGCAGCGCTCGTTCATGAACACCTCACGGCTCACAGCGAGTGAACGACATGAGCGACACGTATCCGCGAGCTTCGCAGTTTGAACAACTCACGCCCGAAGTTGACGCCCGTTGGAAGAACTTTGGCCAATGGGAACGTACGTATTTCCCAAAATTGGTCGGACTATATGTCGAAGAAACACGTTTGGGGTATTGCCGAATGGTTCTCACTTACCGAGATGAACTAGAACAACCAATGGGCATCGTCCATGGGGGAGCCATCGCCACTCTCATTGACGCTTCTGTCGTTCCAGCAATCGGAAGTGCTTACGACAATACAGTCGGCTACTCAACTATCGACTTACATGTCCAATATCACAATGCCTTAGTCAAAGAGGATGCCGTGGCTGAAGGCTGGGTGACCAAGCGTGGTCGTTCAGTCGTCTTTTGTGAAACTGAAGTCACCGGCCGAACAAGTGGAAAGCAGATCGCACGCGGCTTTATGACTTACAACGTTTCTACCCTGCACCCGATGAAGCCATAGGTCACGGCGCGATTGTTATTGTTGCGGCGATACCTGTACGGGCCGCCAATACTGCCTCGTTGATTGCTTCAATCAAATCATCTGTTTCTTTAGGTTTTGTGCCGTTCACTAACACACTGACCGATAGTCCGTCGGGCCGATGTATTGCCATCGCATGCACATTCTCGATACTGCCCGAGTGCCCCCACTCGCCACTGACGAAAAGTCGTAGGCCGAAACCGTAGTCCCATATAGGGCCAACTGGTACGGGAGTTGCGGGCAACTTCATGAGCGCCATTGACTCTGCGGAGATGACATGAGCACTCGGCGATTGCGGGTCAAGCGAATCGAGAAGTTTTGCAACATCAGTAGCTGTTGCAACCCATGCTCCAGCTGGTCCTAGTTGCTCCATGTAGGTGCGACTACCACTCACCGCATGCAATGCATCGTTCGGCCCGAATTCATACGTGCCAACTAATCGGAATGAATCAAGACCGAGCGGAGTCAGAACCAATTTCTTGGTGGCATCTTGATACGACAGTCCAGTGACAAGCTCGATTGCTTTTCCGAGCAAAACATAACTGACATTGCCATATTTAAAGGTTGACCCCGGTTCGGAAGCAAGTGGCACGCTCAAAGCTTCTTTCAGCATGCCCATCTGGTCATAAGAACCTGCATCAAAGAAAATATTCAGAAAATTTGAGATACCTGAAGTGTGGGAGAGCAGTTGCCTGATCGTGATGTTGCGCGCACGTTCATCAGCCACGGTTAATCCGAATGTGTCAGCAATGCGTCCAACAATTGGTTCATCTAACTGAAGCAGATCTTGTTCAACCAACTTCATGACCGTTTCGGCAGTCAAAATTTTGCTGATGCTGGCAATGCGAAAATTCGTGTCGACGTTGACTGGACGTGAAAACTTAGCTGACGATGCCGCAAAGGTGTGTATCAATTGACCCTGAAAGATCACCGCCGCAGATACATCGCGCGAACCTGCGTCGATCGTGTGCAACTTGATGGCCGCATCAAACAAATCTGTATTCGGCAGAGGTAGTTGGACCACCGTCGTTGTTGTCGGTACAAAGGTGGTTGATGTGCTGGCGACTGGACTGGTGGTCGGTAACGATGCAGACGGAACCATCGTGGTACTAGTTGACAGCGAGGTTAGATCATCTGATGACGTGTTATCCGTTTGATCCGAACTCGAACAAGCAATCGAAAAACTGAGCACCACGACTAATGCACTTACAGTACGAAAAGGGTTCATCCCGGCAAATCGGAGAGACCCAAGACGTTCAGCGCGTTTTGACGCAAAAACTTCGGCCACACATCTTTTTTGAACGGCACCTTGGGCATATCTCCCATGATGCGTTCGTAGGTGAGGCCCATTGGCCAATAGCCGGCGTAAATCACTCGGTCAGATCCACGACTATTCGCGTAATCAATGATGCGCGGGTCGTAATGCTGTGGCGCAAAGGCACTCGTTGAGTAATAAAGATTCGGCCACTTCAACATCAACTTCACAGCAAGTTCGGTCCAGGGTTGACATCCGTGTCGAGTGACGATTTTCAGTTCAGGAAAGTCGTAACACACGATGTCAAGTAGTTCAACGTGTTGACACATACTCGGCACGCGCGGACCAGGAATGCCGGCGCAAATAAAGATCGGAATTCCGAGCTCAGCACATACCGAGTAAATCGGATACCAACGGGCGTGATCAATCGGTACTTGCGGGGTGCAACCGGCAGGAAATGTGCCAACAGCTTTCAAACCAAATTCTTCATAGAGCCGACGGATCTTGCGAACTTCATCAACACCGTTATTGGCATCAGCACTACATGAGGCAATGAAGCGCTCGGGGAATTGTTGCATCGCTCGAATTCCCGGTTCGCCTTCAATCCCAATCATTGAGCGCTCAATACCGAAGTGATCCATCGTGTTGATTGCAACTTCAACCGGATCAATATCTTCAGTCAGCGCGTTTGGAACATTTTGCTTGAAGAGATATTCCACAGGGAACATGGTCTCTTTACTTTCCTTGTCACGAATATTGCCGCGGAAGAATTCGTACAAGCGACGTGGGTCGGGATCAGGGAATCCCATCATTGTTTCAATGATTCCCAAACCGCCTGGCCCAACTGCGGGCATCGTTGATTCGTGAGATGCCGCATTTTGTACAGCCATCTCAGAGTCCCAAGAAATCGATGACGTTGTGGCGCATGATCTTTTCAATGTCAGTCGCGCTGAATCCGTGGAGATCGTCAATGAAGGCTGTTGGAATTTCTAATCCTTCGGCATGTGGGTAGTCGCTACCGAACATCAATCGCTCAACACCGATGGTTTCAGCCAACAGATGAATGTCGTCTTCATAGAAAGGCGCGACCCACACATGCTCACAGAAATCTTCAACTGGGTCTTTGCCAAACATGAATGGTTGCTGGGCATAAGCCTTCTTGAACTTCTTGATGAGATTCGGTACCCAGTCGGCGCCTGCTTCGATTGAAGACACGCGCAACTTGGGGTGTCGGGTGAAGACTCCATGGCTCACCAAAACAGCAAACATGTCAAAGGGTGCCCGGTCGCTTGTCATCACCCGCATCGGCGACGAGCGGAACGCTTCAAACTCGCCAAAGGGTTCCCAGTCATCGATGTACTTGCCGTAGCCAGCGTCTCCCGAATGGAAGGCCACCGACACATTGGCTTCAGCCAGACGAGCCCAAAATGGATCAAAGATCTTGTCACCGGGGGAGCGGGTTCCACCACTCGGGTCAATAGCCGGCGAGGTTCGCATCACGACGACCTTGACTCCATTGGCGATAGCCCAATCGGCCTCTTTCACTGCCCACTCAGGGTCTGCCAAGGTGATGTACGGCGCTCCATAGACCATGTCTTGATACGCGAAGCCCCAATCGTCAAGCAACCAGCGATTGAACGCCGAGAACGCTGCGCACAGCGCAGGCACGTCATCTCGCAATGACTCTTCCATACCGACAGCCAATGTGGGAAAGAACATTGCGCCGTCCAGACCTTGCTGCTTCATCAAGGCGATTCGAGCATCACGATTGCGATAGGCCGGACTGATCGGATCGAGTTCGCCGAAAAGAGTGCGCATATCGCCACCAGAAACCTTGCCCCGAAAATAAGCGTCAAGTGCACCTGGTTTTGAGACTGGGTTAAACGTGGGATTCGGGATAAAACGATTGACTCGACCGCCGACCAGCAGTCGCTTCTTCCCATCAATCTCGGCCCACTGCATACAACGCTTGGCCATGTCGCGCGTCATGTGGCGCGTAAAGGCATCTTCGGCTTCGTAATAGTGATTGTCCGCATCGAAAGCTGCGAACCCAAGTTCTACTCGATGATTTGATTCAACTTCTGTAAGTGCCACCACGGTCTCCTGACGTCACACGAATAGGTTTTCCCCGCTCAGAACCGTAGTCCAGCACCCCAGACGACTCCTACCTCTACCTGTGCCTAAATCATGTGACTAAATCACATCACTGAACCACTACCGTTGCCTTGATGTGTGGACGTTTCACCTCGCTGACCCCACCAGAAGAGCTCGCCGAGATTTTTTCGACAGCAGCCCTCAACCCGCAGTTGTTTGACGAGTTCCAGCCCAATTTCAATGTTCCACCCACGACGCGTATCACTGCAGTTGCGCAAGATGCCCAGGGAGTCCGCAAACTTGGTCGCTTTCAGTGGGGTCTTGTTCCCAATTGGGCCAAAGACGCCTCGGGGAGCGCTCGATGCATCAATGCTCGCAGTGAGACAGTTCTTGAAAAGCCATCGTTTAGGTCGAGCGTTCCCAGCAAACGTTGCATTATCCCGATGGATGGTTTTTATGAGTGGCAAACGATCGGCGTCACTGCATCGTCGCCACCCAAACCCAAACAACCCGTGTACGTCACTCGGCAAGATGGTCAACCGTTGGCTGTGGCAGGACTTTGGGCTTCGTGGCGCGATCGCAGCATGGGCGACGACGCCCCGTGGTTACATTCGTGCTGCGTCATCACGACTCAGGCCAATGACACGATGTCGCCAATCCATGACCGCATGCCAGTGATCCTTGAAGCAGACGACTGGGACGAATGGTTAAACGTGGGCGGAGGATCACATACCGCGACACCAATCGAAAGAATCACTGAGCTCATGATTCCCGCTGATCCATCCATCTTGGTTCCATGTTGGGTGAGCACGGCGGTGAACTCTGTTCGTAACAATCATGCCGAGCTCGTGACCCCAATTCAGATGCCGTCCTGATGAGCCACGAATTCATTCACACAACGTGTTGATGCCCAGCAGACCGTAACGCCACACGAATTTTCTCTGCCGAATCTTCGAGTGCATCACGGTCAATACTCATCGCTGCGTTGGCGAATGAAAGCTGCGACATATCTACCGTAGGGATCACATGAATATGTGTATGCGGTACTTCATAGCCGGCGATAATCACCCCGACACGATCGCAGCCAAAAGCTTCTCGTTGCGCAACGCCAATGATGCGTGTCACTGCAAACAGATGATCGGCGAGTTCAGGGCTGGCATCGACCCAGTGATCGACCTCTTCGCGAGGCACAACAAGTGCATGTCCATAAGCCATGGGATTGATCGACATGAAGACGACGCATTGATCATCCTTCCAAATAAAAGTTCCGGGAATTTGGCCATCAATAATGCGCGTGAAAATTGTGGCCATCAGACCCAACCTCCTGAAACTGGAAAAACATCGCCAATGCAATACGACGATTCGGGACCGGCCAAGAAACGCACAACTTGCGCGAGTTCTTCGGCTCGAGCCAAACGTCCGATAGGAGTCTGCATACGAATACCCATACGTGTCATTTCGTCAAAGGCATCAAGCAGGGGAGTGTCAACCCAACCCGGACACACCGCATTCACTCGGATACCAAAGGGAGCCACCTCCTGCGCGGTTGATTTTGTGAAAGCAATGATGCCGGCCTTCGCCGCGCTGTAATGCGGTGCACCCGCCGCCGGACGTAACCCCATAATCGACGAAATGTTGACAATGGAACCCGATCGTTGTGGGGTCATGTGTCGAAGTGCCGCTCGGGTTCCGTAGAAAGTTCCGTACAAGTGAATCTTGATCATGCGATCCCATTGTTCGTCACTCAAGTCGACGGTGTAATTGCCGGGTTCGAGTTCGTCGTATCGCCCCTCCATACGCTTCATCTGGTTGGCGATGTTGATGTCAGTCTTCAACTCATTACGTGGGGGAGCGATGCCAGCGTTGTTAATGAGCACATCAATACGACCGTGATGCGCCACGATGCGATCGATCGCGGCATCAAAAGACTTCGAATCAGCTACATCAAAAATAGCTGCCTCACCCGAGACCTCGTCGGCAACCGAGCCGGCAGCTGCTTCATTCACGTCGTTCACCACCACATGGGCGCCATCGGCCGCGAGACGTCGCGAAAACGCGGCCCCCATACCCGAGCCGCCACCCGTGACCACGACAATCTTTCCTTCGAGAGTACCTACGTCCATAGGGCGACACTATTTCACACAGGCACCGCCTCGTGGCACGAGACCGAACAGCCGTGTCACCGTAAGAACTAGTGTGAAGGCAATGCAGAAGCCTTCAGATTCCAGCGCCAGCCGGCCCGAGAACACCGGCCATGATCTCACTGGCCAGCGAGAGTGGGGATTATGGACCTGGCCAAACCTCATTACCCTCATTCGGCTTGGTTGTCTTCCGATCTTTTTGTGGCTCCTTCTCGGTCGTGACGACCGCGCCGCTGCTGCATGGATCCTGCTCGGACTGGGTGCCACCGATTGGGTCGATGGCTGGGTGGCCCGCCGTTTCAATCAAGTCAGCGAGTTTGGCAAAATGTTTGACCCCACCGCTGACCGTTTGCTCTTCATTGTCGGGTTGGTCGCCATCATGATTGACGGCTCTGCTCCGCTGTGGTTCTGCCTCATGGTGCTCGCTCGCGAGGTGTTGTTTGGTGGGACAGTGGCCATCCTCACTCTTTTCTTCAAAATGGAGCGCTTTGACGTGACCTACCTCGGGAAGTGGGCAACCTTTCTTCTCATGGGCGTTTTCCCGGCCTTCGTCATGAGTGCCAGCGAGATCCGATTCCACGAGTTTTTCGCGGCAGCAGCGTGGATCGCTGGACCGATTGGCTTGGCTTTGAGCTACTACACGGCGTGGCAATATGTGCCGACAATCCGAGCCAGCCTCCGGAGTAATCGCTGAGAATTTTGCGGGTCGTTCGCCTCTAGAATGATGGTATGAATGTGCCGGGCGACCTGTTGTACTCCAAAGACCATGAGTGGGTGCAACTCACTGGAACAGTCGCACGTATCGGAATCACCGACTTTGCCCAAGACGCTTTGGGCGATGTTGTCTTTGTTCAGGCACCAACAGTTGGAACGAACGTCAATTCGGGTGACTCCATCAGCGAAGTCGAATCAACCAAATCAGTTTCAGATATCTATGCACCAATTAGCGGAGTTGTCACCAAGGCCAATGAAGCACTTGACGCTGACCCCAGTTTGATTAACTCCGATCCATACGGCAATGGCTGGATTTGTGAGATTGAAGTGGCGGCCAATGTCGACTCGTCGCACCTGTTAACTGCTTCTGAGTACTCAGAATTTGTGGCAGGCTGACGACATGCCCGTTTTTTGTCAAAAGTGTGGTCATCGCAACGCAAGCGATTCGTTCTTTTGTAGTTCATGCGGGTCGGCACTCGAGGTTGATGGCGATAAGACTGTCGTGATCGCCAAAGTTGATCAGTTACAAGATGCGATAGGTCCGCAAGATAACGCCACGATTGATCTACGAACACTTCCGAAGAGTTCAGCCACCCTCATGGTCCGGTCTGGTCCACAAGCGGGCGAACGATTCGTTCTGACGACCTCGATGACTCGACTCGGTCGTCATCCCGATAGCGAAATTTCACTGGATGATATTTCGGTGTCACGTCGCCATGCCGAAATTGAACGACAAGGTCAAGAATATATCTTGCGCGATTCCGGTTCACTGAACGGCACTTACGTCAACCAACAACGAGTTGACTCAGTTGTTCTCCAACAAGGTGACGAAATTTTGGTCGGTCGGTTCCGCTTAATCTTTTTGGGACCGGTCGAGGCATCGTGACCTCACGGACTTCTGCCGAACGTCCCTACCTCTCAATAGGTGAGGTACTCGGACTGCTTCTTGAGGAGTTTCCCGATATCACAATTTCCAAAATACGATTCCTTGAAAGCCAAGGATTGATTGTTCCCGAACGAACTGCATCTGGGTATCGCAAGTTTTACGACGATGATGTCGAACGATTGCGTTACATTTTGACCGAGCAAAAAGACAAGTTCCTTCCGTTGCGCGTCATCAAGGATCGTCTCGATACACCTCCAACTGGCACCGAACGTCCCGAACCACGTGGCATAAAAAATGTTCTCTCGGCCAGCGAAGTTGCCGCACGTGACGACGAACCTGAAGAAGAATCCGAAGACGAATCCGAAGAAGTTGCAGCAGACGACGCTCCTGTAACCAAGACGCATCCCGCATCGCGCGTCCCTAAGGCTGTTCCCCCAACAACCGAACGTTCAAACCAATCGGCCAATCGCCGTCCAGCATTGCCCGATCCATCTGATGCAGTCGGTCGGCCTGCAACATATAGTCGCGCCGAACTTCTAGAACTTTCCGGTCTCGATGAAGGCACCTTGAAAGATCTTGAATCTTTCCATCTGGTGGCTGCGCGGCAAGTTGGTCTGCAAAGTCTCTTTGACGAGCACGATCTAGCCGTGGCTGAAGTCGCTCGTGGTTTTGCTGAAGCTGGTTTCGACGTGCGTCATTTGAAGTCGTGGAAGATCTCAGCCGAACGCGAAGCTGGCTTGTTTGAACAGCGCGTCTTGCCGGTTCTACGCCGTCGTTCACCCGAGTCGCGTCAAGAATCCAACGATCTTTTGGACGATCTCAGCGACCTCGGAAGTCGGCTGCGAGCAATTTTGATTGCCCGCGCCGTGGCTCCACTCCGCGATTCTCGCTAATCCGAATTCACAGGATCTCTGTGGGGGAGTACGCTCGCCCTATGGCCTCAACCGATCTTGCCCCCATGGAACTCGTCGGTGTTCGACGCGATATCGCGGGCAACATTCCCGTCTTATTTCTCCGTGAACGCAACGGCGAACGTCGGCTCTTGCCGATCTATATCGGCCAGCCCGAAGGCGCAAGTATTCAATGGGCCCTGGATGGGCGCGAAACCACTCGTCCGCTTTCACACGATCTCATTGTCAATCTTCTTGGCGCCCTCGGAGCAGTTTTGGACAAAGTGGTGATCACCGAAGTCAATGAAGGAATTTTCTTTGCCGAACTTCATTTGCAATCGCGCACCGGGGCCGTCGTCGTTTCTAGCCGACCTTCTGATGCCATCGCCGTTGCGGTTCGCGCTGGGTGCACAATTTATTGCGAAGGTGATGTTTTAGATATTGCAGGCAAGATCGTGCCGATGGGCGATGAGTTTGACGACGACGCTGACGAACTCGATGAATCAGATGAACTTGAGGACAGCCTTGCTACCGATGACCTCGTTGATGAGTTCCGCGACTTCATTGACAGCATCAACCCCGAGGATTTCCAGCCCTAAGCAGGAAAGACGTCAATTCCTGGGGCAGGCATCGAGCCGACGTTGATGGTTGGCAATCTGCGCCGTACCCTGCGGTTCATGAACGCACAGGTCTCAACCTTTAGTGGAACCCAAGCCTGTGACATCGTCGGTATTACCTATCGCCAACTTGACTACTGGGCCCGCACTCAATTGGTACGCCCAGCAATCCTCGAAGCAACGGGAAGCGGAAGTCGTCGTCACTACAACTATCGCAACTTGCTCGAATTGCGCGTGGTGAAGAGTTTGCTTGATGCCGGCATCAAGCTTGGATCAGTGCGTGAAGTTTTCAACTACCTTGGAGAAAACGAACAAGCCGATATCACGTCGGCTCATCTTGTGATCAGTGGCTCTTCGGTCGTGCTGTGTACAGGTGAGGATCTCATTGACGTCGTACGACGCGGTCAAGGAGTCCTCAATCTCTTGCCACTGGCTCAGGTCAAAGATCAAATTGATAGTCAACTGATTGCTTTGTACCCACAACTGATTGTTCCTACGGAAATTCGTAAGATCGGTTGATGTTGAAATATTCTCCGCTCGACGCCGAACATCGAGCAATAGATGCTCGCATGACGCCCTTCAGTGGCTGGGACATGCCGTTGCAATACGCCGGCGGAACTCTGTCGGAGCATTTGGCGTGTCGTCGCGATGCTGTGGTCTTTGATGTCTCGCACCTCGGAACCGTTCGCGTTGAAGGTCCCGACGCTTTTGAACAACTACAGAAAGCACTCACAAACGATCTCAACAAGATTGCTCCCGGACGGGCTCAGTACACGCACTTACTTAACCCGAATGACGCTTCAGTCCTCGATGACATCATTGTTTGGTGGCTCGCCGATCAGATTTTTGATGTCATGCCAAATGCATCAAACACCGATGATGTGATCGCGGCAATCGGGGGAGTAGACACAACCGCGACTCGAGCAGTGCTCGCCATCCAAGGACCGCAGGCCCGCGCCAAGGTCGCAACTTTTTTCCCAGAGGCCGCAGCCGTCGGAAAGTTTAAAGTCGCCCAATTCAATTGGAATGGAATTGCGTGCACTGTTGCCGGAACTGGATACACCGGTGAACAAGGAATTGAAATCGCCATTCCGGCTGAACATGCCGCCGCTTTATGGCAAGCGCTATTGCAGGCTGACGTCCAACCTTCTGGGCTAGGCGCACGAGATACTTTGCGCCTTGAAGCTGGACTTCCTTTGCATGGGCACGAACTCGGCCAGGGCATTACGACCCTTCAGGCAAATCTTGAATGGGTGGTGTCGTGGACTAAGGGTGATTTCATCGGTCGCTCGGCGCTCGCTCTGGAAAAACAACATGGAGTTACCCGCATACTTCGCGGCATCGCCACCGAGGGTCGTCGACCACCTCGCGCCGAATGCAATGTTGTTTCACACGGCAAAGTTGTTGGTGTCGTCACGAGTGGCAACTTCTCACCAATTCTCGAACACGGAATCGCCTTAGCGCTTGTCGATCCGTCGTGCACTGTGGGCGACATCGTCGCCATTGACGTACGTGGAAGCGAAATTCCTGGACGAATTGTTGAACTGCCCTTTGTTGCTAAGAAGTAGCCCGCTGCACGAACAACCGAATCAGTTACTTGCGGGCTTCATTCCAAACATGCCACCGGCAACTTCGGCAAATTGCGCTAATGGACTAAGACGTCCGGCAAGGTCGCCCAGCATTGCGACTGCTTGAGTGACATCAGCCGGCAACGTACCTACTTGATCGATGACTCCATCAACCTTTTTTAAAGTTGCTTTTGCTTGTTTGGCTGAGGCCTGAACTAACGGAACAATTTCAGCAACTGGTCCTTCGATCTCATCCAAGAGTGCATTGACTCGATGAGCAACTTTGTTGATTTCGTTCAGCGTGTCATTGAACGTACTGATTGATTGCACAATGTCACCAGTGACCTGCATGACCGTTTCAACCATTCGACCAATCGCCATGACCGGAGCAGCCCCGCCCAAAAGACCCAAAAGATCGTTGATACCCGGGATTGACGAGTTCGATGACGAGTTCGATGACGAATTCGATGACGAATTCGATGCCGAGTCTGAAGTTGGCTGAGAAGAGGTACCGGCAGTTGGCCCAGATTTCGGAGCAGTTTTCGGAGCAGTTTTCGGTCCAGTTTTCTTGGTTGCCATAACCGTCAAACTATCTACACATCATCATGATGATGCATAGGCCTCAAGTGGAGCACAGGTGCACACCAAATTTCGGTCTCCATAGGCCGCATCAATACGACTGACCGGCGTGTGGTAACCGTACGACCCCGACAATGACGGCGTTCCTGCCGAGCGAGGATAAGCCCGGCTCCACTCACCGACAAGATCAGCCACAGTGTGAGGAGCGTGCCGTAATGGGCTGTCCTCGGCCGCAATCTGCCCCGAAGCTATGTGATCAATCTCGACGCGAATCGCCACCATTGCATCGCAGAATCGATCGAGTTCGGCCTTCGTTTCACTTTCGGTGGGCTCAATCATGAATGTCCCTGCGACGGGAAAACTCATAGTCGGCGCATGGAACCCATGGTCCATCAAACGCTTGGCAATGTCATCCACCGTGACTCCGAAATCCTTGGTAATGCCGCGCACATCGATGATGCATTCGTGAGCGATAAATCCATGCGTGCCGGTGTACAAAACGGGGAAGTGCGCATCGAGACGGCGTGCCACATAATTCGCGTTGACAATGGCCATTTCGGTCGCGAGGCGAACTCCGGTAGCGCCCATCAAGCGGATGTACGCCCACGAGATTGGCAAGATACTCGCCGATCCAAAGTTCGCAGCCGACACTGGTCCAACGGGTTGAGAACCCAGTGGCGCCAACGGATCTCCTGGCAAGAAATCGGCTAGGTGTTGGCGGACTGCGACTGGTCCAACTCCTGGTCCGCCACCACCATGCGGGATACAGAAAGTCTTATGCAAATTCAGGTGGCTGACATCGGCGCCAAACACACCGGGCTGAGCTAGCCCGACAAGTGCATTGAGGTTTGCGCCGTCAACATAGACCTGCCCGCCACCTTCATGAATGATTCGACAGATCTCGGTAATGCCATCTTCAAAGACGCCATGGGTTGATGGATATGTCACCATGATCGCGGCAAGATTGTCACCAGCTGCCGCGACTTTGTCGTGCAAATCACCCAAGTCAACGTTTCCGCGATCATCGCAGGCCACAACGACTACTGACATGCCAGCCATCACCGCACTCGCTGCATTTGTTCCGTGGGCGCTTGATGGGATGAGACATACGGTTCGACCGATATCACCGCGACTGCGATGGTACGCACGAATCGCCAGAAGCCCCGCGAGTTCCCCTTGGCTACCAGCATTGGGCTGCAAACTGACCGCGGCATAACCCGTCACGGCAACCAACATGTCTTCAAGCTGCTTAATGAGATGCAGGTACCCCTGGATTTCATCGCTAGGTGCATACGGGTGAACATTGGCAAATTCGGGCCACGTGACCGGCTCCATTTCAGTCGTGGCGTTGAGCTTCATCGTGCACGAGCCGAGTGGAATCATGGTGCGGTCAAGCGCCAAGTCCTTATCGGCCAATCGGCGCAAATAGCGGAGCATCTCATGTTCGGTCTGACATGACTGGAAAACTTTTGCAGTCAAGATTGCGTCGGTTCGCAATAGCGCCAACGGAATTCCCAAATCGGGAGCATCAAATTTTTCTGGCGATCCCGAATCATTTACCCCGAACGCTTTCAACACATCAGAAACAACTTCAAGCGTGGTGGTCTCATCAAATGTGAGACCAACCGTCGTCTCATTAATCAAGCGAAAATCCAGATTGAGCGACCGACCATGAGCAATCACGCTTTGTGCACCAGCAAGAACACGAACGGCAATTGTGTCAAACCAGGTGTCGTGCAACAGCTCACAACCATTTGCCCTGAGCCCTTGAGCGGCCATGGTCGTCAAACGTTGAACGCGCTGGGCAATTCGATGCAAGCCCACTGGTCCGTGCCAGGTCGCATAAAAACCAGCGATATTGGCCAACAATGCTTGAGCAGTGCAGATGTTGCTTGTTGCTTTTTCGCGACGAATATGTTGCTCACGAGTTTGCAGAGCCAAACGCAATGCGGGTCGACCTTCGGTATCGGTACTGACTCCGACCAATCGTCCAGGCAGACTCCGCGCATACGCCTCGGTCGTTGCCATGAATGCAGCATGGGGCCCACCGAAGCCCATCGGAACACCAAATCGTTGAGCTGAACCAACAGCGATATCTGCACCAAGTTGCGCTGGTGATGCCAACAGCACGCAGGCGAGTGGATCCGTCACGACGACTGCAACACCACCAGTGGCTTTCACAGCAGCGATCTGAGTGGACCAGTCACTAATCGAACCTGTTGACGTTGGGTACGAGAACAGAGCGCCAAAAACATCAACGGGTTGAAGGGCATCATCTCCACCAATGATCAGTTCGATGTCAAGAGGTTCAGCGCGGGTCGCCATCACCGAAATCGTTTGCGGATGCGTATCTTCATGCACAAAGAACTTCGACGACTTCGACTTACTCGCGCGACGAGCCATTGTCATCGCTTCAGCCGCAGCGGTGGCCTCATCCAAAAGCGAGGCATTAGCAATCGGCAATCCTGTCAAGTCCGAAATCATCGTTTGGAAATTCAAAAGTGATTCGAGGCGACCCTGACTGATTTCGGGTTGATACGGCGTGTACGACGTGTACCACGCAGGATTCTCGAGAACATTACGTCGAATCACCGGGGGAGTAATCGTGCCGGTGTAACCCATACCAATCAAGCTGCGGCGAGGCCGATTCATCGATGCAATCTCTCGCAATTCGGCAGTGACCTCGGTTTCGGTCAATGCACTCGCAAGAGGCAAATCAGTGCGCAGACGAATCGCTTCGGGGACGGTCTTGTCAATCAGTTCGGCGACCGATCCAACGCCAATGACCTGCAACATTTCAGCTAGATCTGTTGAATCAAGAGTTCCGATATGACGACGAGAAAAACCATCGCGATCAAAAAGTTCATCTAGTGAATGCGTCGACATGGAAGCTCCAAACAGGTCATGACAAAAGTCGTGTTGTGCTTCCCCCGCTGTCTCTCCACCAAAGTGGACCTGAGAGCTTCGTTCAACACAAAGTTGAACTTTCCCCTTCGGTATGGCGTGCGAACACGTCAATTTTCCAGCGTTGTCTCACCCGTCCGGTCCGTTGGCCTGAGAGATTCCGGGGAGGTTGCTCCTTCGGCGTTGCGATGCTGGCGGCA
>JBIIMF010000165.1:0-2668 GCA_044338135.1 Ilumatobacteraceae bacterium | reverse complement strand
GTGAGGTGCACGGTTCCGGCTTTGTTATGCGCAATCGTGCGCTCGGCCATTGCGACAAGTTTCTCGCGGCTCATAGTTACCCCCAGGTACCTCGGACAGCGTGCTGCTGTGTTGTGTCAGCCTAGATCGTTTGATTCAGTCTCAACGATTGCTTGATCGCCGGGCCGTTAGTCGTTTTGCAGTAAATGCACGAGGCTGCTGGTATCCCAGCGGTTTCCACCACGAGCAATGACCTGAGCATAGAACTGATCAACCAACGCAGTCATTGGTAAGCGGGCACCGTTGCGGTTTGCCTCATCGAGGCAGATACCCAAGTCTTTGCGCATCCACTCAACGGCGAAGCCAAACTCAAATTCACCACGCTTCATCGTGCTGGCCCGGTTGTCCATCTGCCAACTCGCCGCTGCACCCTTGCCGATGACATCGACCAACTTGTCAACATCAAGTCCGGCTCGTTGCGCGAAATTGACTCCTTCGGCAAGCCCCTGCACGATTCCGGCGATACAGATCTGATTCACCATTTTGGCCAGTTGACCGGCTCCTGCTTTTCCAAGACGCTCACATGCCCGTGAATAAGGGGCGATTGCTGCCTTGGCCCGCTGAAACACCGCCTCATCATCGCTACCGCACATAATCGTCAATGCACCGTTCTGCGCTCCGGCTTGACCACCAGACACTGGGGCATCAACGAAACCAATCCCCCGCTCGGCACATGCCACCGACAACTCTCGCGCCACATCGGCCGACGCCGTGGTGTGGTCGATCAAGATTGAACCAGGCTTCATGCCAGCAAGGGCACCCTGCGGGCCATAAACAACCGAGCGCACATCGTCGTCGTTGCCGACACACATCATCACGAAATCGGCATATTCGACGGCTTCATCGGGAGTGGGCTTGGCGAAACCACGGTTGAGGGCAACCCAGGCCAAAGCCTTAGGAGCCGAGCGGTTGTACACCGTGATCTGGTAATCGGCTTTGGCTAAGTGACTGGCCATGGGCGCGCCCATGACTCCGAGTCCAAGAAATGCCACTTTGGGGCCGGTGCCGATTGTAGGAATTGGTCCGGTTGCGTCTTCAGGAGTTTGTGCCATGCCCTCTAGTTTGTCAGGCTCTGAGGTACCACCATGAGCAAGAACCTTCATATTGACCATCTCGTCTACGCGACCCCCGATCTGGCGGCCGCTGTTGCCGACATCGAAGCCCGTTTCGGCGTTGCCCCGACCCCGGGCGGAGCCCATGTTGGGCTCGGAACTTTCAATGCGTTACTTGGTCTAGGCGGACGCACCTATCTCGAAATTGTCGGACCCGATCCCGCTCAACCCGAACCCGTGAATCCGCGTCCGTTCGGTATTGATGACCTCAATGAAGCATCGCTTGTTGGGTGGTGTGCTGCTCCGCAACGAGCATTAGTTGATGTCGTGCAGGCCGCTCGTGAAGCTGGGTTTGATCCGGGCGACGTGCGCGCCATGAGTCGTCAACGTCCCGATGGCGTCTTGCTCGAATGGGAATTGACGCTCGCATCGCTTCCCATTCCCGAAGGCGGCGTGCTTCCGTTCTTTATTGATTGGGGTCGCACCGTTCATCCAACCGCCGACATGCCCATTGGCGGAACCTTGATGGTGCTTGATCTTTTTCATCCGCAACCGCGAACAATTGACTTGTTCTTGTCGGCAGTCAGTGATGAAGCACAACTTGGTGATGAAGAAGCCAACATCACTCTCAACTACGCCGACAACGCACAGTTGACTGCCGAAATTCTGACCGCGAACGGTTTAGTCATTCTTCATTAGTTGAAGCGAGTTACATCATTCAGGGGTGACGTAGGCCGCGGTGATGCCACCGTCAATGATGAGCGATTGACCCGTCATCCAACTGCTCTCATTTGAAGCCAAGAACAACGCACCATTGGCGATTTCAATCGGGTCGCCGAAACGTCCCATCGGAATATGAACCAAACGACGATTGCGCTTGGCATCATCGCTCAAGAACTTGGCCAACATCGGGGTCATAATCGGGCCAGGACACAATGAGTTTGCGCGAATACCTTGGCGGGCGTAAATGACTGCAATCTCACGAGTCATTGCGAGCACTGCGCCCTTAGACGCCGTGTAAGCAATCTGCGGCGTGGCTGCACCCATGTGCGCTACAAAGCTGGCAACGTTCACGATTGAACCGCCGCCTGAAGCCAACATTGCCGGAATCGCATAGCGACAACCGAGCAATGTGCCCTTGACGTTGATATCCATCGTCTTTTGGTACACGTCGACAGAAGTGTTGGTCGGACCATCATCGTCACTCAACATCACGCCGGCATTGTTATACAAGATGTGCAGACCACCAAAGGTTTCAACTGCATGTTGAACAGCGGCTTCAACCGAACCTTCATCGCTCACGTCACAACTCACAAAGGTTGCTTCTCCGCCAGCAGCGTCAATGGCGTCAACAACTTCGTCGCCATCAACAACATCAGCGATCACGATTTGGGCGCCTTCGCGGGCGAACAGTTCGGCACCAACACGACCAAGGCCCGAGGATCCTCCGGTGATGATGGCAACTTTTCCTTGTAGACGACCCACGCCTGCGTTCATAACAAACTCCGTTCTTTGCTCACGACGCTACTGCCCACTTCGGCAAGAATGAAGGAGTGACGATCGAGTACACACCGCTC
>JBIIMF010000164.1:0-2678 GCA_044338135.1 Ilumatobacteraceae bacterium | reverse complement strand
GAAGAATTCTTCATCGGCATACGAATCAGGGATGACAAAGGCGTAACCGGCTTCTTCGACGTTGGCTGGCTGACGATCTGACATAACTGCCCCCTTGATTGCTGACCCGCTTCTATTGTGCCTCATTGGGTCAGCCGAAATAGCAGGGACCTAAGCCTGCAATCGGCAGGACCCTTTTCGGGTAGAGTTTCTGACGACCCGTCAGAAACTCGCATCCTTGGGGGATTTATGGAATCGACTACTGCTCACTCCGACATCATCGCCGTCAAAGACCCGAGCGCCTACATCACCAAAGATCGCCAAACCCTTCGCGGTAAGCGGGTCGGGCCAATTCTCCATCTCGCAGACGAACGGGCTCGACTCGCCCAGTTGACCTGGAACCACTTCGAGATCAAACGCCTCGGAGCAACCATCGGTGCCGAGATCAGCGGAGTCGATCTCACGACCAATCTCCCCCAAGTGATCATCGATGACATTCGCCAAGCCCTCCATGAATACAAGGTCATCTTCTTTCGCAATCAACCGGTGACATCTCAGCAACATGTCAGTTTTGCCGCCCGATTCGGCGAACTAGAGATTCACCCATTCATTCCTTCAAATACCGGTCAACCCGAACTCGTTCGCTTTGAAAAATCATTCGACGTCAAGGGATATGAAAACACCTGGCACCAAGACGTCACATGGAGAGAATGCCCAAGTCTTGGAGCAGTGCTTCACGCAATTCATGTTCCCGAATCAGGAGGTGACACTTTGTTCTGCGATATGTATGCCGCCTATGAGGGACTCACCGACGAGCAACGAGAGTTTGTTGACACACATGACGCCGAACATGACTTCGTGCAGTCATTCGGTAAACAAGTTGCCCCTGATCAGATGGAGGCAATGCGCGCCAAGTATCCCGTTGTCGTTCACCCGTTAGCTCCGACCCATTCTGTGACTGGCCGCAAGTACCTGTATTGCAATCCCGTTTTTCTCAGCCGCATCATCGGTGTTGACGAGGCTGAAAACGATCGTTGGTTGACCGAACTGTGGGGCGAGAGCGACAACGTTGAATATCAATGCCGCTTCCATTGGGAACCAGATTCCATCGCCTTTTGGGACAACCGGGCGTGCCAGCACTATGCAAGTAGCGATTACTGGCCCGAGATCCGCATCATGGAACGCGCCAGCATCGTTGGCGGTCGCCCGACTCGCTAGTTTCTAGCGATGGGTACAAACGAACCAGATTTCCCCCTCGATCCCGATCTCGACTTCACCGTGATCCTCGGTGGAGGTCGCGGACCAGCTGGTCACCCAACGCGCGACGACATCAAATTGCTGTCGCCTGACTTCTACGCCAATTTCGAAGAGTTGACGAAGTGGATGCGCTCCGAAGCTCCCTTGTATTGGGATGACGCAACCGGGATTTGGGGAGCAGCGAGCCACGAACTTGTTTCGATGATGAGTCGTGAATGGCACACCTTCTGCTCTGGCCAAGGATCACGGCCCGAAAGTTCTGTGCCATCAATGATCAACTTTGACGCTCCAGAACACACCAAGCGACGTCGCTTAGTTGGCAACGGATTCACTCCACGCCGAGTCGCCGATCACGAACCTTTTTTACGAAACAAAGTAAACGAACTCATTGATTCGGTGATCGATCAAGGTTCGTGTGATTTCGTTGCCGATATCGCCACCCCGTTGCCGATGTTGATGATCGGCGAACTGATGGGTCTTCCCGAATCAGACTACGAAAAGCTTCTTCACTGGTCAGATCTATTTGCGACTGGCGGCGAAGAAATTCGCTCCGAAGTAGAACACGCTGTGTTTGCTTGGAATGAGTACATCATGGCCAAGGTGAATGAGCGTCGAGGTGGAGACGGCGATGATCTAGTCAGTCTGATCACTAACGCCGAATGGGAAGGCGAAAGACTCTCTGATCTCGACATCATGTTCGAGACCATGCTGGTTCTTGTCGGTGGCGATGAGACAACGCGTCATGTGATCTCGGCTGGAATCGCAGCCTTGCTACAGAATCAAGATCAACTAGAGATGTTAAAGAATGATCTCTCGCTATTACCCAATGCGATTGAAGAGATGTTGCGTTGGGCCACACCCGTCCGAAACATGAATCGCACCGCAACTCAAGATATTGAGGTCAATGGCCTCACGATCCACAAAGGCGATCGAATTCTCTTGTTGTACCCGTCGGCCAACCGCGACGAAAAAGTCTTTAGCGATCCATTTAAGTTTGATATCACCCGCACGCCGAACGATCACGTGGCTTTCGGCGCATACGGTCGGCATCATTGCCTTGGCGCTCCTCTTGCTCGCCTCGAGTTACGCGTTCTCTTTGAAGAGATTCTGCGACGATTCGACACAATGCAACTGGCGACCGACGGACCTCTGCCGTGGCGACGTGGAAACTTTGTTTTGGGACTCAACGAAGTACCGGTGACCTTCACCGCCAAATAGTCGTCGACAGTTTTAGGCGAGGAACGACTTACCCATGCGATCGATCTGAATCTTCGTCACAACTGTCATCACTTCGCCACCAGCTTCTCGGGGTGCAACAACCGGAATGTCATCAGACCAAGTCATTGTGAGGTCATCCCACTTCCGTCCATCACCGACGATGGTTCCTTCAACTGCGAGGCGCGCCTGAAGGTTTGATGCTTCACCCTGTTGCGGTGCAGCGG
>JBIIMF010000045.1:0-9387 GCA_044338135.1 Ilumatobacteraceae bacterium | reverse complement strand
CCGTGTTCGCGAATGACTTCTGGAACTGCACGACTGCAAATCAAGTTATGCAAAATTGTTGCGCCAGGACTCTTGCGCAACATGCTGGTTGCCAAAATGCCGGTTGTCGTTGAACCAGATAACCCGCGACCAAGCTCGTCGGTCACGAACACCCGATCGGCATCGCCGTCGAAGGCTAACCCAATATCAAATCCACCTGATGCGACACGCGCTTGTAAATCGCGTTGATTTGCAGCTTGCAAAGGGTCGGCAGGGTGATTCGGGAAAGTTCCATCGAGTTCGCCATACATGACCTCAAGTTCGAGACGCGGCAGACGTTCGAAGACGGCAGGCACAACGAGTCCACCCATTCCGTTTGCAGTATCGGCTACGACGCGCATCGGACGAATTGATGCTGGGTCAATGAATGAGACCACGTGATCAACGAAGGCTGAGAGCAGATCGCGCTCGGTAGTTCGACCGGCTCGGGCGGCTTGAACTGGCACGAGACCATCGAGAATTCTTTGGGCGATGTCTTTGACTTCATCAAGACCCGTGTCCACCCCGACCGGTCGTGCACCCGACAAGCACAACTTGATTCCGTTGTACTGGGCAGGATTGTGTGATGCGGTAAACATTGCACCCGGTGCATCAAGTTTTCCGGCTGCGAAATACAACAAGTCTGTTGACGCAAGTCCGATATCGATGACATCAACGCCTTGTTCCATCAAACCCTGCGCAAAAGCTGCCACGAGTTCGGGGCCAGTTGGGCGCATGTCACGAGCGACTATGGCGACGCTGGTCTTGGTGAACTGGGCAAAACCAACACCTAACGCATATGCCACTTCAGCATCAAACTGGTCGGGGACGGTGCCCCGAACGTCGTATGCCTTGACGATCTGATCAAGTGAAAATTTTGATGACATGACTTGATGAACCTTATCGCTGAGAGTTCAGAGGCCGTAGCGATTTCCGGGTTTAGCCTGCTCAGAGGTCTGTCGCGACTTCTTGTGGACGCCGATCTCGACGCCACATCACGAACAGAGCCACAAACCCGACAATCGTCAATAGGTACGCAAAGCGGTCGACAAAGCCGGCTTGGAAATGCATGGAAACATCGGTCGATGTCGGCACGACAACCATCATGTTCGGCGCCACTCGGTACGGACCTTCCGCTCCAGACACTTTCCAGTTCGGGAAATAACTCACCCGAACCAAAACGGGAACACCAATTTTGTCAACCGAAAATGACACAGTGTCGTCCCCGATTTCCACATCGGACACAACTGCTGGTTCAACTTTGGTCGGCACGATTTCTTGAACTGGTTTGACCACATCAACTTTGCGTGAGTCAGATCCGGGTTCGCCCTCGCGTTGTGCCATATCAATTGCGACGTCAATACGCTGCCACTCTTTCGGACCATTCGCGGCAGGCAGTGCACCCCACTCGGTGCGATTTTGCAACCAACTCGTACCTAGTTCAAGCCATCGTTCGCGCAAGTCACCCGAACGTTCGTTGACAACAACCGGCAATGTGTCAAGCGGAACAACGGCATCGGCGTTCTCAACTGAATAGATATGCCATGGGCCACTGGTTTCGAGAATATTTAGCCCGCCACCGCTTGCAGCAACTTCGTCGGCTTGAGCAATTGCCTCCGGAGTTACGGCCATGTAGTAGTTGATTCCGAGTTCTTGCAGATACTCAACTCCAACCGAAGCATCGTTGTTGATATAGCGCAATTCGCGAACTGGGTTTGAAGATTGTTGTGACATCGCTCCGGCGGCCAAAAAGTGATACGGAGTCGTCCCTGCTGCTTCAAAGAACAAACCTTCACTAGATCCGATGCAGCCATCAGTCCAGAAAGGCAACAACATGAGTGCCATGGTGGTTCCGTACTTATCGTTTCCGCCAAAGTTCTCCCACAAGGCGCGGCCGCAACCACGTGTTTCTCCAATGGACTTCATGGTTTGCACGACACCGTAATACTCGCCATAAGAAGAGCGACCTTCATATCCCGAGAAGTTCCAACGCGCCCAACCGTCAACGAAACCTTTGCTCGAGGCGTCACCTTCAAAAGGACCCCACGTATATTCCGCGCCCTGTCCTTCATCAATAACATTTCCGAAAGGAAGTACCTGGAAACGGAAACCGAGGACAATCAAAACGACAAAGGCTGACACCACGGCAGTGATCGATCGAGCATTAAACAACTGCGTCTTCACCTGTGTGGATTCGACAAAAACTTCTGCCTGTCGAGCGGCGCGTTCATGCTGCACATATCGCACAATGAACGAAACGAGTTCAATAATTCCGATTCCGGCCAGCAGGTAACGACACATGTTGAACATCGGCAACAGTCGCGGGTTCCATAGCAAACCAATAATCGGCAAGCTGTCATTGAAGAGATAAACGAACGCAGCGAATACAAGAGCGGTCACTCCAAGCCAAATTCCTGCCACATTCCGCTTCACAATCATGGCTACAAATCCAATGATCGCGAAAGTCATAATGAAGACATTCCAAAACGGCGGCAAGGCGAAAAACATGCCCCAATACGAAGTGAACGAACCGTTTCCAGGTTCGCCTTTGTATTTCATATCAGTCATGTAGGCGTGGTTCAACAAAAATGGCCCAATCCAAAAAGCCGAAAGCAGTGCACCTGATCCAGCAGTTGTCACGAACCAACGAAGCTTTGATTTATCAAGCCACAAAAGCGCCATCAGTAAGAGACCTACCGCAACATAAATGGCCACAATTCCATGACACAAAACGGCAAGCGCCATGAATACGGCCGCTTTGACGCGATGATTACCTGTCTGCATTCCGTTGGCGAAAAAACCAAAGGCCAACATTGCAAACGAAAGTGATATTGAGAACGAGAATTCACCCGCCATCGTTGAGGCAACATTGCCGCCATAAATGGTGTAACTCTCATCAAGGAGATATACCAATCCCACCATCGCGAATATTTCAGGAATCGGAAATGCAAAACGTGCGAGCCGACCAAAGGCCCAACAACAAATCGGCAACGTCACGATGCCCGCGACCGCAACAATCTTGAGTGCAACGCCGTACGGAAATACGAAGTTCAAAATCACGACAAATAACGCCGGCACGACCATATAGAAGCGATACACCGGAAGTCCCGAATACCAATCCATCGACCAGCCATTAAGTTTCCACGGCAACAGATGATCGCGAAGATACGCCGGACCCCATACGTGTGCACCCATGTCTCCGCCGGTGGGTGTGGTGTCTTTGAAAACTAGTGATGGCTGAATGACTTTGATGGCAACGATCGTGCTGATTCCAACAAGCGCCACGCGAATCCAAAAGACGACAAGCCTCTCGCGCTCCCAACCCCGAAAAGGATTCCAGCGATCGGCAGCACCTAGTCCATTCGCCGTTGTTGATTCCGCTCGTCCGGCCTCATCGCCAGTTGTTGTTGACTCAATCTCTAGATCGCCCATATAGAGATCTATCTTGCCACCTTGGCACTACCGAGAGGCGAGCAAAAGTCCTGCGGCATTAAACCCAATGTGCGCCATCACCGACATTCCCAGCCGGCCAGTACGTTGAAAACAGATGCCGAGCACCAACGCAAAAGCAAAGAGACCTGGCAATTCCACGGGTTGCAAGTGAATCAGGGCAAACCAAGCCGACGAGATCAGTAATGCCAACCAGTCGTTCAGTCGACTTTGCAAAGCTTGCAAAATCAGCCCGCGGTACACCAGTTCTTCAATCAAGGGCGCTCCGAGGGCCACAACAATGATCAAAACGATGATCCAACCCCCGTTTGCCTTATCCCACAAATCTCGGGCACGCTGCTCAATTTCGTCGCTCGAAAAGGCATCGGGCCACATCTGTTGCAATGGCCAATAAATCGCCGGAACAAGCAACAACTGGCAGGCCACGCCAAGGGGCAGTCCGGCCAGATCAACCCACCGTGCTCGAACCTTGTAATCGTTGACAAACCGTCCCTGACCCCAGCGGCGACTCGCGACCATCAGTGCAACGACGAAAGGAATCCACAAGCAAAAAATGGATAGCACCGTCATTGAAATCGGCCACTGGTCTGACTTTTCGCCGCTGTGACCGGTGGCCGCGATCAACACGCCTTGCAATGGAAGTGCCGCCATGTACGCCAAAAGCCAAGCCATGACGGCCACGCCGACGGTAAACCGCGTGGCGTTCGTCGCCGGATGAGGACGGGTCATGAACTGACCTAGCCGGCCAAGCGGTGCACGAAAGGTAGGACTTCGGCCCGACGCCGATCATCAAGAGTCCAGCCATTCGGTGGAGCAAATCGTTGCCAATGCTTATCGCACAATTCGTACACATTCAGTTCCCGTTCGTCTTGGACATGATGAATCCAAATGGCCGAAGAGTTGTACTGAAAAGTCAAAGAAACATGGGCCGTCTCCCGACAACCGCTACGAGTGCACGAACGCATTCCGAAAAGTTACGGGATTGGCATGGTTTTTTGGTGGATAGGACACGTACAGAAAATATGAGACGATGGGGCGATTGTGACTTCTAAATTGCTCTGATGGGCCCTTTTGGACTGAGCCCGACGCACACTGTGTCGCTCCTCGGTCGTATCATGGCGGAATGAGCGAGCCCACTCCTCCCCCTCCGCCACCATCGCCCGCGCCTTCGTCGAGCAATAATCCCAGCCGAAAGTTGGGTCGATCGCAGTCGCCTAAAGATGGTCCAACTCCCGACGGCAAGCCGACTGGTCGACCGTCAATGCCCAAGTGGTCACCGTGGGTTCTTCTTGGTCTCATCTTGGTCTTGATTTTCGGACCACAACTTCTTCCCGGTCCCGATCGCGAAAAACTGGGGTTCGAAGAATTCATCACCCAAGTCACCAACGGCACGGTGAGTGAAGTCAAGTTAAACAACGCAACCCTCACCATCACCGGCACCTTCACGGATGGCAGTGAATTCTCAACGACCGCTCCTCCAGGGTTCCCGAACGAACTAGATCGTGAATTACTTCGAGTGCAAGGCGTCGATTTCAAGCCCAACACTCCTCAGACGAATTGGGTGATGAACCTCATTCCACTCTTGTTGCCATTCATTTTGATCATGGGCTTCTTGGTGTGGATGAACAAGCGAGCCTCTGGGCAAATGGGCAACATGATGTCCATCGGACGTAGTCGCGCCAAGGCGTACAACGCCGATCGACCGTCGACGACCTTTGCCGATATTGCTGGTTACGAAGGTGTCAAAACTGAGATCAAAGAAGTTGTTGATTTCTTGCGCATGCCCGAGCGTTTCAAAGAAATCGGTGCCAAGGTACCCAAGGGTATGTTGCTCGTTGGCCCGCCAGGAACAGGCAAGACCTTGTTCGCTCGCGCCGTTGCCGGAGAAGCTGGCGTCGGTTTCTTGTCAGTCACTGGTTCTGACTTCATGGAGATGTTTGTCGGCGTCGGAGCGAGTCGCGTTCGCGATTTATTCCAACAGGCTCGCAAAATGGGCAAAGCCATCATCTTCATTGACGAAATTGACTCCATTGGCCGCAAGCGTGGTGCCGGACTTGGTGGTGGACACGATGAGCGTGAACAAACCTTGAACCAGATGTTGTCCGAGATGGACGGTTTCGAAACGTCTGAAGGAATCGTCATTTTGGCAGCGACCAACCGACCCGATGTGCTCGACCCGGCACTTCTTCGTCCCGGCCGATTCGATCGTCAAATCGTTGTCCCTCTGCCCGAATTTGAAGAGCGCGCGGCAATCTTGCGAGTGCATAGCCGTGACAAGCGCATGGGACCTGATGTCGATCTTGACACCATGGCCAAGGGAACGCCCGGCATGAGCGGTGCCGATCTTGCCAACTTGGTGAATGAAGCAGCATTATTCGCAGTTCGTCGCTCGAGTGCCCAGATTGAAAGCATCGACTTTGAGTCGGCGCGCGATCGCATCATGATGGGCGCACGTCGCGATTCACTCATATTGTCGGCCGAAGAAAAGCGAGTCACCGCTTACCATGAGGGCGGTCACGCGATTCTTGCCACTGTGTTGCCACATGGCGATGCGCTACACAAGGTCACCATCCTCCCTCGAGGAATGGCCCTTGGTGTCACGCAAACACTTCCCGAAGAGCGTCATAGTTTCTCTAAGGACTACATCCTCGATCGCATTTGCATGGCACTCGGTGGTCGTGTCGCCGAAGAAATCGTTTTCCAGCAACAAACCACTGGTGCTTCCAACGATCTTGAAGTCGTCACTGGCCTTGCTCGACGAATGGTGCGTGAATGGGGCATGAGCGACAAAGTCGGACCCATGGCTTGGCACAACCAGCAGAATGTCTTCCTTGGCGAAGACCTCATGACCGGCGGTCGTGAGTACAGCGATGACACCGCGCGTCTGATGGACGAAGAGATCAATTCCATTTTGCGCCAACAAGAAGTTCGCGCCATCGAACTTCTCACCAAGCATCGCATCGGCCTTGATCTCGTGGCTCAAGCTCTCCTAGAAAAAGAAACCATTGACGGCGATTTAGTGAATGCTCTGGTTCAACAGGGACTTGACGGAACGACGCCAGCACCGATCAGCGTCACCGAATAACGACAACGCTTTCACGACAACGAGTCGTTTACTGAGGCTCACGAGCAGTTGCCACGCCAGCCCACAGATCAGTTGCGCTGACGGGTCCGATAAAAGATTTGTGCACAACTCCGCGATCGTCGGTCACGATGATGGTCGGCACTGCCTCAATGTTGTACTTACCGTGTAGTTCTTTGCATGCACTGTATTCAAGTTCAACCACTGACACCCTGTTGCTGGCAACGACATGAGCCTTGGCCAACATGTCTGCACAAACATGGCATGTTTGCGCAGTGAACACCGCCACCATCCATTGGTGCTGCGCCGTCGGGAAGTCTCCTCGATCAATCTGTGTCGGAGCAACAAACACTTTTTGTGTTGGAGCATCTACGGCACTCCGACGACGGAGGACCA
The DNA here is from genome assembly GCA_044338135.1 of Ilumatobacteraceae bacterium. GTDB lineage: Bacteria > Actinomycetota > Acidimicrobiia > Acidimicrobiales > Ilumatobacteraceae > Casp-actino8. The sequence continues at coordinate 2,441 of JBIIMF010000045.1, read as the reverse complement.
ACGCTATAACAGCTACTAGTGCACCAATGACGAACGCGATTGCAATACCGGCCATGTCTACATCATTTCAGGAAATGCCAACGAACCACTACGTCCACGCAATGTTGGTGTTCGCTCGAGTCGACGCTCGACCAAAATGAGTTGATCACTTTCAACTTCTAGCGCACGACCAAATGACAATGGATCGACCAAATCAATCGAAATCAACCCATTCGCAGCAATCGGAATATCACTCAAACCCGGGACAGGCTCTTCGCCACCAGGCCCCACCGAATAGATCGTGACGACGCCGTCGTTGGGCGATGTATTGAGAATCGTCAACACATCTTCAATAGCGATTGTCGTCGAAGTCGGCACGCTCCAACGAGTGGATTGGAAACCAAGTTGCGCCCCCAGAACTGCCGTCGTCGCCACGCTTGATCCGGCGGGCCTCGTCAAAATACGTTCAACGACGAGTTGAGCACCCGACTGACCGCTGACAACCCCACCGTGTAGTCCATCAGGTAATCCCACCATCGCCGACACATCAAACGGCACCACATCATGCGAAGGAATCGTCAATGTTGTGGGTTGGATCGATGTCACTGTTGCGTCAACTCCAAGAATCACGACGTCGGCGATGACATCTTGATCAGTGGGATTAAAAATCATGTAGGTCTCAGAAATACCCGCGCCTTTTTCGCCATCGGCGAACCACCACTGGTCGGACGTTGAAGGACTTCCCAAAGTCAGCACGTGTCCTAATCTGCCCGCTCCTAGATAATGCTGATCTTTAGCGGCCACAATTCGACCAGTTGTCGCAACCACGCTGATTGCCAATATCTCTTCATCACGAAATCCAGATTCCGGAATATTGAGGACTCGTATTGATTGAGAAGGAACCACAAAACCTTCGAGATTCGTCGGAGTGCGTTGCCCGTCCTCAGTCGCAACTTCAATATTGACAATTGCTGGCGACATATACGGGTTCGACAAGATCAAACGGAAATCTGATGACTCCGCCGAAAAACCGTCGGCGAAGTACCACTGATCAGAGGTTCGATTTGCGCATGGAGAAACGGCCGCTCCCGCTGGATGCAGTGCTCGTTGTTCAACACTTGCAGCTGAATCGTTGAGTTCGACATACGCACTCGCATACGGAGCCGAAACTAACGAGTTGATATCAATCACCAGTTGCGAACGGGGATCAGCATTAATCACTTGGGTGATCGGCTCTTGCTCGCTGGTGAGAAGTGTCAACAAACCAGAAACCGGAGTTTCACGCGGGTTCGAAATGACAATTTCTCCACCGTACGTTCCGTTTTCGCTTTCACCAGCAGCCGAAGTTCCTGCACAGAACCATGTACTGGTGACTGACAGATCATCACGAACAATCGCTGGCGTCCCTGGGTTCACCGAATTAGAAAACACCGCTGGTGGCAGATTTCCTGCGTCGCTTGAAAAGTTGATCGCGAGACCAGTGATCACAACAAGAGCTGCGTACAAACCGAGCCGGCGATTCATGATTGCTCACCTGGCTTTGCATCAACAGACAACACGACGACGGGCGTTGACTCGGGCAATACAAATTTTTGCCCAGCTCTACGACCACGCCATTTCGGTTGCAGTACTCCAAGCGCAACGAAGGCCCACAGCAAAACTTGCAGCAGTACCCATATATACCGTGTGAGCGGAGTTGCGTATTTGAGCTCGGCGATGCCACCGCTTCCAGTTTCGAAGTTCATCACGGTTCCAAATGATGCTTGAGGTTTGACTGACTCACCGTTGATAGACAAAGTCCAACGTGAATCAAATGGGAACCCCACATGCAAACGACCAGCGGGAATCTCTTGGGATGGACTGTCCCAACTAGTTGTCCCATTGAGAACGGCGATTGAACCGGTGAGCTCTGTCGCAACCAATGCGTCCGAACCACCTTCGCTACTTTGTTGCGCAGCCACTGCACTCAGCATCCCAGTGAGCGGAATCCATTGCGAATTCTCAAAAATCACCATGCTGGACGGACCGTAAACATTGCGCAGGTCTAATTGTTCGGCGAATGCCTCACGAAAGCCCAATGGCAGTGGCAACGGCGAATCACTCGTTGAATGAACTCGGTCAAGCAAAGGAATGACGATGTAACGAATTCCGAGTGGGGCCATCAACCTTCCAACGCGTTTCGTTGAACCTAATGCAACTGCATCAAGCAAAGGTCGAACCAAATTGGCTGCTTCATCAGATCCCGAAGACACTTGATTCAACATTGTTGCATCGCCATTTTCAAACAATGCATATGTCAACCCGGATTCATACGCATGCTGATCTGAGGTGACTAGTCGGGGATCTCCAACCACCAGAACTCGGTAATCACCCTGACTGGTGTCACCAAGCAGTTCTTTCATCTGTTGAGCAAGAGTGGTTGACGGTTGTTGCCATTGTCCGTCAGGTGCCGCAGCTACCAC
>JBIIMF010000009.1:0-29526 GCA_044338135.1 Ilumatobacteraceae bacterium | reverse complement strand
TGGAGCGGGTGACGGGAATCGAACCCGCATAGCCAGCTTGGAAGGCTGGAACTCTAGCCATTGAGCTACACCCGCATATTTCGTTCGTCAGTCTAGTGGGCGAGGTCAGAATCACGAACCTAGGTCGCCATTTTCGTAGGTAATGGCAAAAACTTAGGGCCATCAGGTCAAATTTTGGCACTTCGTTTGCTGATCATTGGTCTGTCTCTGGCCTGACGAGATGCCGAGAAAGCAGTTTCGGGTCGTCGCATCGTGAGCCGAAAGTCGCATCGTCAATTCGGGTCACGCAGATACCGTTTTCGTTTATGCGCAAAGCGATCGGCAGCCTGTTCATCCTGGCAATAGTGATTTCGCTTGCGGTGATGCAGCGTTCTGTTTTGTTAGATATCTGGCAGCGACTGATTGATCTCTCTCTTGTCTCACTCTTCCCCCTAGCGCTCGCGGCACTGCTCATGATTGTGGCTCGAGGCGCATTTCTTGCCGCGTGTTCTCCGGGCATCAATCTGCGCCAAGCGATCTCGGCAGATCAGACGGCTCTCGCCGCCGGATACGGAATAGCGCTCGGCGGAGGATTAGTCGGCACTGGAACGCGCATTCATATGTTCACGAGGTGGGGAATACCTCAGTCCACCATTGCGACTTCAATCGTTGCCACTGCGGTTGTACCAGCATTTTCAACATGGGGTCTTCCTGTTGTAGTTCTTGTTTTTCCGGTGTTGCTCGGTACAGCAACATCAACAGAACTTTTGGTTGTGATCGCCGGTGTTTTGATCATTGGCTTTTCCGGCGTTTTTTGGTGGTTGGTCTTACGGTCACCGTTTCTTTTTTCCCTGTTGGGACGATTCGGTTCGTGGTTGCGCCTTTTGTTGGCAGGTAAAGTCTCTCCACGTTTTGCTCGAACTCAGGCACTCATTGAGCGGTCACAGCCCACTGCCTTTTTTCACGAAATGCGTACGGACCTCATTCAATTACTACGCCTTCGCTGGGGCACTATTTTTTCAGCATCTCTCGGAACTTTGGCCGCGGGATTTTGTTGCATGTGGACGGCATCGGTCGTATTTGAGGTGTCGGGACTTACCTTTTCGGAAGCTGTTGTTGCGTTCTCGTTAGTACGTGTTGTCATCGCTCTCTCGCCGATACCAGGCGGAGTCGGAATCGCCGAATTAGGTCTGATTGCTTTGCTTGAACAAGCGGGAGTCAGTGTGATTGACGCGACTGGCACCACTCTCTTGTATCGTTTCCTCACTTGGTTCTTGCCAATGGTTGTCGGCTCATTGTTGTGGTGGCAGTACAGCCGCACTGATGTGCCGGCCGATTCACGAGAGCATCTCCATGTTTGAGTCTTTGGGCTACTAAGAGTTTTATGGAAGCTTTATGAGCGTGCCTGTTTTTGCCGCAGAAGAAACTGGACACACCCTTGTAGGTGATGCTCAATGGATGCCCACAGTCACGATTGACGTATCGGGTTCGCCTTTAATCGCTGATCTTGCTCGAGTGCATGCTGTTGAAGGAATCGGCGATGTCAGATCGCACGCACTTCGTGACGAAGACTCAGTATTGCTCGGAGTAAGTCTGACCGTCCCGGTGCAAGCAATGTTTGTCGTCGTATTTAGTTATGCCGCCCACAGCCAGTTTCTTGAAGAGGTGGCAGCGGCTGGAATGTTGTTATTCGCTACAACCGATACACGGCGGGCTCATGAAGAAAAGCCAATGTGGTTGTCGGTTGATATTGACGGTGATGCTCTCCGGCAGGCTATTTTGTCAGTTGGCGAAGAGCCCACCTGAAAAAGAGGTTGAAGGTAGATCGGTTTCTCCGTCAGCAATTGCTTGGACAATTCGTTGAGCAACCTTGATCGGGGCAAGACCTGCTGGCATTTTGGGCGGGTCTCCAGCGATTGCGCGAGATGCTAATCCTGTTTCTGTGTGTGGTGGTCGGGCGTCGATCACTCGTACTCCAGATCGACGAGCCTCGCGAGTCAGCGCTTCGTTGAATGACCGCACTGCCGCTTTTGATGCTCCATACGTTGCCATGCCCGGCAAATTCTGTTCGGCGATAACTCCAGAGATGCCAACGAGTACAGAACCTTGTCGGGCGCACTTGAGTGCTTCTTTCATCAGGAAGATGTGCGCGAAAGTATTGGTCAAGAAAAGTTCTTCGATGGTGTCAATTGAAGTCGCGTCGACTGTTCCGAAGGCAACGACTCCCATGGCATTGACCACAATGTCAAGAGCGCCGTGTCGCTCAACGATTGTATTCATGACGTCAGATATCGCCTCGGGTGAACGAAGATCTGCCGAGATATGCGCGGTATCAGAACTATGAGAACGCGAGACAGTAGTGACGATGCATCCTCGGGCACGAAGTTCGGCAGCGATAAGACCACCGAGCCCTCCCGTTCCACCGGCAACTAGGGCAATTTTTTGAGCAAAGTCAAAAGGTTCGGGCATGTTTCTATCGTAAGTGCCCTGATATCTGGAGGCTTAGTCGGTGCACGGTTTATGCACCTCCACTATTGTGGACGGATGGATTGGATTTCTGACCCCACTGCTTGGAGTGCCCTTGCCGCACTTTTGACTCTCGAAATTGTTCTCGGCGTTGACAACGTTGTGTTCATTTCGATTTTGGCTTCTAAGTTGCCCGTTGAACAACAGGACAAAGCCCGCAAGGTCGGCCTCTTGGCTGCTGGCGGGATGAGAGTGCTGCTGCTCTTAGGCGTCGGGTTTGTCATTACCTTGAAGAAGGAACTCTTCGCCATCGGGTCAATTGGCTTTAGTGGAAAAGAGTTGATCCTCTTAGTTGGCGGTCTGTTTCTGATTTACAAAGCGACCAAAGAAATTCACCACAAACTCGAAGGCGACGAGGGTCAGACTTCAGCCAAGGTTGTGCCAACCTTTGGAGCGGTCATTGGCCAAGTCTTGTTGCTCGACATGGTTTTCTCGATTGACTCAGTCATTACAGCTGTCGGAATGACCTCGTACACATGGGTTATGGTGATCGCAATCGTGGTCGCAGTTGGCATCATGTTCGTTGCTTCAAAAGCGATCTATACCTTCGTAAATGCACATCCCTCGGTCAAAATGCTGGCCCTCGCTTTCTTGTTGCTGATTGGCACCATCTTGATTGCCGAAGGTTTCGGACAAAAGATTCCTAAGGGATACATCTACGCGGCAATGACCTTCTCGGTATTTGTTGAAGTGTTGAATATCGGTACTCGACGCAAGAAGCCGAATACACCGATCCACTTGCGTGAACCAATCGTCGCTGACCCGAAGCAATAGATATTGGCAGTGAAGGGCTCCCATAGTGAACCGCATTGAGATCGAATCAACCCTGAACAACGACCGTGTGTGGTTGTTGAAAGCCTTGTCAGAGTTATCGGAAGAGCAGTTGCATCGCCCGCTGACGCCGAGTGAGCACGATCCCTCAAATATGTGGACTGCGATCGATCACTTCGTACACCTAGCTTTGATCGAGCGCAATTTTGCGGCCATGATCCGTCGCCACATATCGGGAGCACCAAACCCGGTCGGACTTCTCAACGACGATTCGGGCAAGGCCCGCACCCGTGATCAGATCATGGCGTCGGTTCATGCGATGACTGAAGAGTGGCAAATCGAGCATCGCGGTATTTCGTTAAGCGAAGCGATTGCGATCACATCAAGTGCTCGGGCGGTGAGTTTGCAATTGCTGTCCGAACTCACCGATGAGCAACTCGAAGAGACTTTGCCGGGTGCACCGTGGGCCGATGGCACCATTGGTGGCGTTTTGTCGGCCAATGCCGGACATGGACGCATGCATTGGGGTTGGTCAAAAGACGCCGGACTGCTTGAGCACTAGTTCCGGGCCTCAAAGTGGGCTAACTTACCCTTCGTAAGATCGCAAACCGGGGGGTTGAAATGCTTGATTACGTCATTAAGGGTGGAACCATTGTTGACGGCACAGGAGCCGATCGTCGCCAAGGCGATGTTGGAGTGCGCGACGGTGTGATTGTTGAAGTCGGTGGCTCAATCACCGAGTCGGCGAAGCAAACCATTGATGCCGATGGTGCCATCGTGACGCCGGGCTGGGTTGACGTGCATACGCACTACGACGGCCAAGTGAGTTGGGACGAAGTCATGGATCCGTCGGCTGGTAACGGTGCGACCACGATCGTGATGGGTAACTGTGGCGTTGGTTTTGCACCCGTGCGTCCCGGCGGCGAAAAGTCGTTGATCGAACTCATGGAAGGTGTCGAAGATATTCCGGGCACTGCGCTCTATGAAGGTATTGAGTGGGGTCGTTGGGAATCATTCCCCGAATACATGGACTACATCGCGAGTCGTCGTTACTCGCTTGATATTGGTGCACAAATCGCCCATGGTTCATTGCGTTACTACGTGATGGGCGAGCGCGGTCGCATGAATGAAGAAGCAACTGCTGATGATCTGCGTCAGATGTCGCAACTTGTCACTGAAGCAGTTCAAGCCGGTGCACTTGGCTTTAGTACCTCGCGAACCATTGGTCACCGTGCTCTTGATGGTTCGCCCGTGCCTGGAACTTTTGCCCCCGATCAAGAGTTGTCGGCCATCGCTGATGCCATGGCTCGCGCAGGTCGGGGAGTTTTCGAGATGATTCCTGCCGGAACAGTGGGCAAGCTCGAACGACTTGGTGGCGAGCGAACGACTCCTGAAGCAGAAGTTGAATTGATGGCTGACTTCTCACGTCAGAGTGGTCGCAAGGTGACATTCACGCTTGTGCAATCACCCGATTACGCGCCCGATACTTGGGAACGATTGCTTGACATGGTGGTGAGTGCAAACCAAACCGGTGCGCAGTTGTATCCGCAAGTGTCGTCGCGACCTATCGGACTTGCTTCTGGTTTGTCGGGATATCACGCCTTCCAGCGTCGCCCAACGTATATGAAGTTGGCGCACTTGCCTTTGGCTGAACGAGCACGCGAAATGGCGAAGCCCGAAATCAAGGCAGCGATCATGTCTGAAACTGATGTGCTTGTTGATCAGCCAGGTTCGATGGCCAACATGTATCAGTTGTTCCAAACTGCCGCGATGTTCTTGTATCCACTTGCTGATCCGGTTGATTACGAACCAGATCCGTCCGAGATGTTGGGTTCGCGTGCTGCGGCAACTGGTCAAGATGTTCTTGATCTGTTGTACGACTACTTGCTCGAGCAAGACGGTGCCGCAATGTGTGCGTTGATGGGCGGACCAAATGTTCATGACAGTCAAGAAGTGTTGCGAAAGATGTTGATTCATCCCGAAACAGTGACTGGTCTCAGCGATGCTGGCGCACACGTGACACTCATTTGTGATGCCACAATGCCGACAACGCAACTCACGTTCTGGGCCCGTGATCGTCACAAGGGCGAGCGCTTGCCTCTTGAATTCTTGGTAGCAAAGCAGACAGCGCGTAATGCCGATTTGTACGGACTCAAAGATCGTGGTCGTTTGGCGGTTGGACTTCGCGCCGACATCAACGTGATCGATTTTGAAAATCTTCGAGTCTCACCGCCCAAGGCATTTCACGATTTGCCCGCCGGTGGAACGCGTTTGATTCAGCCAGTGCAGGGCTATTTGGCAACGTTGGTGAAAGGCGAGATGACTCGTCGTCACGATGCCGACACTGGTGCTCGACCTGGTTCGCTTGTCCGTAGTTGATTCATTGGAAAGGTTCTGAACATGAGCAAAGTTGATGAGTTTGCCGAGAAGTTCGCGCAATCATTGAAAGTGACGCCAGCAAGTTTGGATCGGTTGATCACCGAACCATGCGGACTGACACCCGAAGAGATGATGGCGGCATTGGCGCATCCATTGGTGGGCAAGGCGGGCATTGATCTGATGGCCGACTTTATGCATCCAACTGATTCGCGTTATTTCGATGCGATCTACGGTTCGAATTACGGGCAAAAAGACATTCGTGGTTGGCTCGTGCCGATGATGTCTGAAATCAGTTTTATTGAATTCGTCCCCACGTCTGAGCCAGAGTTTTTTGATGATGGCGAAGGAATCACCACCGTTGATGAGTGGCAAATGGTTGCTGACATGGCAGTCATGGGGATGGGCGAGGGCAAGATGCCGATGTCGCGCGGAGTCAGTGTGCGCCGCTATCGCGACAGTTGGATGACCTGGGCTTGCGATGTCTATGACACTGGTTCTTTCAGAGTGCCGCCGCCACCGGGGGTTGAAGCCGCGCCATTGCCGGATGCTCCTTCTCCGAATGATTGGGAACGTCACGCTGCGACACCGGTGACGGTGTGTTCAGAAGTTGACTTTGACGCCGATTGCGAGCAGTTCCATCCAACTGACTCGGTGTACATCGATCCGATCTTCGGAGAGTTCCATGGACGAGATGAGATCAAGAGTTGGATCATGGACATCATGCCGCGAGTAGGGCGAATCGAATTTGTCCCCGTTGGCCCCGAACTCAACAACGGATCAACCTATTTGCAGGAGTGGATTCAAGTAGCGGTGACCTCGAGGGGCGAGCGGGTTCCGATGACACGTGGAACAAGTGTGCGTCGATACAAAGATGGCTCAACGATTTATGCGGCCGACTATTTTGACACTGCGACCTTGACGACACCCGAAGTGTTGGCTGCAAGTCGTGATTGTGGATCAACAATCACGACTGACGACATTATGAAGTACAAACTGCGGGGTTTGTAAAGTCGTTAGACGTTTCACACCGTGACGCCAGTGTCTTTGTTGCTTGTGGAGTGAAATCGGTGTCGGACTCGTCGCCTGCTCGCCAGTCTCCAACCAGATGCCACCGAACAGTGAAGTCAGAGCGTTGACGATCAAGGCATCTGATGTTGTCACCCGACGACAGGCTGCGCCCCACACCATCAACACGAAACAGCCCCAGGTATGTGGGCGACGTCGAAGAATTAACCTGGAGATGAGAAGAGCTTGAGATTTCCTAAACCGCAGGTCGCAGGTCCGATTCCTGCCGAGGGCGCTTCGGAAATCCTAGTAAATACAGGGATTTCTGCGTATTTTCAGGCGTTTATTGCGCTTTTCTGTATATGCCGTATTTACGGTGTTTCACGGTTAGTCCCGAGATTTCACGGGACAGGGGCGGGATGGAGCTGTTCTAAGGCCGTGGCGCTCCAAACGCTACCCCTTGATAGCCGATGTCGTAAACTTGCTGCGGTTGATCAGTGAACCGGCCTACGGCTTGCAGGGAGCGAGTAGCGAGATCTCGTCGATGACATCGACGACGCAGTAGCCGTTCTTCACGAACGCAGCGATGGGACTCGTGGCCATTGGGTACCGATCGCCACCGCGAACCCGTTGGATCGCCGCGTCGATGATGAGCGCGGGATGGTTGGCGGCGAGGTCGCTGAGCAGCGTTTCGGCCGACGATGGCATCGAGAGCAGATACGCCGGAACGCCTGGTCGCCTGGGTGTGATGCCGGTGATAAACCCAACGTGGGGGTAGCGCGTGGCCGGGTCGCGCTGGCTGAGCCAATAGATCTCGGGCGCCTGACCCCACACGAACACTTTGTCGCCCGGTTGAGTTCGCTCAGCGACAGCCCGCGCCACGTTGTCGACATTTGGCAGATCGTGGTAGGAGTCGGCGGTGAGCAACGTGAACATGCTGAACGCCGAAGCGCCCGCAATCCACACAGCGGCGAAGCGTGGCCAGGGCCGGCGCACGACAGCGAAACTCACCAATGCCGGCGCAGCCATCAGCACCAACGCGGGCAGCAACTGATTGAAGTAGTGCAGCACGAATCGGAAACCGATGGAGGCTGCAACCAAACTGGAGATCACCCACACTGTGAGGTCGAGTGGTAGGCGCCGTTTGCCCCAAGCCACTGTCGCGAGCACGATGAGCCCACCGGTGAGCGCAACAAACCCCCCGATTTGCTCGAGCGTGACGATGGCCACCATTGAGAGCGTGGTGCCACCGAGGTAGTTGTCGCCGTTACCGGCAAACCACGACAGGGCGTTGTGCAGCCCGAACGGCGCGAGCCCAAGCACAATCGTTGCCGCACAGACGGCACCCGAAAGGACCAGTCGCACCAACCGTCGGGACCATGGTGCCGCGAGGCTGAGGCATTGCGCCGTGAGCGGCAAGGCTCCGAGCAGCATTGGCTGTTTGAACAACGTGGCGACGCCAAGGGCGATGCCGGCGAGCAGAACGCGCCCTCGGGCGCCAAGTACGAACGCGGTGACCATCGGCAAGATGGCGAGCAACTCGAACCCGACGGAACGTGAGTCTCCCGCCGGCAGCGCAGCAAAGGCGACCACGAACAACAGCGCAACTGCGAGTGGCTCTACGTGGTGCCAACGACGTCGAGCCTCGAGAGCGATGATCCATGCTGCGGCCACGATGGCTGCGAGTGCAAACCAGCGAGCTGCCGTGAGGCTCCACGTGCCAAAGATGGGTTCGAGCAGTCGGTAGACGAGAAATGCGCCAGGTGGCTTTCGGTCGACTGCCCCCGTGTACAGGCGCGCGCCGTGTCGCATCATGCGAGCGACGGTTGCCATGGTGGCCTCGTCGCTGTTCAACGCGGTTTTTCGTATCAGCGACGGCAGGTGCAATACGACTGCGACAACAGCGGTGATCGCTATGTCGCGTGCGTGGGGTCGTCGAGTGACGTGCGCTGTCTCCGGCTCAGTTGCCATCGTGGATCGCGCCGCACCGAGGTCTTCGAGGTCTTCTTTCATCGACATCCAGTTGCTCATCTTTCTTTCTCCTACCGAGAGGGATAAGGGGGAATCTCCCGGCAAGGAGACCGTGCTTGATGTAAAATCGTGTGCACGCAAATTCGGGTACAACCGTGAACCTACTGGATTTCGCGGGACAGGGGGGACGGTTAGGAAGTCAACCTCGGGAAACCCAATAGAATTCGGGTTTTGCGGGGACAGAGAGAGGTTTTCCTAAACCGCAGATTGTAGGTTTGATTCCTACCGCGGGTGCCAAAGTCTGGATTCACGACTAGTGAAAGCCGTCGGGAAGTTACTTCAGGTGCGACTCGATGGCAGCAACTAACGCTGGGTCTTCTGGAGTGATCATCGGGCTGAAGCGACCAAGAATTTCTCCCGCAGCACTCACCAAGAACTTTTCGAAATTCCAACGAATATCGCCGTTCACGCCCTCGGCATCGGCGACGGCATTGAGCTGCTGATAGATCGCGTGTTGGTTATCGCCATTCACATCGATCTTTTCGAGCAACGGGAAAGTCACGCCGTAGGTCGTTGAACAGAAAGTCGCGATTTCATCTGCGGTGCCCGGTTCTTGTCCCATGAACTGATTGCACGGAACACCGACCACGCTGAAACCTTGCCCAGCGTACTTTTCGTGCAGGGCTTCGAGGCCGGTGTACTGCGGCGTCAAACCGCATTTGCTCGCGACGTTCACGACCAGCATGACTTTGGCACCAAGGCCGCCGAGTGAAGTTGGTTGACCAGACAGAGTATTGATGGAGATGTCGGAGATGCTCATGCTCAACATTGACATATATAAGACACGGGTCTGCCACCGAACGGCACGTAGGCAAAGTCAAATGAAAGAGAATTGGTCGGGGAGAGGAGACTCGAACTCCCGGCCTCCTGCTCCCAAAGCAGGTGCGCTACCAACTGCGCTACTCCCCGAGGAGGAAAATTGTACCTCGTGTCACCTGCGGAAATGGTCTCGTCAGAGACTTGTCTCGGCGTACGATCAGATATCGACCGATTTGTTGCGCTGACTCCCACGAATGGTGTTCCCGAGCTATGAGGGCCCCATTCGTGCGCTTCCTTGCCACATTTGCGTTCTCGGTCGCCGCCGCCTGGTCAACCGTGACGGGGACCCTCGATGTTCGTTTTTCGATGGCGTTAGTGGTTTCAGCGGGATTTTTCTGGAGTCGAGGTGCTCTCGTATCTGGCCTTATCGGGCTGGGGAGTGCCTATCTATTGATGGGTGCCTCGTCGGATCATTCTGTTGTTGACGGACGAACCGGATCGTTATTCGCACTAGCGGCGTTGGCGATTGTTGAAACTCTGGCGTTGTATGCGGTCATTGAGCGAACCATTGCTCAGGTCCAATCTGTGAAGCCGGCCACCCGTATCTGGCGATTCTTGATGTGGGCTGCGATACTCGCCGTCGTTGGTGGGTGGGGCGAAACCCTCGTGGTCTCGTGGATTGATTCTGATGTTGCGATGTCAACGGTCGGCCAAAGCATCGGCATATCAATAGCGGCGGTGATCGCCGCGATCATTACCTCTCGAAAGGCGTCGCACTGGTTCCGGTATGACAAATCAATCGCGGCCGAACTTTTGGCCCCGCTCGTCGTTGTCATGATGACTTTGGTTGCTGTTGAAATCACTCGTCAAGTGTGGGAACGTCAAGACGAAGACAACCTGAGCTTCGTTGTCGAAGCGGCACAGACAGGTTTTCTCGAATCGGCTGCTGAGCAATTGTCAATGTTGAGCCTTCAAGTCGAAGCATCTGCTGCAGTGATCAACGAAGAGCCAAGCCGATTTGAAGAGCAATTGCAGACTTTGGTTCTTGGGCAATCTGAAATTTCGGTCGCTGCACTCGTGAACATTGATGTGAGCGGGTCCATATCGATTGATCAATCATTGAGTCGGCTCGAAGATGAAAGTGTCAATTCTTTCAATTCCTCTGTCAGCGAAATTGACGGAACGAAAGTGCTTGCGGCTCAGGGCAGCGAAGTTCACATGCTCGGCATCGAAGACGTTGCTGTATCGGACTCAACTGTTGAGCCGAATATCTTTTTCGCTCTCCCAATCACGTCGGGTTCGTCAAACTCTCAATCTCGACAGTATTTCGTCGTTGCTTATTCAGTACCCGAACTTTTACGTTCCGGAATATCGGCCTTTAGCGGGTTGGTGAGTGATGTGCGTATCGAAATCGGGGAGGTTCTCACCACATCGTCAAATTCTGTTGTTGAACCTGTGTGGCTTGAAGGCGAACCTGATGCGCGGCCATCTCGATTGGTTACAAGTGACGGGGCGATTGGAGACTTGCGGTTGCGATTCACTGCAAGTCCCATGGAGAATTTTGGAGTTGAAGATCGAACGACATTACTCGTGTTGGGAATCGAAGTTCTTTTTGGTCTCGCCATGCTTTTGGTACTTCTGCAAGGTGCGAATGCTCAGTATCAGCTGTTCCTCGAACGTCGTCGTCGCGAGTTATTGCTCGAGGCAGCACTTGACGCAACACCTGGCAAGTCAGTTGTATTTGATGAATCGCTGAAGGTGTTAGCGGCGAACCAAGAAGTCCGTGATGAGTTTCCGGGAGCGATACCGGGTCTTGATGTCACGGCAATCTTTGGGTTGAAACCTGATTCGGGTCGCGCTCGACTGGTTATTGATGCATTGCAACAAGCGTTGAACGGCGAAGTTGCCCGTGCTGAACTAGGTGAAGACGATCTTGATAGTTCAATGCGCATTGTCGAAATTGAGGCGTATCCCATTCACGGAATGTCTAATGACCGTGTGGGCTTTTTGCATGCAACCGATTCGACCGAGCGTCGCAGTTTGGCCATGCGTTCGTCACAATCGGAGAGAATGGAGTCTCTCGGTGCTCTAGCGGGGGGACTGGCCCATGACTTCAACAACTTGCTTTTCGTGACGCTTGGCAATCTGCAGTTGATGGCAATGAACGAGACCATTGCGAACGATGAGAAATTGTCGAAGTTTGTTTCACGCTCCATGTCGGCCGTTGAACGTGGCGCTGAAATCACAAAGTCGTTACTTGCTGTTGCTCGAAGTCAGCCTCTTGAAGAGAGTGCCGTCACTTTGTCTGATCTCGTGAAAGGACTCTTGCCGTTAATGAGGCAAGCTCTCGGAGCGGGACGTCAAGTCGAGGTCGACATACCAGACCCCACAGTGCAACTGATGGTTGACGCGGGTCGACTATCGAGTTGCATTTTGAATCTCACGTTTAATTCGCGTGACGCGATGGGTCCGACTGGAACATTAAAAATTTCTGCTCGACAAGTGCCAGGATCACAAACGTTAGAACTCTCGGTGGCTGACGATGGTAAGGGCATGCCGGCCGATGTTGTGGCGCGCGCCTTTGAACCGTTCTTCACAACGAAGCGCGCCGGCAGTGGCACCGGTCTTGGTCTCGCCACGGTGTATGCATTCGCTAAACAGAGTGGCGGCACGGCGTACCTTGAAAGCCGTCTCGGAGTCGGCACGACAGTGACACTGAGTTTGCCCATACACACAGGTTTGGTTAAGGCCGATGAACGTGCAGTTCAACGTCGTTCGGGTCGACGAGTTGTTGTCGCCGATGATGAACAATCATTGGCCGAAATGGTGGCATCGTGGTTGATCGATATGGGTGTGGACGCTCGTTTTGAAACGTCACCTAAGGCAGCGCTTGAACTCATCGAAACATTTGAACCAGACGTGTTGGTCTCAGACGCGAACTTCGGTGAAGAGATGGACGGTATTCAGTTAGCCCGTCTGGCGGTGGCTACTGTGCCCGATCTTGCGGTGATCTTTATGACGGGGTATTCGGCGAGTATGAAAGAATTGCAAGAACAAGGCGAACGTACTTTGGCGAAGCCGTTCTCCCGTGAAGACTTGTACAGCGCACTGTCACCGCTCATTGCCGAAGCCCTTGACGAAGAAAATGGAAATAGTCATGAGTGATACGCCAAAAGTTCTTGTCATCGATGACGAAGAAGCAATTTGTGAATTGATTGTCGCAGTCGCTGAGTCTGCAGGGTTTGATGCGACGTCGGCCAGTAGCCCAAGTGAGATTGAGGCCGCAATAGTCGGGCGTTTTGATCTTGTTGTCCTTGACCTTTCCCTTGGTGAGATGGACGGCATTGAAGTGATGAGCAAGCTTGGTGCCACGCATCGGGGAATGCCCGTGATTTTGGTAAGTGGTGCCGACCAATCATTGTTAGATACAGCGGGTCGTATTGCTGAGATGCACAAACTGCGAGTACTAGGCACCTTTGCGAAACCCTTCTCGCTAGATGTTTTGAAAACAGCGATGCTCGAACTGTCACAAGTTTCTGAGATGGGTGTTGACCCGACGGGCCCCAAAGTCATCATTGATGCGAAATTGCTATTGCAACCAGATTTCTTGCAATTGGCATATCAGCCCAAGGTTTCTACCCGTAGTGGAGAAGCATTGGGCGTTGAGGCATTGGTTCGTTGGCGTCACCCCGAACATGGCGATGTTTCACCGGGAATCTTTGTTGCATTGATCGAGCAAGAGGGTCGAACGGGCGAACTGCTTGACATCGTGATGTCGATGGCAGCGCGTGATCGCAAGCGTTATCGGGCACTCGCGTCAATGCCAGATATCTCCATCAACATCTCTGTCTTAGATTTAGATGACGAAGAATTGCCACGTCGGGCTCAGAAGATTTTGCTTGAAGCGGCACCAGCCGAACGTTGGACATTTGAAGTCACCGAAACTGCACCAATTACCGACGTCGCTCCCGCATTGTCAATTTTGACTCGGTTGCGAATTGCTGGATTCAAACTTTCGGTTGATGACTTCGGAACTGGCACGAGTAACTACGAGCGCCTACTCGTTGCACCATTCACTGAATTAAAAATCGATCGAGCAATGGTGAGTCGCCTTGATATCAACGCCGACGAACCCGATCCGATGGTGCGATCGGGAATTGATGTGGGCCACTCATTACAGCTTCAAGTCGTAGCCGAAGGTGTTGAATCGGCTGACCAGTTCCGCATGGTGCGTGACCTTGGTTGTGACGCGGC
Organism: Ilumatobacteraceae bacterium; assembly: GCA_044338135.1. GTDB lineage: Bacteria > Actinomycetota > Acidimicrobiia > Acidimicrobiales > Ilumatobacteraceae > Casp-actino8. Next base: position 15,822 of record JBIIMF010000009.1, on the reverse strand, counting down.
CCAGGGATATCTCATCTCGCCGCCGGTTGCGCCAGTTCAGTTAGATATGGCTCTTGATGATTGGCGTCGCAAGTTTGAGTATCTGTCGTAAATCAACTGTTAAAGATCAACTGTTGAAGAGTGACTTGATAGCCGCGGTCAAAGTTTCGCGAACCTTGTTATGCGACAGTCCGAGTGCTTCTTTGAGATAGATGATGTTTTCTAAAGACAATGTGTAATCAAGGATGCGTTCCTTGTTTTCGACATCCTTTGCGGTCTTCAATTCATTTTCAAATTGTTGAAGCGCACGTTTCCCCATGATTTGACGTCGTTCTTTAACTGCCAGCGCAACAACATGGGATTTGTATGCGGCAACAACGGCCACCCGCATGACATTTCCAACTTTGTCGTACAACTTCAGGCGGTGATCGACGATGGAGTTGATTCTTTGCGTGAGATCTCCCGAACTATCGAGAGTTTCGTACAGGTCGCGGACGCGTTCCCATTGAACGGTGATCGCGCAACTTGCGAGGTCTTCCATATCGTCGAAATAGCGGAACACTGAACGTTCAGATACCCCGGCCAATTCAGCGATACGAGCCGCTGGGGGTTGAACTTCGCCCTGGCTGTACAGCTCAAGCAGTGCGGACACCACGGCTTCTTTGTTGCGTGCACCACGTTCGCGGCGCCCATCAAGCGAGATGGTGGTTGCGGCGCTCGAAGACGGTGACATTCCCGCAGGTTAGGGGAAAGTGGCGGTCTACTGCCACTTTCTTCTCGTTATTTTTCAAGCAACGATGAAAGACTTGTCTGCAGTTATTGCATGACAGTGCTCGGCCGACGCAAAGAGTTCGGTGACCGTGCCGAACAGTTTTAGGCCCGAGAATCTGCCTTGGCAATGCGCTTGGCGGCTCGACCAATTGGGGCAATGTGGCGAGCGTCTAAGTCGCCGAGTTCGATGCCATTGTTGAAAAGAATGCGGTAACGCTGCCAGTTAAAGCCGTTGGCGAGGAGGACTTTGCCTTCGGTACCAGATGGAACATCGGCTAAATCGGTAGTCGCAACCACCTTGTCTTTGATGCGAAGGGCGATCTGCTCCGCATGGGGCGTGGCCAGAGCATGGGGTTTCCAGATGGGCTTAAACGGCGACTTCATGACATCTTCCTGACTTCACTGAGGTGTGTTCTCCAACATACATCAATCCTGTCTCTTCGTGGGTCCTCTGTGCCACCTCGCCGATACACTCGGCTCTCTGTGAAGACGACATGTGAACCCCTCGAAGGCAACAAAGTCAAGCTCTCGATCCTTGTGGATGAGGCCGACTTTGCCACTGACATAGACGCCGCTTTTGCCAAGATCGCTCAGGAGGTCCGCTTGCCGGGCTTCCGTGCCGGCAAAGCCCCTCGCAAAGTTTTGGAGGCCCGAATCGGAATTGCTGCTGCTCGCGAACAAGCTTTGCGTGACGCTGTTCCTCAGTATTTGGGTCGTGCCGTTCGCGAACACAACGTCGACATCATCGCGACTCCCGAAATCGACATTGTCGGAGGCCAAGAGTCAGGTCCCGTGTCGTTTGACGCGACGTGTGAGATTCGTCCCGTCATCACCCTTCCTGGCTACGGCGGCTTGCGCGTCGAAGTGCCGGCAATCGATGTGGCCGATCAAGAAGTTGACGATGTGCTTGACACCGAGCGTCGCCGCCTGGGCAAGTTGACCACAATTGAACGTGCCGCCAAAGATGGCGACTTTGTTGTCGTTGATCTCGTTGGTTCACGTGATGGCGAGCCCGTTGTCGGCCTCGCTGTTGACGATTGGTCATACGAAATCGGTAAGAAGTGGGTTGCGCCATCATTTGACGATGAACTCATTGGTAAATCAGCTGGTGCCTCGTTCACTTTCTCTGACACTCCATCCGGAACCCAAGAAGCAGCCGATTTCGCCGTGACTGTGAACTCGGTCCAAGAACTCGTTGTCGCCGATCTTGATGATGCCTGGGTGAACGAAAACATTGATGGTTTCACCACAGTTGCCGAATGGCGCGAATCAGTTGTTGAACGTCTGACGACGAATCGCCTCAATCAGGTTCGCAATGTCGTGGTTGAAAAAGTGACTGACGCATTGGTGGCTCTCGCAGAAATTGAAACACCCGAGGCGATGGTTGCCGCCGACTTGCAGCGCCGAGTTGAAAACACCATTCGTCAGTTCCAGTCGCAAGGCATCAACATCGATCAGTGGATGCAGGCAACTGGTCAAGATGCGCAGTCATTTGTTGAAGGTTTGCGTCCGCAAAGTCAGAAGGCCGTCAAGGTCGACTTAGCGCTACGCGCCGTCGTCAAGGCCGAAAGCCTTGATGCCACCGAAGACGAAATCGAACGCGAATTCGAATCAATGGCCGATCGCACAAACGAACAAGCAGTTCGCGAGCACCAGATGGCCGGATCACCTAAGAACAAGAAGATCCGCTTCATTAGTGTCGATCAAGTTCGCGCGGCGTACCAAGCCAATGACGCCGTTGTTGACTTGGCGGCCGAGATCAGCAAGTCAAAGGCGCTTGACTGGTTGATCCACCGAGTTGAATACGTCGACCCCAGCGGCAAGACTCTGGACAGCGATGTTGTGATTGGTCACTCCGAAGCCGACCATAATCACGATCATGATCACGCAGATCATGATCATTCAGAACACGATCACGCCGAAAACGACTGATAGGAACACCATGGACCTCGAGGCAATCAACTACTACGTTCCGACTGTTGTCGAACAGACCAGTCGCGGTGAGCGCGCGTACGATCTCTACAGTCGTTTGCTCAAAGAGAACATTCTTTTCATTGGCACGCCGATTGACGACACGATTGCCAACTTGGTGTGCGCACAGTTGATTCACCTCGAGAGTGAAAACCCCGATAAAGACATCAATATCTACATCAATAGTCCTGGTGGCGACATCACGGCCTTGTTCGCGATTTACGACACGATGCAGTTCATTAAAAACGACATTGCGACGATTTGTCTTGGTCAAGCAGCGAGTGCTGCGGCGGTCTTGCTGGCTGCCGGAACTAAGGGTAAGCGTCTCGCACTTCCACATAGTCGCGTGTTGTTGCACCAACCGTATGGTCAAGTGGGCTACGGCCAAGTGACCGACCTTGAAATCGCCGCTAAAGAAATTTTCCGGATGCGTGACATCCTTGAAGAGATCTTGTCGGAGCACACTGGTCAGCCTCGTGAACGTATTCACGCCGACACCGATCGTGACTTCGTGATGGAAGCAAGTGAAGCGTTGGCCTACGGAATCATCGACGATGTCATCTCATCGCGATCAGCCGTTGACCGCACCGGTCCCATTCGCTGATTCCCTGAGGTTGTGCCAGATAGCCAGTAGGGCATCCAACCACTGAAGCACCCAAATGTGTAAGGCTGTGAGGCGAAAGGTTGGGTAGTCGTGGCAAAGTTTGGTGACACAGGCGAGATAGTTAAGTGCTCGTTTTGCGGTAAGTCGCAAAAGCAGGTCAAAAAAGTTATTGCCGGACCTGGCGTGTACATCTGTGACGAGTGCATCGACCTCTGCAACGAGATCATCGAAGAAGAAGTTGGCGAAGCCACCGATCTACGTCTTGAAGAACTTCCTAAGCCCCGAGAAATTTCTTCGTTCCTTGATGACTATGTGGTCGGACAAGATCAGGCAAAGAAAGTCTTGGCCGTTGCGGTCTATAACCACTATCGCCGATTGCAGTACCAAAAAGAAACCGGCATCGCGCGTCGCGATGAAGTTGAGTTGGCGAAGAGCAACATCTTGCTGCTTGGTCCGACCGGTTGTGGTAAAACCCACCTCGCGCAAACGCTGGCCCGCATGCTCAATGTTCCGTTTGCAATTGCTGACGCAACTGCTTTGACCGAAGCTGGTTATGTTGGCGAAGACGTCGAGAACATTTTGCTGAAACTGATTCAGGCTGCTGACTTTGATGTCAAGAAAGCCGAAACAGGCATTATCTACATTGACGAAATTGACAAAGTTGCCCGAAAGAGCGAGAACCCGTCAATCACTCGCGATGTTTCGGGTGAAGGTGTGCAGCAGGCGCTCCTGAAAATTCTTGAAGGAACAGTTGCATCGGTGCCTCCTCAGGGTGGCCGCAAGCATCCACATCAAGAATTTATTCAGATCGACACGACCAATGTGTTGTTCATCTGTGGTGGAGCATTCGCCGGCCTCGACAAGATCATTGAGCAGCGTATCGGTCATAAGGGCGTGGGCTTTCACGCAACGGTGCGTAACAAAGCCGAAAAAGAAGCGGGCGATTTGTTTGCGCAGGTTTTGCCCGAAGACTTGCTGTCGTTTGGTTTGATCCCCGAGTTCGTCGGTCGTTTGCCCATGGTCGGAGCAGTGCACAACCTTGATAAGCCAGCCTTAATCAAGATCCTGACTGAGCCAAAGAATGCTTTGTTGAAGCAGTTCCAAAAGTTCTTTGAGTTTGAAGATGTTGAACTCGAACTCACCGACGAGGCGCTTGACGCCATCGCCGAACAGGCCTTGGGGCGTGGCACCGGAGCTCGTGGTCTTCGGGCAATCCTTGAAGAGACGCTCTTGAATGTCATGTACGACCTGCCAGGGCGCGCCGATGTGGCCAAGGTCATCATTGATGTTGATTCGGTGAAGTTGAAGTCGCCGCCAACTTTGGTGATGCGTTCAGCGACACGAGTGGCTCGTCCACGTCGCGCCGCTAGTTGATTTCAGTCGTAAAGTTGAAGGCATGACGTACCAGCAGGCCTTGGCGTATCTTGACGATCACGCGGGTTATCAAAAAACTGGTCGTATCGACTCTCCTTCGCTCGACATGATTTCGCGACTGTGCGAATTGATGGGGGAACCCCAGCATTGCGCTCCGGTCGTTCATATCACGGGAACCAACGGCAAGGGTTCGACTGCACAAATGATTACTCGGCTCTTTATGGCGAGCGGTTTGCGCGTCGGGACGTACACGAGTCCTCACCTTGAACGAGTGAACGAACGTTTCATGATTGATTGCGAGCAAATTCCCGATGAGGCGTTCGCCGAGCAGATCGCGGCAATTGCCGATCTAGAAATGCTCACCGGTACACGTCCTGGTTATTTCGACATCTGTACTGCTGCGGCCTTTCGTTGGTTTGCTGATGAAGCAGTCGATGTGATGGTCATTGAGGTTGGCTTGCTTGGTCGTTGGGACGCGACAAATGTTGTTGATGCCCAGGTCGCAGTGATCACGAATATTGGCCTCGACCATATGGAGTTCGCTGGCCCGACACGTGCCGATATCGCGCGTGAAAAGGCTGGAATCATTAAGTCACAAAGCGTTGTGATTTGTGGTGACACCGACGAAGAAATCATTGAAATTTTCGCGAATGCCGGCGGAGCGTCAATGTTGGTTCGTCAACGAGATTTTGAAGTTGATTCCAATCAGTTGGCTTTAGGTGGTCGCATGATTGATGTTCGAACTCCGACCACGATTTATCCAGATGTGTTGGTTCCGTTGCATGGTCGGCATCAGGCTGACAACGCGATCGTCGCGATTACCGCCGTCGAGGCCTTTTTTGCTCGTCCGTTGGCGTCGGACGTGATTGATGAAGCATTTTCGCAAGTCTTAATGCCTGGCCGGTTTGAGGTCATGGGTCATCAACCTTTGGTCATTATTGATGGTGCGCATAACCCAGCGGGTGCCGATGTGTGTGCGGCGGTATTCCTCGAAGATTTTGATCCTGCGGGGCGTCGTCTTTTGGTGATTGGTTGTCTGAAGGGGCGCGACCCTTTCGACATGCTGTCGGCTTTGCGGGCCGATGAATTTGATGTAGTGGTCTGCTGCACCGCTCCATCGCCACGGGGACTGCCTGCCCAAGAGGTTGCCGAGGCGGCGCGCCGATTGGGGTGTGATGAGGTAGTGACGTTGAACACTGTCGAGGCCGCTATTGATCGGGCCATGCAAGAAATTGGGCCCGACGATGCCCTACTCATTACGGGATCGCTCTATGTCGTCGGGGCAGCTCGACCATATTTGCGCCGTCTGCTTCCCTGAACCGTTGACTGGTGAACGGCATGCACGGACAAGTGGGCGGTAGGCTTCATGTCCATGTCTGACCGTACCCTTGTCCTCTTAAAGCCCGACACCGTAGAACGCGGTCTGATCGGATCCGTTTTGTCCCGTTTTGAAGCCAAAGGCCTCACCGTTGTGGCCTTAGAGTTGCGTCAGCTTGATGCTGACACGCTCGCCCGTCACTACGAAGAGCACGTGGGTAAGGGTTTTTATGGCGAATTGGTGACTTTCATGTCCCGTGGACCCGTTGTGGCCATGGTGCTCGAAAGTCCCGAAAACACCTGGGAAGTTGTGCGCAACATGATGGGTGCCACCAATCCTCGTAACGCCGCACCTGGCACCATCCGTGGTGACCTCGGTATCTTGTTCACCGAGAACTTGGTGCACGGCAGCGATTCCTTGGCTTCGGCCGAGCGCGAGATCAGTATTTTCTTCCCCAATCTGTAACATTTCGGGGACCCCTGCTTTTTGGCAGGTGCCGCACATCGTAGGAGGCTCTGGCCATGGCCCGCAGTAACCCGCTGGCCCTCGGGCGAGATATAGCAATCGACCTTGGAACAGCCAACACGCTGATCTACGTGCGTGGTCAAGGCGTTGTCTTAAACGAGCCTTCGGTGGTGGCTCTTGACGTATCTGACGGCAAGCCGGTCGCGGTCGGCCACGAGGCCAAGCGCATGATGGGTCGGACTCCTGGGCACATCCGTGCCGTCCGTCCACTCAAAGATGGCGTCATTGCCGACTTTGATGTGTGCGAGAAGATGTTGCGCTATTTCATCCAAAAGGTGCATAGCAGTCGTTGGAGTAAGCCACGAATGGTGATTTGCGTACCATCAGGAATTACTGGTGTTGAGCAGCGCGCAGTTCAAGATGCCGCCGAATATGCCGGAGCGCGCAAGCCCGTGCACATCATTGAAGAGCCGATGGCTGCAGCGATTGGCGCAGATCTTGCGGTTCACGAACCAAGCGGCAACATGATTGTTGATATTGGTGGAGGCACGACCGAAGTTGCCGTTATTTCGCTCGGTGGCATCGTGACAGCTCAGTCATTGCGAATCGCCGGCGACGAACTTGATGAAGCGCTACTGGCGTATCTGAAAAAAGAATTTTCGTTGGCAGTTGGCGAACGCACCGCTGAAGAGATCAAGATTCAAATGGGCTCGGCATGGCCATTTGAAGAAGAGATGACCGCGGACATTCGTGGTCGCGACCTCATTAGTGGATTGCCACGAACGATTTCGTTGTCAACTGATCAGGTGCGTGAAGCGATCTCCGAACCCGTGGCAGCCATTGTTGACGCAGTGCGTACAACTCTTGACAAAACTCCACCCGAACTTGCCGCTGACATCATGCATCAAGGAATCACGATCACTGGCGGAGGAGCACTGCTCGCCGGCATCGATCGTCGATTGGCCCACGAGACCGGAATGCCAATCAATATTGCCAATGATCCTTTGTATTCGGTCGTTATTGGTTCGGGTCGAGCATTAGAGAATATTGAGTTGATGCGCGGTCTCTTGTCGCAGAGTGACGACTAGGTCGGGATCGGATTCATGCCGGTCTATTCGGTGAGTCGACGTCGGGCAATAGCCCTTCTGGCTCTGTCATCAATTTTACTCATCACTCTTGACCTGCAAGGCAACTCAGTCGTTCGTGGTATGCGGGGTGTTTTCAGTACGATTTTTGAACCGATACAGAGTTCGGCGCGGGTCATTACGAGACCACTTGAAAATTCGTGGAGTGGAATCACCAATTACGGTGAACTTGAAGCCGAGAATCAAAGACTTCAAGATCGGCTCGATCAACAAGAGGGTGCATTTATCGCGGCCCTCGCCACGGTACGGGATGCCCAAGAACTGTTGGCCTTGAACGGGATTGACAACTTGGCCGATATCTCATCGGTCACTGCGCAGGTGATTGGTGGAACTCCTTCGAATTATTCGCAGACGATTGAAATCAATCAGGGGAGCGATCGAGGTCTGCGAGTGGGCATGCCTGTCGTCAATGCGGCGGGCTTGGTCGGACGAATTACCTGGGTTGACAATGATCGCTCGTTGGTCTTGCTCGCCAATGATTCGCTGTACGCGATTCCAGTTCAGGTGGTGAATCAACCCGACATCGTGCCAGCTACGACGACGACAACTACGACGACAACCACAACGACAAGTACGACAACAACTTCAACGACGACAACGACCATTCCAGTAACTCCGCCGGTGAGTGCAATCGTTGATCCGAATGCCATCACGACAACAACACAATCAATGCCGACAACAACTGTTGATTTGTCAACCGTTGATTTTGGTGCGTTGGCTCCGACAACGACTGGAGCCATCGTGACGATCGCTCCAGGTACGACAGCCGGAGGTCCAACGACGACTGTCAATCTTGATGACCTTCCTATTGCTGAAACTGGGATCTTCCGTGGTCGCGGAATCGATAATGCACCAGTTGTCGAGTTCATCGACCAGAACTCTCGATTTGGAGAAGTTCAAGTTGGTGCGTTGGTGTACACCTCTGGTGGTTCGCAAAGTTTGGCACCGCGAGGGATTGTGGTCGGACGAGTGATCAAAATTGTTGAACGGACTGGTACCTCTGGTGCGGTCCTTGAAGTGCGGTTAACTGCCAAGTTGACAGCATTGAACTTTGTGCGCGTTTTGTTGTATCAGCCAGTCGCAACGGGTGCCCCGTGATTAATTTCTTTAACAAGCCTTTCACACGATTACTTCTCGTGGGTTTGCCGGCATTGGCGTTGCAAACAACCCTCTTTGCCGAGGTGAAGATTTTTGGTGTTGCTCTGCAAATAATGTTGGCGTTATCAATTGCGGCGGGTTTGGCTGGTGGTTCCGAAAATGGAGCATTAGCAGGATTTGTTTTCGGGTTGATGTTTGACCTTGTCCTCACGAGTCCGCTTGGTCTGTCGGCTTTGGTGTACGGAGCTGCTGGTTGGGCGGCTGGATATCTTCACTCGCGTGCTCTCGAAAATCCGAAATGGTTAAATGCCTTAGTGGTTGGTGTCATGAGTGGGCTAGCGACTTTCGTGTTGCCGATCGTTGCAAATTGGATCGGCGTCGAGGGGTGGTTGTCATCGCGACTCACCAAGGTGATCATCGTGGTCGCATTGTCGAACGCTCTCTTCAGTTTTGTCGTCGTTCCCATCGCACGGTGGTCCCTAGCGATACGACGCAACCAGCGATTGGCGCCTCCCGCTGAGGTATTCCTGTGATGGTGATAAGACTCAGTGCACAACGTATGACAGGCTATTGCTATGTCTTCTGACAAGCGTTCGAGTCGTTTGGCGGCAATCGGGATCGTCGCGATGCTGCTTTTTGGTGCGATGGGTATGCGGATGTGGTTCTTGCAAGTAGTTGATGCGCCTGCACTTGAACAAAAGGTTCAGTCAAATAAAACGCGTACTCAGAAGTTGCTGCCCGAGCGTGGTCGAATTTTCGATCGTTACGGACGAATCATGGCCGACAACGAAAAGATGCTGACGGTGACAGTGGCTTGGGAAGCATTGCGCGATCGAGCCGACCGCCTAGAAATCTTTGGGCGATTGGCGCCGATTCTGCAAACAACAGTGACCGATTTGGAAACGCGTTACGCCGGACCTCTCGGGGCCGATGGCAAACCAAAGGGCTCGAAATATAGCCCGTTACTTCCCTTGCCAATTAAAGAGGATGTCGGTGAAGACACCGCGATGTATCTGCTCGAACGTAGCGAAGATTTCCCGGGAATTGATGTCACGAACGAATGGAAGCGCGCCTATCCCTTTGCTCCGATCGCCTCGCATGTTCTGGGTTATCTCGGTGCCATCACGCAGAATGACAGTGCTCAGTATCTTGACCTTGGGTACGACCTCAATGAACGAGTTGGCCAATTCGGCGTCGAAAAGGTGTATGAGCGTTATCTGCGTGGAACACCCGGATATGTGAAATACGAGGTTGACTCGCGCGGAGTGATTCTGAAAGTAGTTGAGCGAGTCGAACCAATCCCCGGAAATGACCTACAACTTTCGGTTGACCTCAGCTTGCAGCAATTCGCCGAGCAAGCACTAGAGACACAACTTCGTCTGCGTCGTTTTGTTGAAACGTGTCAAGCGCAAGACGGAAAGCGCAAGTCAGTTAAACCGCAGTTCCCCGATTGTTCTAACTTGAAGGCGCCGGCAGGTTCGGTTGTCATGATGAATTACTCGACCGGCGAAGTGATGGCTTTGGCGAGTTACCCGACTTTTGATAATCGTTGGTTTAATTCGGGAATTTCGGGCGACAAGTTCTCGGAGATTTTTCCGAAGACTGACGATCCGGATAAATCGCTCTTGGTGAATCGGGCGATACAGGGTCAATACAACTTGGGCTCAAGCTTTAAACCATTTGTTGCTTTTGCTGCCCTTGATACGGGGCAGCTGCCAGGCGGCGAAGATTATTACTATCTCGACCAAGGTGAGTACACGTTGGTCAGTATTGATAAAGAAACTTGCCAGATGATCAAGTGCATCTATCGAAACGCATTGTGTGGGGGCGGCAACTACGCATGTCGTTATGGCAAAGTAAATGTTGAAGATGCGTTGGCCGTTTCTTCTGACACGTTCTTCTACAAAATCGGTGAAGAGATTTTCTCTGAACGTGGTGGTCAGCCAATTTTGCAAGAAGAAGTCCGTTTGTTTGGTTTCGGTAGCTTGACCGGAATTGACCTACCGTTTGAATCAGCGGGTCGAGTGCCCGATAAAGAAAGCAAAAAGAAGCTCGTTGAGAGTGGCGTCTTGATGGAAGGCGAAAGCACTAATTATCTGGTCGGAGATAATGTCCAGTTGTCAGTAGGTCAAGGTCTTCTTGCGGCCTCGCCGTTGCAACTCGCACAGGCGTACGGTGCTCTCGCTAATGGCGGCGATGTGAACCGGCCATTAATCGCTTTGGCATTGTTGGAACCTGGAACTCCCAACTCTGATCAGGTGGCAGTGGCCGACCTGACAAAAGCGGTCGTGGCATTAAACCTCGGGACCAAAGACACGATCCGTAGTTTGACTCTTCCGCCCGAAGTTCTGGATCCAATTGTGCGTGGATTAACTCGCGTGATCACTGGTCCTGGCGTTGACTACGACTTTTATCACAGCACAACGGGCGAAAGACTTTTCGCGAGTTACCCGTATGAAGAATTGCCGATTGCTGGCAAAACCGGAACTGCGCAAGGTGCCGCAAGTTTGCCGTGGAATGACTCGTCAGCTTTTGCGGCATTCAGTCTTGACGCCAACCAACCATGGGTCATGTCGGCATATCTTGAAAAGAGTGGCTACGGATCGAAGGCAGCAGCACCGGTCGTGAAATGCATGTTCATGGCGACGCTTGGTGCTGCGACAGTTGCCGACGTCCTGCCATCAAATCCACTAGATATCACCGCGACAGTGGCAGCTCCTGAACGTTCATTGCCAAGTAATCGATGTCTGGGCGGCGCAGCGTACGGTGGCCGCGACTAATGGCATATCCAATTCTTAATCGACGGCCACAAAATCGTCTCGGAAATATGCGTTCTGGTCCCGGAGATCCAGGGCGAAATATCGACTGGACAATGCTGGCGACGGTGGTTTTACTTGGCGTGATTGGCGCATTTGCGATTTACAGCGCAACATATTGGAAAGTTGACGCAGACCCGTATTGGTTCACTGTGCGCCAAGTGACGTTTTTGATTGCGTCAGCAGTCGTGCTTGCCATTGTGATGGCCTTTGATTATCAACTCTTACGCGAGCGAGCGTATTTTTTGTATGGCTGTTCAATCATCGCATTGTTGATGGTGTTGTCGGTTGGTGCACTCAAAGGTGGCGCCCGACTTTCCTTTGACTTCGGGCTCATTTCTTTCCAACCGGCCGAGTTTGCTAAGCCTGCCGTGCTTGTAGCGCTCGCGGCGTACTTCAGTGAATCTCGTGATGAAGTCATGAGTTATTCGAAGTTCATTGGTGGATTAGTGATCGTCGGAATTCCAACTGCTTTGATCATCGTGCAACCCGACTTGGGTTCGGCATTTGTGTTGATTGTCGGGGCGGTGTGTGTTTTGGTGATGGCCGGAGCGCGTCTGCGCTATTTGGCCTTGATTAGTTTTTTGACAATTGTGACCGTGGCCGCCGCCGTGGTCGCGGGCATCGTCGACCGCTATCAGTTGAAGCGAATCACTGCATTTGTCAATCAAAACTCAACTGACAAGGATCTTGAGCGCTATGTGTTCCAGGTTAGATACGCCAAACGTGCGGTTTCGACGGGTGGATGGTTTGGCAAGGGGTACCTCGATGCGCCGCTCACTAATGGCAAGTTCATTCCGGTGCAGCAAAGCGACTTCATTTTTTCGGCAATCGCCGAGCAATTCGGCATGATTGGTGGGGGAGTCGTTCTCGGACTATTTGGCTTGCTGTTGTTTCGGATCTGGCGGGTCGGCCACCTGAGCAAAGACGTGTTCGGGGCGTACATCTGCGCCGGTATTTTCGGGGTCATTTTGTGGCATGTTTTCCAAAACATCGGAATGACCATGGGGATCATGCCCGTGACAGGTGTGCCGTTGCCTTTTGTGAGCTACGGCGGCTCGTCGCTCCTCTCGTTCGCGATCATGGTTGGCCTGGTGGAGAGTATCCACATGCGCCGTATGCGATAACCCTGAGTAGGGGAGTCACCGCAGGTTTATCCACAGGCTGGCTATCGTGATATACGGCCCGACTTGGCGGTCTGACGGTACAATTCGCAAGTCATGACATCCCTGTGGTCGCGGCTAGAACCGCTTCTTCCTCGGGTGCGCAAACCAGCCCGCTATATCGGGTGCGAAGATGGAGCGATAGTTCCTCAGCACGGCCACGGAAAAGTGGCTTGGCTCCTCGCTTACCCCGATGTGTACGAGGTCGGCCTGCCCAATCAAGGGCTGCAGATTTTGTACGAGATTCTGAATGAGCGCCCCGACGCCGTAGCCGAGCGTACGTACGCGCCCTGGGTCGATCTTGAAGCTCTCATGCGTGAGCGGGGGATTCCTCTTTTTTCAGTCGACTCGCATCGCTCCGCCGACGAATTTGACATCTTGGCGTTCAACTTGTCGTCCGAACTGGTCTTCACCAACTTGTTGAATATGGTTGATTTGGCGGGGGTGCCTGTTCGGGCCGAGTTACGTTCACCAACCGACCCCATTGTGATGATTGGTGGTCATGCTGCGTTCAACCCCGAGCCGATGGCCGATTTTATTGACGTTGCTGTGCTTGGCGAAGGTGAAGAAGTCATTGGCGAAATCACTGAAGTGGTGCGCGAATGGAAAGCTTCGGGGCGCACCGAAGGGTCTCGTTTGGCGGTCTTGAAAGCGCTGGCTCAGATTCCTGGTGTGTACGTTCCATCGCTCTATGGCGTCGAGTACGACGGTGATCGCATTCGTGAAATCAAACCTTTGTATGCCGGTGTCCCAGAGCGAGTGATGAAGCGCACCGTTTCTGATCTCGGCGATTGGGACTACCCGCGCAATCCGCTGGCTCCATTAACTGAGGTCGTTCACGATCGACTTGCGGTTGAGGTTTTCCGAGGCTGCACTCGCGGATGTCGTTTTTGCCAAGCCGGCATGATTACACGACCGGTTCGCGAACGTCCCGCCGAGCAAGTTCGTTCAATGATCGTTGATGGCTTGAAGCGCACCGGTTACAACGAAGTGAGCCTCACATCGCTTTCAACAGCCGACTTCAGCGGAATTGAATCAGTCATTACATCAATCGTTCCCGACCCAACAGCGTGTGGCGCTCCGACAGTGAGTCTTCCGTCGTTGCGCGTTGACGCCTTTACGGTAGGTCTCGCCGCCAAAGTTGCAGGTGGACGCCGTAGCGGATTGACCTTTGCCCCTGAAGCCGGCACGTGGCGCTTGCGAACAGTGATCAACAAACTCATTACCGAAGAAGATTTGTATGGAGCGGTTGAATCGGCGTTTGCTTCAGGCTGGTCGCGGGCCAAGTTGTACTTCTTGACGGGACTGCCGACAGAAACCGATATTGACACGCAAGGCATTATCGATTTAGCGGCCGGATGTGTTGCAGTGGGGAAGCGTCATACTGGACGCGCCAATGTGACGGTGAGTGTTGGTGGCTTCGTGCCGAAATCGCATACGCCATTTCAGTGGTTTGGTCAAAACAGCGTGCCCGAGTTGCGTCGCAAGATTGGTTTAGTTCGCGATGCGGCTACAAAAACTAAAGGTGTCAATGTGAAGTGGCATGACCCGTCGGCGTCTTTGGCCGAAGGTTTAGCCAGCCGTGGCGATCGACGCATTGGTGCAGTAATCGAACGCGTTTGGCGCGATGGTGGAGTCTTCCAAGAGTGGTCCGAGTACTTCAAGCTTGATCGTTGGCTAGATGCAATGGCTGCTGAAGGGTTATCGCCTGACTATTACATCACCCGGCATCGCGACGAGAGTGAAATTTTGCCGTGGCACCATCTGTCGGCAGGTTTACATCACGACTTCTTGTGGCAAGACTGGCGGGCTTCGTTAAACGAATTCGGACTTGAAGATTGTCGTTGGACGCCGTGTTACGACTGTGGTGTGTGCACTGGCGATGGTCTTGAACACATCGTGGCCTCACCGGTTCCGCCGGCAGGTGGCAGTCAGGGGACTGGTCAAGACTTATCTCGTGGCGGAATTACCCCGGTCACGTTGCGCAGCAAGTCAAGTGTGGGTGCCTCATGAAGATTCGCGTGAGTTATTCAAAATTGGGCAAGATTCGCTTTACCGGTCACCGCGATGTTGCCCACATGTGGGAGCGCACGATGCGTAAGGCTGGTATCGCGGTGGCGATGTCGGTTGGGTTTACGCCGCGACCCAAAATGGCTTTTGGTTTGGCTCTGCCAACAGGTGCCGAATCATTGATTGAACTCATTGACATCACTCTCGACCCAGACTCGGGCGTGACAGTTGATGATCTTGACTCAATTGCCGATCAGCTGTCGGCGAGTCTTCCGGTTGGAATGAGCGTGACTGGCATCCGTGAATGTGCTGGCACCGAGGTTTCTTTGCAAGAGGGTGTCGTTGCGACGACCTGGGTCATGCTGGTCTCCGAACCAGTTGATGGGCCAGATATTCAATCCGCCATCGAACGTGTGAACAGCAGTGCTGAGGTGCTGCTGATGCGCGAACGCAAGGGAGAAAAACACTTGGACAATATTCGTCCAGGAATTTTAGAACTCCGTTCGGCTGATGCCGAACTGATGTCATCGTTACCGGCTGACTGGATTGGTGAATCCGTTGGTCATGCAGTTGTTGCAGTACTCACCACCTCGGGCCGAGGGATTCGGCCCACCGAGTTAGTCGAAGTTTTAGTGCCCGGTAGTGATCCTCTCAATGATTCAGCGAGCAATTCAGCGAGCAATTTATGGGATCACCTCAATCGGGTGTTGCGAATCAACCAATGGATTGAGCGAGACGGTGAGCGCGTTGACGTGCTGACCGGCCGCCCTGCGCACCCTCAGGTGTGCGCATGAGAAAGGAACATCAACATGAACGAGCCCCTATTTACCGAGCCCGGAGACGAACCAGAGACAGTCAGCGAGATCAACGAATCTACTGATACTGGCGAGCAAACCGACAACGGCGCACCTAACGAAGAATCTGGGACCAACAACGCCCATAAGAAGCGTCGTCGCGGTTCGCGTGGCGGACGTAATCGTCCTCGCCCTCAGGGCGCATCAGTTGATTCTGACAGCGACGACGATGAAGATTTTGACGATGAAGATTTTGACCACGAAGATGGCGATTTCGACGATGATCATGACGATGACGATGAGAGCGACGATGA